>JBBDZE010000016.1:3213-4709 GCA_040900345.1 Candidatus Spechtbacterales bacterium
GGCGATGGTACCTGCCTTTACCGGCCGGGAGAGTAGCTAACCGCCAGAACAGAGCGTCTAAAATCTCCTTACACAGCAAGCTGAAAAAGGTCTTGCTTTTTTATATAAATATAGTATTTTAATAATAAATCAGTTCTAGAAAGGATTTGGCAAATGAAATCCGACAAAGATGAGAGAGGGTGGTGTGCTGCTTTCTTCGCGCCTGACGGCAATTTTATCCTGGCCGGGCCTCTGTGGGGCTCTGAAGAGTCAGACTTTGTGAACGCCCAGCAGGACGTTCTCAGAATCTGTGAGTACCTGTCGGCGAAGCAACTCGCTATGGGAATACTTCTCATGCTGACCAAAGAAGAGCACGTAGTCTTGTTAGGCGAGCAGACAGCTGAGGTAATCCCGATTACCGAAGTCCGTCGCGTTAATCTCGCTTAACAAAGGCATCTCTGCGAGTTTATTTCGCCAGAATAGCTCCGCCACCTTGATAGGGTGGCGGCTTTCTTTTTTGATACAATACACCTATGACCCTCTCATGGAGCGGCCGGAGGCAACTACTCTACTATGCGGTGGGGATCTTTTTAGCCACCATCCTTTTGTTTGTGCTGTGGGACACATTTTTAACCCGCCAGCCCACCTGCCAAGACGGGATACAAAACGGCGCCGAAACCGGGGTCGACTGCGGCGGCTCGTGCGCCAACATCTGTCTCGACGAGGCTAGGGCGCCCAACATCCTGTGGGCGCGCGCGTTTGAGACATCCCCTCAAACCTACACCGCAGTCGCCTATGTTGAGAATCGCAACCAAGGCGCTGGAGCGCACGCAGTCCCCTACACTGTCAGGCTCTATGACGAGCAAAACGAATTGGTGGTCGAGCGCGAGGGCACTGCCGACCTCCCACCCGTGCCGCAGGTCCCCGTTATCCTCCCCAACATAGACGTCGGCAACCGCACCGTGGCACGCACGATTTTTGTCTTTACCGCCTCTCCACAGTGGGAGCGTGTGCGGGCCGAAGCATTGCCGCAGGTTAGGATCACCGAGCAAGCCTTAACAGCAGACGGCACGCGCCTCTCGACTTTGATTGTGAACGAAGGCTTAAGCGAGGTGCGCAACCTGCGCGTTGCAGGGGTGGTGTTTGATGCGGCGGGGGTGGCACGCGCCGCTTCTGTGGCGCTTCTTGAGCGCATCCCCGCGGGTACCTCTCAGCCTGTTGTGTTTACTTGGGCGGGCGCCACCTCAAACGTTGCGCGTGCCGAGATCACCATCCTCCCGTCCTTCTAGTGCCAACTTTGTCCTATGTCTGACCTTCTACGCCTAAAAGTCGTGCAGATAGACTGGGTGCTGTTTGGAGCCGCGGCCACCCTTTCGCTCCTGGGGCTCCTCACCATGGCCTCGTTTACCGAGAGCGACCCGTTTACCGGCCGGCAAATCGAGTTGATCGCGCTTGGTGTCGCGGCATTTTTTATAGACAGCATTGTCGACTGGCGCATTTTGCGCCCGAGTACGGTC
>JBBDZE010000017.1:0-4458 GCA_040900345.1 Candidatus Spechtbacterales bacterium
TCCACTCCGCCAAAGATACTGGAGAGCAATGCGAGCAGTAGTATCAGCACTATCAAAAGACCGCCGCCCAAAAGAGCGATTTGGACCGGAGAAAGATTTTGCAAAAAGGCGGGGCGGTGCATGGAGAGCCGGCGGAGTTATGGTTTCCAAAAGCGAATAAGCACAAAGGTAATCCATCCCGGGAAGATGCCGCTAATGAACGGAACAGCTTCAATAAGGGTGATGCCGCCGGTAAGCGTCGCGGAACGCTTTACTTTTTTCCAAAACGGGCGCCGCCCCATGCGAAACCAACTCCACGAGCCAAGAATAAGAAAGCCGGCTATGGCCGAGACCACATTCACGCCGGGGATAAAGCTGATGGCATCCAAAACGACTGCAACCAGCAAAACGATAGCCTTTTCCATGGTTGTTACGGACGGCTTTTGAGGGGCATCAGCCATTGGTCTGCGGTGGTTTAGGCGCTTGTTGTTTTGCCTTTTGTAACTGCAAGAGCTGCTCGGGGTCGGAGGTAATAATCTGATCCTCCACGTAGGAGGCAATGACCTTAATGGCCACGTGCTTGCTGCCGGCGAAAAAGAGCCCCTCCCCCACGTTGTCTTCTAACAGCATGTATTTTTCTTCATCGGTCAAGTTGAAGGTATCCTGCAAGCGGTCCACGGTAGCCGGCGACTGCTTCATGAGAAGCTGCATGGAGGAGTTGGTAATAATGGCCTCGCCGTAGTCGGAGCGCATGAAGTCGGAAATATCCTGGGTAATGGTAGTGACACCCAAGTAATATTTGCGCGCGCGTTTGACGATGCCGAACAAAAAGAAGGCGCTTTCGGGATACTGGAGCATCCACCAGGCCTCGTCGATAGCAAGAATACGCCGTTTGAGTTCGCGCCGTACATTCTTCCAGATGTACTGAATAATCATATACATGGCAACGGGGCGCAATTCGTCCTCCATGTCGCGGATATTGAACACCACGAGCCGCCCTTTCAGTTCTACGTTAGACTGGTTGTTCAAAAAACCCGCGTACACGCCGGTCGTGTATTTCTCGAGCCGCTGAGCCAGGCTTTCCCCTCCCTCCATATTGTGCAAAATGGCCTGCAAGTCCCCCATCGTGGGCGGTATGGCGCCCTCAAAATCCTCCCGGTCAGGGGTGATGTCGCGCGAGGCGTAAGCCTGGTTGATGGCCTCATTCAAAATGCTCTCTTCTTCGGGCATCATGTCGCCCAGCATGATCTTTAGCAGGCCAATAAGGGTAATGATATTGCCGCGCAGGGCATCGGCCGGGCTTTCGCCTTCATCCACGGGCGGCAGATCAAAGGGATTGATGTGGTCGCCGCTGGTCAGCGAGACACGAAAGAAGCTTCCTCCTGTGGCCTTCGCCAAGTACTGGTATTCGTTCTCGGGGTCAATGACGATAACATCGGTCCCGAGCATCATGGAGCGCAAAATTTCCAGTTTAATAGCATAGCTTTTGCCGCCGCCGCTTTTGCCGACAATAATCGTGTTGGCGTTTTCAAGTGAGAACCGGTCAAACAACACCAAGCTGGAGTTGTGACGGTTGATGCCATAGAGAATGCCGCGATCGTCGGTGAGGTCGAACGAAACGAATGGAAAGGAAGAGGAAAGAGGCGAGGTATTCAAACTCGTGTTTACGTTGAGCCGGTCAAGATTGACCGGCGTACTGGAGGCAAGGGCCTCCTTTTGTTGGTACAAGGCCGGCTTGGCGTAAATAAGACGGCTTTCAAGCTCGGCGTGCACCTCGCTTTCCATTTGGTTGAGTTCTTCCAAGGAGTGGCCATACAAGGTGAGATAAACGCCAAACTTGAAGATCTTTTCTTCGGCGGTTTGCAGTTGGTCGCGCAGGGTTTCGATGTTTTGGTAGGCTGCTTCCAACATAGGATCGCGCACGAGGCCTTTTTCGTCGCGTTCCATCATCTCGGCCTCTACACTTACCAGTTGCGAGCGCAGGTGCTTGAGGATGGTAGCCGTTGGGATGGGCGCTACGAACATGGAAACGTCAATGGTGCGCCCCATGTTAATAATGGGGCTGAGCCAGTTCTGGGATAGGTAGCGCGGATAGGTGTGGACAAACAGCGTACGTGCGTACATATCGCCAATCTTCACGTAGGTGGCTTCAAACGAAACTGAAGGAGGCGCAATGACCTCATAGAGCGCTTGGCGGCGCTTTTCTTCGCGCGGGTCTTTTTTTTGCGTTGGCAAGGCGCTGGCAATGCCGGGGAGAACCCGCTTTGAAGCGCGCTCGTAAAGCCTCTTGCCACGGGCGGCAAAGTCTTCGAGCACACTCTTCTTTTTTTCGGGTTGGGGTTGCTCCATATTACTCCGCGCCAAACATGTCAGCGGCAAGGCGTCGTTTCTTGAGGTCGCCTGCATTGTATAAACTCCAATATAAGGTAATGAGTTCTTCGGTGGAGAGCATATGCGCGGCGACCCCGATGCGGTGCAGGCCGCTAGCTACAAAGTCTATGCGCTGGGCCAGCTGCGCCTTGTAGTGCAAAAAGCGTTCGGTCGTGATGGCCGAGCTGCCGGTTGCCGCGGCCGTAAGGGAGCGCAAGCGATCCTCCGCCCCCCCTTGTTGGATGCGTGCCTCCACGGGGTGGAATGGCACGACGACAAAAAAGTCCGTCGAGACGATATTAGCCGTTTGGGTGAAGTTTTGCACAAAGCCGATGTACTCTTGCATCTGTATTTTCAAGAGGTCGTTTTCTTGCTGTTGTTGGAGCTTCTGGAGGTTTTCCAGATAGCCGTCAATATTTACAAAGCGCGAATTGACGAATATCTGCACGGGGAAATCCAGGGAGTTTAAAAAATCCTGGTAGGCAAAAATAATCGCCTCTTGCTCCTGGGCGGATTTTAGTGCGAAGTTGACGCTCGAAACATCTAGCAGGGCGCGCATACTGCCGTTCTTCAATAAGACGATTCCTTCACGAATCGTCGCAATGTCCAAGAGCATTGTTGCGTTTGGCTGGGGCATGGCTATTGTTGGGGCCGGTCAAGGATCTCGGCGAGGGCGTGTATCTGTCTGCGCGTCTCGGTTTCCGAATGAGGCGCTTTAATGGCGGTGTACTGCTTGGTGTAGGTGCGAGGATTGAGGAAAAAACCAAACACAGAAAAAATAAATTCCGAAAGCGGCCGGCCGTTGACGTTCACAAAGGAAACCACGACCGCGGCGGCGACCAGAACGGACCCTACAAAAATGAGCGCGATGAAGTTTAGGTAAAAGTAGAGGAAGAACAAAATCATAGCCACGCCAAAAAACGCGACGAACTGGCGAATGGTCAACGGGCCAAGGATGCGTGTTTTGCGGTCAATGAATTGTGGAACTTCGTACTGTGCCATATTAGTCTATGAGCGTAGCGAATAGCTACGAATATGAGTACCCTGAGCCCCGAGCCCGCCAGTTGGCGGAGCGAGGGACCGAAGGGCGCCATGATTGTCTGCAGCGTTAGTGAGAAGATACTATCATGAGCGCCTGCCGCAGGCAGGAGCCATATCTTGTATCGTGTATTTTTAGCGAATAGCTACGAATATGAGCATCCGCCTCTGGCGGACACCATGACTGTTATGTACCTGTCTCCCCTCCCTCCTCTCGCTGCGCCCGCTCAACATTTTTCTCGGCGTCCGTCTGCAAGGGGGCAAGATCGTGGGCGACGTGTGCAAAAACCTCGCGGCGAATATCCATTGCAAGAGCCCTTGCTGTGCCAGCGTCGAGCTCTCCGTCTTGCGTGAGGCGTGCCACGAACTGCTTTAAGGGAACAATGCCGACCAGCGTATCGGCAACAAGCACCGAAAGGGCGGTTCGTCGTTCTGTAATGCCATGACGTTCGTACATACCGGCGAGCGCCGGCGCGATATCCAAAGACTCCAGCAATGCTCTGATTGCTGCGGGAGCTCGTTCAAAGGCTTCGTTATAGGCTTTGGCGTCGTGTGATGGTCGCATAGTCGTAGAACTGATTGGCGGGAGCCGCGTTCTCTAATTAGTGCCGCCTATTTGGTCCCGCCCGTATTCATCAAGGATCTCTCGCTCTTCAGGGGTGAGGGGTGCCTGTTCGTGCGTTCGCACGTAATCTTGGAGCCGCTTCCCTTCTTCCCGTCGTGCTTGCCGTCGTTCCTCTTGCGATTGTCGCTGTGCGGTGCGTTGCCGTTCTTCCTGCTGGGCGCGCTCTGCTTGCCGTCGCTGGCGACCCTCCTGAACTTTACGGATGGGGGTTGCAGCGCGGTTCTTTAGCGAAGGCCGAGATGGAGCCGGCGGGCCGGATGATATCGTGCTATAGCCGGGCGAGGTGTTTTCGAGTGGAGGGGAGGAGCCGCTTTCAGAGTCCTGAAAACGCGGGTCGTCACTCGGGCCCGTTTGCGGCCGCGGCATAGCAGCTCTCCCGCGGCTGAAATACGCGTCGGTTGCGGCAGCAGCTCTACTCCCGCCACTGGGAGCTGGAGGCGGTGTGG
>JBBDZE010000018.1:0-4423 GCA_040900345.1 Candidatus Spechtbacterales bacterium
GCTTTGCGCCGCCAACCAAAAAGTCGGTCAATTTGAAAAAAGTCAGATTGTGGTGGACCGTACCGGATTCGAACCGGTGACCTTTTCCGTGCCACGGAAACGCTCTACCAGCTGAGCTAACGGCCCATATATTTCGGCAAGCTATATTCAACAAACAGCACATCGATAACACTCATAATGTCATAGAAAATACCAGCCGAAAGATAGTCGATGCGACATACGCCCTTATAAGCAGTATTTCTGGAGGGCTGCCCTATGCTACGCGGATCTATACGTGCTCCATAGAACTGCTTTGAAGGAATTCCCGTTACGTCTTGCCAAAACTTTTCGAGCTTCTTAATATCCTGATCTGCCCTACATTGCAGGGTACAGCGAAACTTTGCTTCGTCAAGTTTATAGCAAAATCGCAGTAATGTCAAAAAGAGCTTTATCACATCGGGATTCGCATTGCCAAAAGTGATCTTCCCGCTGCCTTTCGATCCTTCCCCTAAATACAAAATCGCTAATGCTGTTTTCGCAAGTCTTTCATCCTCACAAAGAGATGCGATGCTCTTATTTAACTCCGCAAAGCCCTGCAAATATTCCGAGCGCTTTTTATAAATAGCCGCAAGAGCTGCCGCCCGCGCTTTGACGTTGCTCGCATGCTTTATTCGATCTATCCTTTCTTGCTGCTTATCAGAAAGAACGATTCCGGAGCACCAGTAAGAAAGGGTGCTTTTGGGCACCTCAGTACCTAAAGCTGCTTGAATTTCCGCATAGGTCTTTCCTCTCTTTCGAAGCTGAATGGCGACGGTTTTTAGCTCCTGGCTTTTCATTAGTTCCATTGTACCATAGATTATGTCCATGCATAGTACAATTCTTTTTCAATGTGGTACCCTCGGTAGGAGTCGAACCTACATCAATGGCTTAGGACGCCACTGTTCTATCCGTTGAACTACGAGGGCAAGTCGAGCTACGGCCAAACGATACCACGAAAATCATGCCTCAACAAGCCTGGAAGGGTCTCGTTTTATGCTAGGATGGAAAGAACAATTATTCCCCATACGCATGAAGAACATTACTGACGTCATCAAGAAAGTCTCCCCGTCCGTGGTGAGCATTGTCGTTACCAAGGACCTGCCCAAAGTGGACGGCTTTTACAATATGCCCCTGGGCGGGCGCAACTTCGTAGTGCCCAAGTTCAAAAAGGGCGAGAAAGAAGAGGTAAAGATAGGCAGCGGCAGCGGTTTTGTGGTGTCTGAGAACGGCATCGTACTGACCAACAGCCACGTCGTACAAGACGTCAACGCCGAGTACACGGCCTTCTTTGACCAGGAACACGACGTGAAGCACACCATGTTCGTCGTAGCACGCGATCCGCTGCACGACATTGCTATCTGCAAAATTGACAGCGACCACGAAAAGACCTTTCCTTCCTTGGAACTGGGCAATTCCACCAACGTGGAGCTCGGCGAATATGTTATTGCCGTAGGCAACGCGCTCGGCGAGTTTTCAAACACCGTCAGCCTGGGTATTATCTCGGGCCTGTCGCGCTTTATTCAGGCGCAGGGCGACGCTCAAACACGTCAGGCCGAGCGCCTGCGCGGCCTTATCCAGACCGACGCGGCCATTAACCCGGGGAACTCCGGCGGGCCGCTTATCAATATGAACGGCGAGGTCATCGGCATTAACACGGCCGTGGTCTTTGGCGCCCAGAGCATTGGGTTTAGCATTCCCATTAACCAGGCGAAAGCCGACATTGCCGAAGTAAAGAAGCACGGCCGCATCCGCCTCCCCTTCTTGGGCGTACGCTATATTATTTTGGACAAAAACATCCAGGAACAAAACAAGCTGCCGGTCGATTACGGCGCCCTCATTATGCGCGAAACGCTGGGCGAGACGGCGGTCCTCCCTAACTCATCGGCCGCCCACGCGGGACTTGAGGAATTTGACATCATTCTGGAAGCCGACGGCAAGAAGATTACGCCTGAGACCACCTTGCAAGATATTATCTCGGAACGAACCATTGGCGACACCATCCCCATGAAGGTCCGCCGCGGGGAGGACGAGCTGGAACTTACCGTAGAGCTTGAAGAAAAGAAGCAATAGGAGTACGATATTCGATTGAAAGCTGACACCTGCCTACGCGAGGCAGGTGTTGTGTTCTTTACTGACCAACAAACTGCACCTTGAAAGGGAGGCCTCGTGCGTACTCCTGTGGACGTTGCGCGCGAGCTAATCGGCGCACCATACTGCTTCTGGGAAGAGGCCTGCAATCCGCCTGACCTCGTCAACTGCTACATCTTCACGGCATGGGTATACCGCCAGTGCGGCATATGGCTTCCGGTAACACTGGCGGGCCAGGCCGCATCCGGCATACCCGTGACTGAGGAAGGGCGCTCCAACGACCTTGTGCTCATCCAAGGCACGCGAGAATGGCTGCCGCGCCCTGAGGATGGCGCTTTCGTACATGTCGGCATCTACGCCGACGTCGGTGAACAGACGCTCGTCCACGCTTCAGGAAATCGCCGCTGTGTGGTGGAAGAACCCCTGGCGGATATCCTCCAACTAGGGGACACGGTCCATGTACGGCGCCTCGCTCGCGTTCACAGCGAACTTTCCGCCGACACTCCCCGCGTAGCGTCTCTCCCCTAACGGTAAGGATACGCACGCACAACGGGCGGCCCACAGGCCGCCCGTTCTTCGTTTCCCCTTTGCCTCTTTACGTAATACTTTACGTAAAGCGATGTCTTACCCTACCAGTTTTGCGTACACGCCCTTTTTGAATACTCCACGGCTGCGCAAAAGCGCGTCCATGCCCCATACCCGCCCCGCACGGAATGCGCCCAGCACGAAAAACGCCAGCGCGTAGATGACGTGGTCATCCACGAGATAGGAATGGTCCCCAATGTAGGGGTACTCCAGTACGGGAAAGTAGTACAGTACCATGATGCCTGCGGCCAAAAGCGCGCTCAGGCGCGTAGCGAGGCCGAGCATGAGCATAATACCCAACAGCGTCAATCCCCACTGGTTGAGGAAATTTATCACCGGCAGCATGTCGGAGCCGGCCAGCCATGAATAAAACTCTGGGAATGTTTTGGCGTTATTTAAATACCCGGCAGCACTCCAGGGTGCGGAGGCGCCAAACCATTCTACGGCGAATACTTTAGTGATGCCGGCGTAGAAAAGCAGCCACCCGGCTGTAACGCGCAGGGCGACCAATGAGAACCGTTGGGAAAGAGTCATACGAATATTTTTCATTACGCACTATGGAGAACAACAATTACATCTCCATCTTTTAGTATATACCCTTTTCCTTCGGTGCGTATCAGACCTTTTCCACGGGCTTGCGTCCAGCCCTCAGCCTCAAGCAGTTTATCCCACTGAATAACCTCGGCGCGGATGAATTTGTGCTCAAAATCGGTGTGAATGACGCCGGCCGCTTGCGGCGCCGTGCTCCCCTTCTTTACGGTCCAGGCACGCGTTTCTTTTTCGCCGGTGGTGAAGAAGGTAATAAGGTTGAGAGTAGTGTAGGCCGCTTGAATAAGGCGCGGCAAGGCGCTTTCGCCCAGGCCAAGCTCTGCTCGCTCCTCGGGCGACAGGTCCGCGCCGTCCAGCTCTTCACGCGCGTTGAGTGGCACGCATTCAATGCGCAATTGTTCAAAAACCTCGCTCAGCGCCCCGGGTACTTCTTCTCCCCGCGTATTGACCACCGCCATGGCAGGCTTTGCCGTCAGGAGTTGGAGCTCGCGCAGCAGCGCGCGGTTCGTATCGTCTTGGGTTCCTTCCAGCACCTCCCGCAAGTGCGTGCCTTCCTCTAATGCGGCAAACCATTGTTCCAGCACGGCGAGTTCTCGCAGTTTGTCCTTGTCGCCTGTCTTTGAGTCTTTGCGAGCCCGTTCAAGCCGCCGTTCGACCGCCTCCAGGTCTTTGAGAGCAAGTTCGGTACGAATAATGTCAAAATCGCGCACGGGGTCTATCGACTGCTCCACGTGCTGAATGTCGGTCCCTTCAAACGCGCGCACCATATACAAAACGGCGTCCACCTCGCGGATGTGGGTTAAGAACTGGTTGCCAAGGCCCTCCCCCTTGTTGGCGCCCTTGACCAACCCCGCGATATCAACGAACTCAACAACCGTCGGGATGGTCTCTTTGGAATGGGATATTTCAGCGAGCTTGGTAAGGCGTTCGTCGGGCACGGCAACAACGCCCACATTGGGGTCAATAGTGGCAAACGGATAATTGGCAATTTCTACCTGTTTTTTGGTCAGCGCGGTAAACAACGTGGACTTACCCACGTTGGGCAATCCGACGATACCGATGGCAAGTGACATACTTCGCTAGTATACCCCGTTAGAAGTTGTGCAACAACTTAGGGTCTCATAGGAAGACTTTAAACACGAAGAGCGCTTTTCACGCCTTACATCTTGCAGAAAAATTGAAG
>JBBDZE010000019.1:0-3718 GCA_040900345.1 Candidatus Spechtbacterales bacterium
GTGCATCATGCGGTCGTCGCCGCGCTAGAGCCGATATTTGATAAGGGATTTATTTATGACACCTATGCATGCCGCGTCGGCAAGGGGACGCAGGCGGCGCTCGCGCGATTTGAGCAATTTTCCCGCGTGTCGCGGTATGTACTGTCGCTCGATATCTCAAAATATTTTGCGAGCATTGATCACGAAATTCTTTTTTCCCTGCTCAAGCGCAAAATCAGCGACACACGGATGCTGGAGCTATGCCAGTGCATAATCGCAAGCACCGAAAACTCACCCAGACGCGGTATCCCAATAGGCAATCTCACCAGCCAGCTGTTTGCGAATGTCTATCTGAACGAGTTTGACCAATACGCCAAGCACACCCTACGCCTGCCGCGCTACGTCCGCTACATGGACGACGTGGCTATACTCTCCAACGATAAAAAAGAATTGCATGAAGTGAAAGGTGCCGCCGCCGAGTTTATGCGCGAGCGCTTGGGCCTTGTGTTGCATCCGCGCAAGGTGCAGATTATGCCTACTGCCTCGGGGATTGATTTTCTCGGCTACCGCATATATCCGCACCACCGGCTTTTGCGCAAAAGCACTGTTATGCGTTTTGCGGCGCGTATGAAGCGCGAGAAGCTGCGGGGGGGGGGCGCTTCAGAGGATTCTATCCGCTCGTGGCTGGTCTACGCACGCGAGGCGGACTCTCACGGACTTTTGCGCTCGCTGGCCCGGCGTTTCTCTGAGCCTCAATTATTAGAACACTTATGGTAACCACGACACACATTATGAAAAACATTCTATCGTTCCTTTCGTATCACAACGCCATTCCGCTTGCCGCTATCGTACTCACCATGGGCGCGGGGATTACGTTTGCCGCGACCGTGGCGGGCGTCATTGACGTGCCGGCCGTCTTTGCGCCCAAGGAAGTGGATGTCTCGGCACTTCTTTCCGCCG
Source organism: Candidatus Spechtbacterales bacterium (assembly GCA_040900345.1). Taxonomy (GTDB): domain Bacteria; phylum Patescibacteriota; class Minisyncoccia; order Spechtbacterales; family 2-12-FULL-38-22; genus JBBDZE01. The sequence goes on from JBBDZE010000019.1 coordinate 940, forward strand.
ATCTCGACGTTTTTGACTTCCGCCCGACCGTAACAAACGTGGTGGAAACGGATACTGAATACACCGTTTCGTACTCTATAGAGACGCTCGCACCCGAGGGGAGCGCGTGGAGCGCATATGTGAAGACAGGCGAGTTTTCCGTCGCCAAAGACGCGCTCCCCGAAGACGGCCTGCAAGGATATGTCGTCCGCAAACTGCGCGACATCGAGAATGGCGAACATGGGTATCTCACCCGCGCCAAGGAGGCGGAACAAAAGCTCGCCGCAGACCGCGCCGCAAAACCCGCCAGCGCCTTCGCCGCGCTCGTCGGCCTCGCGCTCGACCAAATCCCCGTGCCGGTCGTTGAGAAGCCGATACCTGAACAGGTGCTGGAACCCGCTGCTCCTCCTGTGGCGGAACAAACCGCGCCGACAAAAAGCGCGCAGGCGGAGCCATCGGAGGAGACAGGACAGACAAGCGATGAGAAAACAGAAAAGGCGACCTCTACGTCGGATGCGAGCACTGCGACGTCAACGGAGAATGTAATACAAGAAACGGACACCGCCACGACAACTGAAGATATTATTTCGTCAGAAGGAAGCGATGCGGAAACTTCAACCCCTACAGAAGCGACTTCAACGGTCACGAACGATGCGGGTTCGGAACAAACAGAAACCGCAAGTTCGACCCCGACGGATTAGGGAGTCCGCCCGCGATCCCTCTTGTCCTTCGCGGGCGGGTTTTGCGCGCGCATGGGTGGGAGAGCCCGCGCGTACTCGCGCGGGCTCTGGGGCAAGCGCAGAGGCTTCGCGCCTTCGGACATTTCCGCTAGGGCGTCCACGCCCTTGGATGAGGGCCGACGAACTATTGAAAAACAGAATCAAGAATCTTGAGAAAAACGTACTCTTGAAAACGAGGAAGGGGGTTGTGCGAGGGCGGACTCCGAAGGCACGTTAAAGCGAACGACAGACGCTCGACGAACCACTAACACAGTACGGCACCGAAAACTCAAACCGACCACTGCGAGGAGGAGACCGAAGCTGGGGGGAGGATTCCTTCCTCCCCCCAAATAGCATGGCGCCCGAGCACCCGCCCGCAGGCGGGAAGTGCGAGGAAAAGCGCCCAACCGCCAACGCCCTGGCTTTCGAGGAGCGGTACGAAGAAAATCTGTTCGCACTCTACGAAGACATCCTGCGCCGCGAATACAAAATCGGCCGTAGCGTCTGCTTCATCGTGGATAAGCCGGTCAAGCGCGAAATATTCGCCGCGGACTTCCGCGACCGCATCGTGCACCATCTCCTTTTCAACTGGCTGAATCCCGTCTTCGAGCCGCACTTTATCAAAGACAGTTACAGCTGCCGGAAGGGCAAAGGGACGAGCGCCGGCGTGAGAGAGCTCGGTAGCTTCATTCGCTCCTGCTCAGAGAACCATATAAAGGAATGTTGGGTGCTGAAGCTCGACATCGAGGGCTATTTCATGTCCATAGACAGGGCGATTTTGCATACAAAAATCGAGAGAAAACTGCGTGCGCTCAAGAATCCTCCGTTCGACCTCGATACTGCGTTTTACCTGCTCCGGCTCGTGGCCTTCAATAATCCGACCACGAATTTCGTCATGAGAGGCACGCGCGAAGACTGGCGCGGCCTGCCAAAGTCGAAGAGTCTGTTTTTTGCGGCTTCCGGCAAAGGATTTCCTGTCGGGAATCTCACCAGCCAGCTCTTCAGCAATATATATCTCGATGATTTCGACCACTTCGTTCGCGAGGAACTCGGCGTGCGGCGCTACGGCCGGTATGTGGATGATATGGTCTTTATTCACTCCGATAAAGAGGCCATGAAAGCTCTTGTGCCGAAGATTGGCGGTTACCTGCGAGACAGCCTCGGGCTAAAGCTGCACCCGAAGAAACTGTATCTGCAGGAGGCCCGGAAAGGCGTGAGTTTCCTGGGTACATTCCTGAAGCCCTGGCGCACCTATATAGGAAGGAGAACGAAGCGTAATCTCTACGCTAAGCTCACGGAGTGGAATATCTTGGCAAAAGAGAGCGGTGGTTTGGGTCAGGAGGGTATCACGAGCTTTTTCGCGAGCATCAATTCGTATCTTGGTATGTTGAGTCATTACGATACATTCAAGCTCCGCAGCAAGGTCGTTGCGCGAATTTGCGGCCAAATACTTAGAGATGTCGCTTTCTCAAGTGATCTAAGCAAGGCGTCTGCTAAGGCATTAATGGCGCTTATTATTTTCGCCGGAATCGGAATAGCGACTTCATCCCTAGCATCCGCCCAGAGCGCGTATTTCTTCTCAAGCGGCACGGCGACATCTACGAATCTTCTCGCTGGCAGATCAGCCGTGGCCATCACGAGTTTCTACTATAATCTATCCTCATTGCCTGGCGATTCGAGCGTCACGATACAATTCAGCCAGAATGGCACGAGTTGGTATTCCTCGGCGGGAGTGCTGGGCGGTTCGGACACCCTTTCGACGTTGAGCGGAGCAAGCGTCTCGCTTTCCGCGCTCAGTTGGTCCGGTGCGAGCTTCTACTACAAAATCACCATGAATGCGACCAGCGACTACACTCAGTCGCCGGTCATGCGGAGCGTGCGGCTCGATTACACGCCCGCGACGGGCTACGGTCACATGCTCGCGGTTGATAGCACTACCGGCTACATGGCCGTAGGAGGAGGAGGCGCAGGTGCCTCGCAGCTCTCGGTCCTCGGCGGTGCCACCTTCGGCTCCAATTATTTCACCAGCACGACCACGAACGGCATATTGGTAGAGGGCAACGTCGGCATCGGGACGACGA
>JBBDZE010000020.1:0-25039 GCA_040900345.1 Candidatus Spechtbacterales bacterium
GTGGTATCGAGCAGCGCCATTGACGGATCTCTCGTGGCAGGATCCCCTCTGACATTCCGGGGGACGGTTAACAACGCCGGCAGCGCCAATGCGGGAGGTTCATGGGTTGCTTTTCTTCTGGATGGTGCAGAAATTGGCCGGCAACGCACATCAGCGCTTGTTTCAGGTGCCTCGGAAGAGGATAGCGTGAGCGGTTTTACCCCAAGCGCCGGCAATCATACGCTGACGGTCTGCGCCGATATTGTTAATGAGGTGGCCGAAAGCAATGAAGGCAATAACTGCCGAAATACCGCCTTTACCATCGCTTCGCCTCCTCCACCACCTCCTCCAGATGATGGCGGAGGGGAGACTCCACCCGAAGTAGTGAACCCTAATCGCTCGATCGATGTATCCAGGGTCGTGCCGTGCACAACGCGGGTGCACTTTATGTGGAGCTTCAGCGATGTCCAAGATGGGACAACGCAGACCGGCTATCAGCTTCAGATAGACAACAACTCTGGTTTTCCATCCATCAACTACGACACTGGCAGTGTGACCTCGTCGGCTAAAGAGCGCTACGTGACGGTTGGCAGCCAGATTAACTTCAACACGACCTACTACTGGCGCATTCGGGTGCGCGATTCGGGAGGCCTGTGGTCTTCGTATGTGAGCGGATCGAGCTTTGCCACTCCCCAACACGCCCTTCCTAATACCGGGTTCTCATGGTCTCCATCGCAGCCAGTGTCTGGGAGCGAAGTACAGTTCTCGGACAAATCGACGGCCAATGGGGGAGCGGCTATTACGAGCTGGAATTGGACGTTCGCTAATGCCAGCCCGGCCGCGTCGAGCAATCAAAACCCTGCCACGACCTTCGTATCTGCCGGATCACACTCAGTGACATTAGAAGCGACTGACTCCGACGGGCTTTCCTGCACCCTTACTCAGAATGTGGCTATCGGTTTCGCATTCCCCGAAATCGATGAGGTGCCGCCGATCAGCTCAGTGGGCAGCTCCATGAGCAGCTTGTGGGCCAGGATGGTTGCCGCTGCTGGATTTTGAGTTCGGTGCCGGCCCCTATGTGTACGGGTGCGACGGTTTGGTTGGTGGTGCATTCGTGCTCAACGAACCTGCCGTGCTGAAGATGCCTGTTGGATCGAGTGTCACGGTAAGGAATGCGGATAGCGCTTCCCATGCTATTCATATAGGGGAGATCTCGTACGAGGTGGGCGCTGCCTCTGAGCAAAGCATCTCCTTTGACCTGCCGGAAGGTCCGGGTCTCTACTCGTACCTGTGTGACGATTCACAGAATGTGAATGGGCTCATAATTGCGACCGAGGGGTAACCTCCTCCAGGTGGAACTCACGTCCGTTCCTCACACAGACCATCTTTCTTGTGCTTCTCGGCGTCTACAGCGTGGTTGGGGTGCTCGGTTGCTGAGGGCGGGATAATCGTGAAGCGGTACTGAGCGAAGCGGGGGATAAGGTCGGTGTGTTGGCGCACAGCCCGATTCTTTTGCCTGATAACACCACGGCGATGGTGCTCTCCATGTGCCATATCGCCAAAGGGCACGAAGGGTTTTCGGGCGCGCGGGTCTGTTTTTAGGGCCTGCGTAATGCTCGGAGAACGTACGTCTTATGAAATCTGACCGCCAAACCCTCGGACAGTTCGCCGAAGAGCTTGTTTGCGAATATCTGCGCGGGCGCACGTTTAAGGTGCTCGACCGTAACGTGAGCAAGCCGTGGGGGGAGCTGGATATTGTCGCCAAAGACGGCGATGAGATCGTGTGCATTGAAGTGAAAGCGCAGTCAGAAGCGCGCGAAGGGTTGCGGCCTGAAGACCACTTTGACGCGGGCAAGGCCCGGCGTGTCGTGCGCGCCTGTCATAGTTATCTGCTTGAAAACAAGTATCCCGAAGAGACGCCATACCGTGTGGACTTGGCAACGGTTACCACGACGCAGGCCACCCGTATGGCGCGCGTGCGCTACTACAAGAACGCACTGAGCGGTGAGCATGAATAAGTTTGCGCACAGCCGAGCACCGTTACGCTTAACTTCCTTGACAGTCCCAAAAGAACCTGCTACGATATAGCTACGATAGCAATGAGAGTTGATGCATCCGTTCTGAACCGGATGCGTTTTTATAACCAGACCATTGCACCCGAATTAATAACACTACCCACATGATTGACCTGAAGAACTTCATGTCCGCAATAGCCCAAATTGAAGAAGAAAAGGGCATACCGAAGGAGAAGATAATCGAGACCATCGAAATGGCTCTTGCGGCCGCCTACAAAAAAGACTATGGAGAGCGCGGCCAAATAGTGCGTACCAAGCTGGATTCACAGTCCGGTTCGTTTAAGATTTGGCAAGAAAAGCTCGTGGTGGACGAGACCATGATTAAAAGCGAGGAGGAGATAGCTGCCGAACGCGAAGCAGGCATTGAGGAGCAGGATGAGCGCGAAGAAGAGCCGGAAGAGGACGAACCCAAAAAAGTTCGTTTCAATGAAGAGCGCCACATTATGGTGGACGAGGCGCGGGCTATAAAAAAAGGCATTGAGCCGGGCGAGGTGCTCACGTTCGATTTGGAGTTCCACGACGATTTTGGCCGCATTGCCGCCCAGACCGCCAAGCAGGTTATCATTCAGCGGGTCAGAGAGGCCGAGCGGGAAGCCATTTACGAGGAGTACGAAGACAAGGTTGACCAGATTATATCGGGTACGGTACAGCGCATTGAGGGCGCTTACATTTTCTTTGACCTGGGCAAGACCACGGGCGTTATGCTCGCCAAAGACCGTATCCCCATCGAGCGCTACCGTCCGGGCGTGCACATGCGGCTTTACTTGGTAGCCGTGGAGCATGGACCCAAGGGCCCGCAGATCTACGTGTCCCGCTCCCACCCCAAGATGCTCTCGCGTCTATTTGAATTGGAGGTACCGGAAATCGGTTCTGGCGCGGTGGAGATTAAGGCGTTGGCTCGTGAGGCCGGAGCGCGCAGCAAGATAGCAGTAACTTCCCATGAAGACGGCGTAGACCCCATCGGCTCTTGCGTTGGCCAACGCGGTACGCGTGTCGCGGCCGTTATCCAAGAGCTGGGCGGCGAAAAAATTGATATTATTTTGTGGAGCGACGACTCAGAAGAGTTCATTGCCAATGCGTTGAGCCCCGCGCGGGTATTGGAAGCCGAGGTAGAAGAAGGCCGCGCTCGCGTCACCGTTGCTGAAGACCAGCTCTCGTTGGCCATCGGTAAAGAAGGGCAGAACGTACGCTTGGCTGCCAAGCTTACAGGGTGGAAAATTGATATTGTTAGCAAGGAGACCGGTGAAGTGGAACAAACCTCAGAAGAAATAGCGGCAGAAAACGCGGAAGGAGTTGAGCCTGGCGAGGGCGAGGCCGATGAGGCGGCTGTCAGTATGGCCGAAGGTCTCTCGGAAGAGGCAGCCAAGGAAGATCCGGCAACAGAAGATGAGCGCGCGACCACGGCAAGCGAGGAGGCCGTTGGAGAGTTCGCCGAAGATCCGGGCGTAGAGATCGTCAATGAAGAAAATGTCCCTCAAGAGCCTGAAGAAGAAAAATAACCTCTTTGGAACAATGAGCGTCACCATTACCGACCAAGAAAAAAATCAAAAAGAACTGCTCTTTTCATTAACTCCTCAGGAGATGGAGCCCTTTTTGGACAGCGCGGCACAGCGCCTCTCCGGCACTATGAAAGTAAAAGGGTTTCGAGAAGGCCATGTACCGCGCAAAGTAGTTGAGCAGTCCTTGGGCGTGGAATCCGTTTGGCGCGAAGCCGTCGCCGAGGCTGTGGAAGAAAGCTACATCAAAGTCGTGGAAGAACACAATCTGGAACCCATTAGCCGTCCGCGCGTCGATATCACAAAGTTGGTTCCTGATAACAACCTGGAATTTAAAGTGCTGGTGCCGGTCAGCCCTCAGTTGGAGCTACCCGACTACCTGGCTCTGGCGCGCGAGGTACACGGCAGCCACAAGGAAGAAGTTGTGGTAGAAGACAAAGAAGTGGATGATGCGCTTGCCTGGTTGCAAAAGTCACGCGTCCAAAAGTCCGACCTGCCCGCCGACGAAACGGCGCAGGCGGGAGAGGGCAAGGAGCCCGAGCTCCCCGCCCTGGATGACGCATTTGCCCAAAGCCTGGGGGATTTTGAGACCATGGAAGACCTCAAAGGCAACATTCGCGATGGTATCCAGAAAGAGAAAGAGGATCAGGCAAAACAAAAACGCCGCCTGGCCGTCCTTGAGGCGATTCGCAAGAAGCTCAACCTTGAGATATCTGACCTTCTTATCGAAAACGAGTTGGATCGCATGCAGGATGAATTTGCCGAGCAAGTGGCTGGTATAGGACTGAAGCTGGATGAATATCTGGAGAAGATTGGCAAGGATGCTGCTCAAATGCGCGAAGGGTGGAAGGAGCGCGCCGAAGAGCGCGTCGCCACAGCCCTTATTTTGCGGGCCATTGCCGACAAGGAGGGAATCGACGTTCCCGAAGAAGACCTTGAGCGCGAAGCCAATAAATATCTCATGCAGTTTGGCAGCATTGAAGAGGCACGCAAACAGATTAACCCCGCAATGCTGCGTTCCTATATCCGCAACATTATGCGCAACGAAAAGGTATTTGAGGTGCTTGAAGGGGGAGAGTAGCGCAGTCCGAGAACCTCGCGTATAATAAGGAGCGTTCATTGAGACTGTAACACCTAACACCTAACACCTAAAACCTAACACCTAACACCTAACACCTAACACCTAACACCTCCTACTATGTACCTCATCCCAACCGTTATTGAAAAGTCTCAGTTTGGCGAACGCGCCTACGATATTTACTCGCGCCTTTTAGAGGAGCGTATCGTGTTTTTGGGCTCTCCCGTGACCGACGAGGTCGCCAATACCATTATTGCCCAGCTATTATTCTTGGAAAGCAAGGAAGCGGGTAAGGATATCCAGTTTTATATTAACTCTCCGGGCGGATCGGTGACAGCGGGCATGGCCATTTACGACACCATGCACTACATCAAGAGCGATGTGGCCACCATTTGCGTGGGCATGGCCGCTTCAATGGCCGCGGTCTTGCTGAGCGGCGGGGCGAAGGGCAAGCGAAGTGCTTTGCCCAACGCCGAGATGATGCTCCATCAGGTCATGGGGGGAGCTGAAGGCCAGGCAAGTGAAATAGAGATTTCCGCGCGCCATATTCTCAATATCAAGGAACGCCTGAACAAAATTCTCGCCCACCACACCGGACAAAAACTGAATGTTATCGAGCGCGACACCGACCGCGATTTTTATCTCACATCCGACGAGGCTAAAAAGTATGGCCTGATAGATACGATAATCCAAGCGAAGAAAAAATAACTCTCATCTAACCAAAAGCGCCTGGCCTGTCTGCCAGGCGCTTTTGGTTAGATGAGGGGCGAGCCGGTCATTTCGGGCGGTTGCGGCAGCCCCATGAGTTGTAGAATAGTTGGGGCAATGTCGGCGAGTATGCCGCTTGGCTCCTGGTCATACAAGGGTGTTAAGTTATTGGCGCGGTAGCGTTCATCAACCAGGTAAAACGGAACGGGGTTGCCCGAGTGGCGGGTGCGCACGGCACCCGTGTGCACCTCGAGCATATCTTCGGCATTGCCGTGGTCGGCGGTTATGAGCAGCGAGATACCGCGCTGAATGCATGCGCTTTTGAGAGAGGCGATGCAGGCATCAACTGCTTCAATGCCCTCCAGAAGTACGGGTACGTTGCCCATATGGCCAAGCATGTCCGCGTTGGCGAAATTAATAAGATAGAAATCGTATTCGTCGGTGCGCTCGAGGACATTGCGCGTAATTTCATACGCCTGCATTTCAGGGTTGTTTTCAAAATGGGGAGCCCCTCGCGAGGGTACGAGAATGCGGTCTTCTCCGGGGAAGGGTTGTTCCTGCTCGCCATTGAAAAAATAGGTTACGTGCGCGTATTTTTCTGTTTCGGCGACGTGCAACTGCCGCTTCGCATTGGCCGAGAGCACTTCAGCCAGGGATTGGGTAATATGGGGCGGCGGATAGGCAACAACAATGGGAAGGCCGGCTTCGTACTCCGTCATGCCGACAAACAAGAGGTTGTTCAATTTCGTGCGTGCAAATCCTGTGAACTCTTCATCGGGCAGTACGAATGCTTTGGTGAGTTGGCGCGCGCTGTCTTCTCGGAAGTTAAAAAAGATGACCGCATCGTTATCTGCGATGCGGGGGATCGGCGTGCCATTTTGCACAACCGAAACCGGCTCGATGTCATAATCGGCGATGCCATTGCGGTAGTTTTCCTCAAGATATTTTACGGGGTCCTCCGTAGGGCGTTCAGTGCCTTGGGTGAGGGTACGGTAGGCTCGTTGTGTCAACCCCCAGTCATTATTGCGGTCCATCGCATAAAGGCGGCCAAGGATACTTCCCGGCCTTTTATACGTGAAGGGCTGAAGTTTCTTCGTCAACTCGGGCATGAGATGCCCGGCGGCCTTTGGGTCGGAGTCCTTGCCGTCGGTAAATGGGTGGACGATAACTTCCCGCAGGTTATTGCGTGTTGCCAGGTCAAGCAGGCCGGAGAGGTGGTCGATGGAAGCATGTACCGTTCCCGTGGTGAGCAACCCCATGATATGCAAGCGCGAATTGTTGCGCTGTACATGCGCAACGGCTTTCAGGAATGCTTCATTTTTAAAGAATGAACCATCCCGAACCTCGTTGGTTATCCTCGGCAAGTATTGGTAGACAATGCGGCCCGCACCCATATTCATGTGGCCAACTTCGCTGTTGCCGACTTCACCCCAAGGCAATCCGGCCGCGATGCCCGAAGCCTGCAAGGGCGTGGCAAAATAGGTTCGCTCGAGCGCGTCTATGGTCGGGGTGCGTGCTTGGGCAAGGGCATTCCCTTTGGAGGGCGGGGCGACACCCCAGCCATCCAACACCACGAGCATGGTACGCGCGCGTGCGGGAGAAGGATCGTTCATATAGGGCATTTTAGCACAGAACGTACCGTGTCTATGACGAAGTCTGTTCGCATTAGTGGGCATAGAGTGGGGCTCGCCCCGCACTATGCCCACCCGGCAATCGCCTTGTCGGCTCTAGCCGTTGGCGGACGGGCGAAGCAAACAGGTGCGGGGTTTACACGACCGCTCGTTATTGGTACGGTTGTAATGCCCCATAGCTGGTTTGGATGTACATGGGGCTGCGGGCGATCGACAGCTCGTTGATGTTCATACATATTAACCATATCCACTCGTATGTCCGTACTAACCGTACTTGGTTTCGGTATCGCTGCGGTAGTGGGTATCGTTCTGGGGTATCTCGTTCGCCAATCTATTGCGAAGCGGCAAGAGGATACGATTGAAGCCCGCATCAGTAAAGCAACGCAGGATGCAAAAGAAAAGGCGCAAAAGATCCTTGAAAAAGCAGAGAAAGAAGCAGCTGAAGTTCTAGATTCAGCGAAGCAAGCAGAAAAAGAACGCCAGGAACTCTTTATGCAGCGCGAAACTCACTTGTTGCGCAAAGAAGAGACACTGGACCAGAAAGATGCTCAACTGCAGAAACAGGTTCACGAAGTTGAAAGCAACCAAAAGCGCGTGGAAGAAGTACGCGCGGAACTCGAAGAATTAAAGAAGAGGCACATTGCCGAGCTTGAACGTATTGCCGGCACGAACGTCAAGCAGGCGAAAGAAGAGCTTCTCAAGCAAATCGAAGAGGAGTATCAGCAGGAATTTCACGACCGGCTGGTAAAATTGGAACAGTTTGGCAAGGAGGGTCTTGAGGAAAAGGCCCGCATGATGATGGTCACGGCCATGCAGCGCTATGCATCGTCTCAGACCCAGGAGGCGACCACCACGACGGTCTCTCTTCCCAGCGATGAGATTAAAGGCCGCATCATTGGGAAGGAGGGCCGTAATATCAAAACACTTGAGCGCCTGACGGGTGTCGATATTATCATTGACGATACCCCCGAGGCAATCGTCCTTTCTTCGTTTGACGCCGTGCGTCGCCACATTGCGCGCGTGACCATCGAAAAACTCATCAGCGACGGCCGCATTCAGCCGGCGCGTATTGAGGAGGCGGTGCTGAAAGCGAAAGAGGAAATTAACGAAAAAATCAAAGAAGCCGGTGATGCCGCGCTCTACGACGCCGGCATTGTGGGCGTAGACCCCAAGCTCGTGTGGCTTCTGGGGCGTTTGCGGTTTCGCACCAGCTATGGGCAAAATGTCCTCATGCACTCCCTGGAGGTCGCCCATATTGCCGGCGCCATTGCCGGAGAGCTTGGTGCTGACATCGCAATTGCCAAGAAGGGGGGCCTTTTTCACGACATCGGTAAGGCCGTTGACCACGAGGTAGAGGGAAGCCACGTTGAAATTGGCATGAAGCTCCTCGCCAAGTATGGCATTGCCCAAAGCGTCATCGACGCGATGAAGTCCCACCACGAGGAGTACCCGTATGAAACCATTGAGGCGCGCATCGTGCAGGCGGCCGACGCTATCTCTGCGGCTCGGCCCGGGGCTCGTCGCGACACCGTCGAAAACTACTTGCATCGTCTGGCGGAGCTTGAGCAGGTCGCGACAAACTTTGTCGGCGTTGAGAGGGCCTATGCCATTCAGGCCGGCCGCGAGGTGCGGGTATTTGTGACTCCCGATCAGGTCAACGACGCTGCAGCACTCCTGCTGGCACGGGATATTGCCAACAAAATTCAGGAAGAACTCAAGTACCCCGGCGAGATAAAAGTAACGCTCATTCGCGAAACCCGCGTTACCGAGTACGCGCGCTAGCACACGGCATGCCCCTTACCATCCTTTTTTTCGGAGATATCTTCGGCCGCCCCGGCAGGGAGGCGGTCGGTAAGATTCTGCCCGAGCTCCGCGAGCAATACCATCCTGATTTTATCGTTGCCAACGTAGAAAATCTTGCCCATGGCCGCGGCATTACGCGTGCCACCATGGAGGAACTTGAGCGCATGGGCGCGTTCCACGCTTATACCGGTGGCAATCACATTTGGGATAAGGCGGAGGCTACCGAGCTATTCACCAGCGGTAGCATGCCGCTGGTGCGGCCGCTCAATTATGCTCGGGATGTTCCGGGAACAGGAGCGCGCGTGGTGGCTAACGGCGCGCAGCGCATGGTGGTCATCAACGCCCTCGGGCGGGTCTTCATGAAGGGAACGGAAGAGCTTACGGAGCCGTTTTCAGCTATAGACGCCGTACTGGAGCGTTACACTCTGGACAAGAACGACGATGAGCGAGAGTATGTCAATGCGATTCTTGTTGATCTGCACGCCGAAGCTACGTCTGAAAAACGGGCGATGGGCTTCTACCTCGACGGGCGTATTTCAATGTTCGTCGGCACCCACACGCATGTTCCGACCCGCGATGAACAAATTTTGCCCAAAGGAACGGCCTATCTGACAGACGTTGGCATGGTAGGTCCGCTCAACTCCAGCATAGGGCTTGAGGTGGAGGGCATTATTGAACAGTTTCTTGAGAACACGCTCACGCCCCCCAAAAAAGAGGTCAGCGAATACCCGGAAGTAGAGGTCGGCGCAGTCGTTGTGCGCGTGGGAGAGACCGGACTTGCCGAGAGCATTGAGCCGATTCGCAAAATTGTCGATATCGGCTAGCAGTGCTCAAAACCCTTTGTGGTGTTGAATTTTATACGCTCTTATGGGTACAATTATACCTATAGGTAATTAAAGGTCGTTTTCGAACAGCTATAACGTAACTATTCTCATTGATATGAACAGAGACCAATTACTTGACGCCATGGCAAGCCGCGCAAACGTTACGAAAAAACAGGCGGGCGATGTGTTGGATGCATTCAAGGAAGAAGTGACAAAAGCATTGAGCTCAGGCGACCAGATCGCACTGACGGGGTTTGGCACATTCCAAATTTCTAAGCGAGCTGCACGCCAGGGCCGCAACCCCAAAACGGGAGAGGCTATGAGCATTCCCGCGATGAATCTGCCGAAGTTTAAAGCCGGCAAAGGATTGAAGGACGCCGTTCGATAAATGTTCGGTCGATGCAAACAAAAAACGCGCTCAGCGCGTTTTTTGTTTGGGGGACGGGGATAAGCCCTAATAAACGGCTAACACTGCAGTGTTAGCCGTTTATTAGGCGGGAGTGATGCCGAAGTCTTTGAGAACGCGTGCTACCTCGCAGAGGGGGAGGCCAACTACGTTATAGAAATCTCCTTCTATCTTTTCTACAAATATTGCGCCGCGGCCCTGTATGGCGTAGGCGCCGGCTTTATCAAGGGGCTCATGCGTCTGCACGTACGTACCTATTTCTTCTTCAGACAGGTTACAAAAGTAGACCGTCGTTTCAACTGCCCGCGATACGCGTTTGTCTCGAGCCGCCTCAATTACGGTGAAACCCGTAATAACGGTATGCGATGTGCCGTTGAGCCGCTGTAGTGTGCGCACGGCCTCCTCTTCCGTATGCGGCTTTCCCAAAAGGGTTCCTTCAAAGACAATAAAGGTGTCTGCGCCAAGCACGACAGCATCCGCATTATTACGAGCAACGGCCTCGGCTTTACCGCGAGAAAGCTCCTGCGCGAGCTCAGCAGGAGGTATTTCGAGGGTCATGTCCTCCTCAAAATCACTGGGTTCTACTTGGAATGAAAAGCCGGCTTGTTCGAGCAGCTCTTTTCGTCGTGGTGATCCGGAAGCAAGAATCAATTCTTTCATATGTTGGAGCGGGTAGGGGGAATCGAACCCCCATCATCAGGTTGGAAACCTGATGTAATAGCCATTATACGATACCCGCGTAGTTAAATGATTGGTTTTCCGTATTTAATTAAGTTCTCTTTCTTTTCTCTGCGCCACCCTTTGATTTGGCGCTCTCTTTTTCGAGCTTCGCGTAATGTTATAAAGGGTTCCCGGTATACTAATTTAAAACTTTGCGTTCGATGCGTGAATTCTGCGCCATCGCCAGTTTTGTGTCGCCTAATTCGCGAGGAGACATTTGTGCTCACCCCAACATAGAGGTGATTCTTAGGCCCACGGAGAATGTATACCTCGTGCATAACCTTAAAGGTAGAGCCCTTCGATAAACTCAGGGCCCTTCGTCTGCGTTCAAGGTCGTAGACCCTGAGCTTGTCGAAGGGTCGGGGTGCCGAGAATCGAACTCGGTCTACCTGCTCCCAAAGCAGGTGTACTGCCGGTATACTACACCCCGCGGCGCGTACATTGGTGAAGAGACATTCAACTATAGAATACTTTTCAAACGATGTCGAGGGTGTTGCCGGGGCGCTCTAACCCGCGAAGAAAGCGCTCGATATCAGCTGCGCGGTAGAGGCGGTAGTTGTTGATGGGATTGCGCGACGCCCTCAGTTTGTCGCGCTTGTCCCAGTTTCGCAGGGTCAGCGGCGTGACACCCAGCAAATACGCCGCCTCGCCTACGGTGTAGTACTGTTTGTCGAGAAGCTTTCGTCGTTTTGCTGGATGCATGATGGTAGGGCTATTATACCAGCGGTCTTGCCGTTCGCAAAGCACGTGTGTACAAGGGGCAGTAAGTCTTTTTGGTATACTAAAGGCATGAACCGCTTTGTGCGACAGATTTTTTTCTGGAAAGATTGCCGCCAGTACGGCGTGAGCATTTGGGCCTGTCCCAGCTTCCTTTTTTTACTCATCGGTTTCATTACGATCGTTGCGATTGTTGCTACCTACATTGCGGGTACTCGGTACTCTGATCCCTACCTCATACCGCCCCTCGTCATCCTGGTCACTCTTCTCATATTCATACCCGGGACACTTATTGTCCGAACATTTGAGAAAATGGCGCAGACCAATAAGATGAAGACCGAGTTTGTGAGTATTACTTCTCATCAACTGCGATCGCCCCTCTCTTCAATCAAGTGGTCGCTTGACCTGCTGCTCAATAGCAAGTTGGGGCAGTTGGACGCGCGGCAGCAGCGCTACCTGCATGTCATTCAAGCCAATAACGAGCAGATGCTGAAGCTCGTCAACGACCTACTGAATGTTTCTCGGGCCGATGAAGGGCGCCTCGTGCTGCGTAAGGATACTGTCGATGTGCACCACATCGTGGAAGAGGTCGTGAAGGAGTTTGAAACGACGGCCCAGCAACGAAATATTACCATACGTTTAGAGATGGATAAGCGCAGGCTGCCCGTGCGGGGGGACGAAACCTACCTGGAGATGGTGGTGGTGAACTTTCTTGACAACGCCGTTCGCTACACGAAAGGTTCGGGAGAAGTTATTGTGCGGCTTTTTGCCATAGATTCAACCGTGCGCTTTGAGGTGGAAGATCGGGGCGTAGGCATCCCCGCGGGCGATCAGGAACTCATTTTTAAAAAATTTTTTCGTTCGCAAAATGCCGTGCGGCATCAGACCGAGGGCACCGGGCTCGGGTTGTTCATTGCCCGGGCGGTCATCCTCGGCTTGAAGGGGCGTATTGGATTTACGTCACAGGAGGGCAAGGGGAGCATATTTTGGTTTGAACTGCCCGCTATTACCTAGCTCATGAAAAAAGTTTTATTCATTGAAGACGAACCCGTACTGCAAGAAACCCTTGCCGAAGCGCTTCACGAAGCGGGTTTTGAAGTAGCACTCGCCGCGGACGGTGAAAAGGGTCTCGAGCTAATCCTTGCCAATGAGTACGACCTAATCTTACTCGACCTAATCTTACCCAGGCGTAATGGTTTTCAGATTATGGAGGCATTGAAAAAAGAGGGGCGGATACCGAAAGCGCCCATTGTGGTACTTACCAATCTTGAAAGCGCCCATGATGTGGAGCGCGTGCTTGCGTTGGGTGCTACCACGTATTTGGTCAAAGCTCACTATACGCCATCCGATATCGTGCAGAAAATTCGCCAAATGTTAGAGAAAGAAACGTGGGATTAGTATGGCCATTGACAATAAGCAATTCAAAGCATTCATACAAGACGCAGAACTTGTTGACGCCCAAAAGCTCGAGCAGGCCTTTGCGCTTGCCGAAAAAGAGCATGTCAGCTTGGAGGGCGTCCTTGCGCAGCAAAAACTTGTTACACCCGCCCAGATGGCACAATTGCGCGCCTACGTTTTGGGTATTCCGTTTGTCAATATATCCGACGTACGCATTGATCCGGAGGTGCTCAAAATAATTCCTGAACCCATCGCGCGTAAGCATAAAATCATCGCCTACCATCGGCAGGGTAAGGCACTGGAGGTGGCGATGCTGAACCCCGAAGATATCCAGACGATTGATTTTATTCGCAAGAAGGCGGGCCTTAAGATTATGCCGCGCCTTACGACGGAAGAAGGCATTACTATTGCCCTCAAACAGTACGAAGCTACGCTTGAAGCCGAGTTTCAGGGGCTTATTCAAAAGGGGATGCAGGGGGAGGGACAGCTGGAAGCGGTCGAGGATGGAGCGCAAGAAGACGCCAAAGATTTGCAGAAGGCGGCAGAGGAGCTGCCCACCATCCGCATCGTAGACGCTATTCTGAAGAGGGCTATTTCTCAGCGAGCGAGTGACATTCATATTGAACCTGAGGAGCGCGATGTGGTCGTGCGCTACCGCATTGACGGTATTCTCCACGATGCCATGACTCTGCCCAAGGAGATTAGCGACGGCATGGTCGCGCGCATCAAGGTATTAAGCAACTTGCGCTTGGACGAGCACCGCCTGCCCCAAGACGGTCGTTTTACCATCCAATCCGATGCCTATAAGGTTTCGTTTCGCGTCTCGGTGCTACCGGTGTTTGACGGCGAAAAGGTGGTGATGCGGTTGCTCCCCGAAAATAGCAAAGGGTTTACGCTGGAGGAGTTGGGCTTTTGGGGCGAGGCGCTGGAGCATGTTCAGCACGCGTTGCGTAAGCCAACGGGCATGTTCTTGGTGACGGGTCCGACCGGGTCTGGAAAAACGACTACGTTGTACACTGCGCTTGATATCCTCAATACGCCGGAGGTGAACATCTCCACGATTGAAGATCCTATCGAGTACCGCATGCCACGCATTAACCAGACGCAAGTTCGTCCCGAGATTGAGTTTACTTTTGCCAACGGACTGCGCGCGTTGGTACGACAAGACCCGGACATTCTGATGGTTGGCGAGATTCGCGATTCTGAAACGGCGCACCTTGCCATTAATGCCGCCCTTACGGGCCACATGGTGCTGTCCACACTCCACACCAACAGTGCGGCCGGAACGCTTCCGCGCCTTATCGAAATGGGGCAGGAGCCGTTCCTCATAGCATCTACCATCAATCTCATTACTGCCCAACGCCTCGTGCGTACGCTCTGCTCTGACACCCGCGAGAAGCATGTGTTAACGAAAGCGGAATACGATGAGCTTGCCTCAGAGGTGGACCTCGACGCTATTCTTGAACTGCTCAAAAAGTATAAGCTCGTGGACCCTGCGGCAACGTGGGACGTGATTCCCTTTTATAAAGCAAAGGGATCGGACAGCTGCCCGGACGGGTATCGAGGGCGCGTGGGTATTCACGAAGTGCTTCCTGTCACGGAGACGATCAAACAGCTCATCTCATCGCGCGTCACGGCAACAGAAATTCACGAGCAAGCTCGCAAAGAGGGAATGGTGACCATGCTTGAAGATGGTGTGGTGAAGGCGGTCCAAGGCATTACGACTTTGGAGGAAGTGTTGCGCGTAACGAGCGCATAACTCATGATTTTTCGCTACGTTGCCAAAACGAAGGCCGGCGCAGTGCGCAAGGGCGAGATGGAAGCAAAAAACCAGCTTGACTTAGCGCGAGTGCTTCGCGCGGAAGGATTCTATGTACTGTCGGTCGAGGCCGTGGGAGAAAAGGGCGGCTCGCCGGGAGATTTTTTCCAAAAGGTGAGGACATTTGACGTTTCGTTTGGCGTGCTTACGTCAGTACCGCTGGAGGAAAAGATGATTTTTTCGCGTAATCTTTCCGTCATGCTTTCAAGCGGCATCCAGCTTACGCGGGCTCTTACGGTGCTGACCAAGCAGGTTAAGAGCAAGCGGTTCAAGCGCGTCGTCCAGCTTGTGACTCAGGATATCGAGCGTGGCACGCGGTTCCATGAAGCGCTGCGCAAGCACCCCGACGTGTTTGACCTATTGTACGTCAGCATGGTCGAGGCGGGAGAAACTGCAGGCAATCTAGACGACTCTCTCAATATTCTTTCCGACCAGATGGAAAAGGAGCATGAACTTCGAAGCCGCATCCGCGGCGCGATGATGTACCCTTCGGTTATTGTCGTTGTGATGGTTCTTATCGGTATTGTGATGCTGGCAACGGTCATCCCGACCCTCGAGGAGGTTTTTGCCGGGTTTGATGCTGAACTGCCGGCCACGACCAAGGCGGTGCTCGCTTTGGGGCGGTTCATGAGTGTCTATTGGTGGCTCGTTATACTTGCCTTGCCGGTTCTGGGATTGACCGTGCGGCAGATGCTAAAAACCGCCGCGGGCAGAAAGACCATGGCCTGGATACTGTTGCGTACACCGCTCTTTAAAGGGTTGGTGACCAAAATCAATAACGCACTCTTTGCTCGTACTTTGAGTTCGCTTATTTCAGGAGGCGTTTCCATTCTTGACGGCCTGCAAATTTCCTCACACACCGTTTCCAATGTGTATTATGAAAAATCCTTGGTTGAAGCACGGGAGGGCGTAAAAAAGGGTAAGGGGCTTCATGAAATTCTTGCACAGTATCCGCGCCTCTATACGCCGCTTATTATTGAGATGGCAGAAGTAGGGGAGGAAACCGGAAAACTCGCAGAGTTATTTGAACGTACGGCGGATTTTTACGAAGAAGAGGTACACGATGCGACGCGAAACCTCTCGGCCGTGGTAGAACCGGTGTTGATGGTCGTTATTGGTGCTGTGGTTGGACTGTTCGCTATATCAATTCTTCAGCCCATCTATGGACTCCTCGGCAGTATTTAGACACTATCCCTATCGAGGGTTTTCGCTCATCGAGCTTCTCGTGGTGGTGAGCATCATTGCGATACTCGCAAGCATCGCGGTGGGCGTGTACGTTGCCGCCCGTCCGGCAACGCGCGTGGACGCGGAGGCGCAAAAGATTCAAAGCGCGCTGCGGCTGGCGCACAGCCGTACCGTGGCTTCGGAGAACTTTGAACAGCACGGCGTGCACTTTGACGCATCCAATGGAACGTACACGCTTTTTGCGGGAGAAGCCTTTGATAGTAACGATCCCGACAACGAAGAGATGTCCCTTGAAGGGGCGGTGTCGCTCTCCAATGTACAGCTTGTCGGCGGCGGTACGGATATTATGTTCAGCCGGGTGACGGGCATTACCAATCAGCATGGATTTATTGAGCTTATCAGTCAGGACAGTTCACAAACGCGCGCAGTGTGCGTATTGGCCAACGGGACCGTCTTTTCCGCGCCGGTTGACGGGGGCGTGCTGGCATGCAGCGAGTCGCAGCTTGCTTACACGGAGGGTTCAACCGATGCGGACTTGGCCTCATTTCCTTCCGGTAGTGGAACGGGTGATCCCGCCCAAACCGTGACGATAGGTGCAGAGCCTATCATCGTGGGGCGCGTAGACCTTTTGCTGAAACGCGTTGGCACGCCGAGCGACCTGTTCTTTGAACTGCGTGAAGGAAGCACTGTCGGCACGGTGCGTACAACCAGTACCGTTGTTGCCGGTAGCAGCCTGCCGGTGGACCTTTCCTGGGTATCATTTGAATTGCCGCTGCCCGTAACTCTCAACGCCGCTACGCAGTATGCGCTGCGGTTGCGTTCGTGGCCGACATCCAATGTGGCCTTTTCGGGGGCTGAGGGCACGGTGCATTGGGGATATGAGCATGCCGCCACCGCACCACCCGCCTACGGTGGGGGAGACGCGTGGCGCTATGTGGGTGCCAACGGCAATGGTGCCGACGCGGGCCAGCAGCTGGGTCCGGCTGACCAGTATGATTTTAGCTTTCGGCTTATTGGAAGCGGCGCACCTCTGCTCACCGATAGTCGCCACCTTGAAATAAACCTTGGCTACAGCCTGCAAGGGGTCACGAATATTACGCTGGACTATGATAATGGTGCGTCCGTAACATCATATCCGGTGGCCAGCTACATGAACGCGGACTCCTCGGAGTTTCATTTTGAGGAGACGGTAACAGTTGGAGCCGATGAACTGCCATTGGTCGTACATAGCCATTACATTGATGGCGCTGACACAGTGTTCTCCATTGTGCGCGACCGGAGGTTCCACAACGTGGCGCTTAGCATTCGGCTCGATGCTACGACGGTCGTATCGTACGCGGCTGACGGCACGGCGACGGCGGGGTCCGTGGATAGTATGATTTACCGATAACCATGCAGCAACGTATTACGTCACAAGGGTTTGGTCTGGTGGAGGTTATCGTGGCAGTTGCCATAGTAACCATAGTATTTACCGGACTTTTTCGTTTGGTCACGCTGGAGATACGTACTCAGGCAATTGCCTCTCAGGAGGCCGGCGCATATCTGTTGGCCCGCGAGGCGCTGGAGGCAACCCGCAGCGTGCGCGATGAAAATTGGGGCACGTTTGCCGCTCTTTCGGGGAGCACGCCCTATTATCCGGTGTTGGAGGCGGGCGAGTGGACCTTGTCGCCGACAAGTCCCGGGGCGGTGGGCATCTATGCGCGGCACATTGAAGTGGAGCCGGTTTACCGCGACGGGAGTGTCAACATAGCAGAAAGCGGTTCCCTGGACGAGGATACCCGAAAGGTCACGGCGTACGTTTCCTGGACTTCGTCGGGCAGCGTGAACCGCAGTATTGAACTGACCACCTACTTTACGAACTGGCAGGAGTATAAATAGTCCCGACGCTCAGCGAGGTCGGGACCCCGACTGCAAGCGTCGGGGCTTCGAGCCACCGCCTTTGGCGGGGCCCCGCTGGAAGCGGTGGCTGTAAGCTTTCAACTATGAACCGCGTACATCAACTGAAGTCTCGAAAAAGCACCAGGCATGCGAGAGGAGCGGTCTTTGGCTTAGGGAATATAAAGCTCAAAGCTAACAGCTCAAAGCTAACAGCTCACCAGGGCTTTACTCTGGTCGAGCTTATTGTGTATATCGGCATTTTGGGCATTATCTTGGTATTTTTGAGCCAGTTTCTTGTGAGTACGCTGCGGGCCAACTCCCAAGGGAAGGCCCGCGAGGCGGTCATTACCAATGCCGTGCAGGCAGTTAACGCCATTGATTTTGAAATCCGAAACGCCGAGGATATTTATCTGCCCACGTCGCAGTTTGGAGAGGACGGGCAAGTGAGTCTCGTGACGAACACGGATTTCTTGGAAAAAGGCACCAGCGGGTTTGCCGATATTTTTATCAGCGAAGATGGACGCCTGTGCATCAAGCGCGATCCGATTGGAACCTCCTGCGTTACTTCGTCGGAAGTTGTGGTAACGGATATTTCTTTTACGCTCATTCATCCTGGAACCAGCCAGCGAGCTGGCATCCAAACGAACATTACCGTCGAATACGACACGCAAAGCGAAGCATTCAAGCTGCCCTTTACGTTGCAAACATCATCTCATGTACGAAGCTATGAATAATCTACGCGCGCGTTTGCGAGGGGAAGAGGGACTCAGCGCCCTTCTCATCACGTTTGCGGTGCTTATCCTCGGCCTTATCCTGACGGTATCGGTCGCAGCGGTGTATATAAACCGCTTGGCCGCAAGCCGTACTATGGGGTTGAGTGAGCAAGCCTACTTTGCGGCGGAAGCGGGTGTGGAAGACGCGCTTTTGAGAAGGTTGGATACGGGCAAACAACTGCCGGCAAGTCCGTATGCTCTTTCAGTTGGGGGTGCAACGGCGACCACGACCGTGACGGAGGATATTGGCATCACGACTATATCGGTGGACGGGAATGCCTCAAACCGTATTCGCAACATTGAAGTTGTGCTTGTTGTCAATACCAACACCGATGAGGAATCATTTTTCTATGGGCTTCAAATTGGAAGCGGCGGCTTGGAAATGGACAACAACAGCGTTGTGGAAGGCAGCGTCTATTCCAACGGATCCATAGAGGGCGACAGCGGAGCACAGATAACAGGAGATGCGTTTGTGGCGGGGGGTAGCACAAGCGATAATGAGATAGACGATGTCGAGATTGGCGGCTCGGCGCATGCCCCATCGCTTGATGACTGCTCGGTGGGCGCGGATATTTTTTACATAGTATCAAACAACTGCAGCGCGGGGGGTAGCATAACGCAGCAGAGCGAACCGATAGAAGAAGAGCCTCTTCCCATATCAGATGCTATCATTGATGCGTGGAAAGAGTACGCCGAAGACGGCGGGATTATATCGAGCGGCAACTTCAGCCCCCCCGGCGACTCGACGACCACCATCGGCCCCGGGGTGATAGAGGGCAGCATGATCTTAACCAATGGACAGAAGGTTATCCTGGAAGGAACGGTGTATGTCAAAGGGAATATTGATTTGGGCAACGGGGCCTCCGTTAAACTTGCAGCCTCTTACGAGAGCCATTCAGGTGTTATAATTACCGATGGGTGGATTCATGCGCGAAATAATGGGGTTTTTCAAGGCTCCGGAGAAGCGGGCAGTTATCTCATGTTTTTGACCACCTCTTCGTGCGACGGAACGAGCTCGTCAGGGTGCACCCACCATAATGCGGCAATAGATCTGCACAACAACGCTGAAGGCGCCATATTCTATGCCGGCAATGGATTTGTTAATCTTCACAACAACGTAAGCGTGATCCAGCTAACTGCCCACAAGGTCTTTTTAGATAACAATGCCGTCATCCAGTACGAGATAGGGCTTGCGAGCGCGGTATTTTCCCAGGGACCTGGCGGCACGAATGAAATTAAATCGTGGAAAGAACGATAACAGCGTCATGTCGTTTCCTTTTTCGAAAACGTTTTTTCATATTATTCCGGTGGCATTTGGGCTGGATATTACCGACGCCGCCTTTAAGTTTCTTGAGCTGACTCCGGGGGGCAAAGGATTTGCCGTGCGGTCGTTCGGCGAGCGCGACTTGCCGTCGGGCATTGTGCGGGAAGGTGTGGTCCGTCAGCCCGAAGAGCTGTCGCGCATTATTCGCCAGGCATTGAAGGGTACGAAAATGTCCTCCTACGTAGTTACTTCAATTCCCGACGAGGAGGTGTTTTTAAGCACCATTCAGCTTCCCCGCATTGAAAAGCGAAGCGAACTGGACACGGCCATACGGGTGGAAGCTGAAGAGAATATTCCCATAGCACTCGAGGAAGCCTATTTTGACTACGGGTTACTTCCCGAACACTCGACGAGCGATGCTATGCACGTGCTGGTAACCGCAGTCAGAAAAGCCACGGTGGACGCGCACATAGGCGCGGTTCGGATGGCAGGACTGACTCCTCTGGCAGTGGAGCCCGAATCATTCGCTATTGCTCGCAGCGTCGTGCCCGGGGAGTACAACGGCGCCCCGGTACTTATCATTGAAATTGGAGCCAGCCGCACGCGCCTTATTATTTTTGGTGCCGGTACGGTCTTGGCTATTGGATCGTTGCCATTTTCTTCATTGCTTTTGGGTGAGGCTGTCATGCAGGCGCTTAACGTCGACCGCGGTATGGCCATTACCTTGCAGCGTAATGTGGGGCTCTTTGAACACGAGCAGTACGGGACAAAAGTTCAGGCCGCCATAGTGCCGCTATTCAATAAGCTTATTAAAGAGTTGGAGCGTTACATCTCGTTTTTTAACCAGAAACAGGCTGAAACGGGCGCCCCCGGTATTGATAGCATACTGCTTTCCGGAGGAGGTTCCTACGTGGGGGGCATTGAAAAGTATCTGGGGGTAGGGCTCAAGATTGCCGTAGCCCGGGCCAACCCGCTGGCGGAACTTTCTGCGCATTCTGCCAAGACCCGCGACCTTGCCAACGGACAGGCGCTTCGCTACTCGGTAGCTATCGGGCTCGCACTGCGCGGCGTGCGGGGTGACGTGTCGGAATTTTTCCATTGATATGATTAACTTTAATCTTCTTCCCAAGCAGGTAAAACAGGATATCGCCTGGCGGATTAGCGCGCGCATTTTTTTCGTCAGTGCATTGTTTGCCGCGCTTTGGTTTATCATTGTGGGCGTGTTACTGGGGGCGGCGCGGTATTACTTGGTCATTCAAGAAGAGGGGCTGCGCGCATCGGCGCAGGCGATACAGCGGCAGGAAGAGGTGCGCGAGGTACAAGAGCTTGAGCAGGAGATTAACGAGGTGAATCATGCTCTGCGTGGGCTCAAAAGCGCTCGCGCGACAGGAGGATACAACACGCTTGCCGTTCTGGAGCGTATTGCGCCCTATGTTCCTCAAGGTGCCTACCTCACTCAGGCTACGATTTCCGCCGACACGGGTACGGTCGCGTTGGAAGGGCACGCGAGCGTTCGTTCGCAGGTCGTCATTTTGAAAGAGTATCTTGAAGACGACACCTTCTTTAGCGAAGTGAAGTTTCCACTGAGTAACATTTCTTCGGAGGAGAACATTGATTTTTCGTTTATCCTAACGCTTTCAAACGAAGCACTCCTATGAAGCATGCAGGACAAGGTCGTACAATGATCTATACGGCACTCGTGGTTCTGGCAGGGGTCGTTTTTGTCGGCGCGGCAGCACTTATACAGTTTGCCGTTTTGCCGCTCATGGCAGCTCAAGATTCTTTTGCCGCCCAAAGCAGGACGTTCAGTGAGCTGCAAGAAAAAGCTTCGGTGAAGCAGGAGCTTATGCGCGAGCTTGCTCTGGTAGAAGAGGAGCGAGATATTTTTGAACGCGCGCTCCTTTCCGCCAACAGTCAGCTTGATTTCTTTGAGCGCCTTGAGAGAATAGCCGCCGCGACCCGCAATACCTATACGTTACGCGAGCCCAAAGAGGTGGAGCGAGGCAGTATGCGCTTACTATCGTTGGGAATAGAGCTGGAGGGTTCCTACGCGGACCTCATTCGTTTCCTGCGAGAGGTTCGCTCTCTTCCGTACGTTATCACCACTCGCAGCGTCATAGCCAATGCCGCCACAAACGGCCGGGTTACCTCGACCATTATTATGGAAGTATTTCTCAAGTAGTCATGGCATCCTCGAATAAACATCACGCGAACGGAGCTACCGGGAAAGCGCGCACGAGCGCTCCGGTCATATTTGCGCGCCACGCATCGTCAGTATTTCTTTTTGGCGCACTGATAAGCCTTGTAGTAGGGGGAGCGTTATTCTACGCATTTGCCTACCGTATTGCGCAGAATCCACCGCGACACGAAGCCACTCAAGTGCGCATCGATCGCGCCGCGTATGAGGAGGCTAAGGAATTCATCACTGAACGTCAGCCGTCAAACGATCCGGTCCCAGTGGCCAATCCGTTCCTTCCGACTCCTCTAGCTGGCGGGGAGTAGGCCGAGGACGAGTAGAATCTTGCAATTGTAACCCATGCGGGGTATAATAAGAACTCGTAATGTAACCTCGCGAAAGTGAGCCCCCGTAGCTCCGACGTTCGCCACGCGAAGTCGGAGTCCCGACCGAAGCGTCGGGACTCAATGGCGTACAGTATTTGTTTGCTCTCGTAGCTCAACTGGATAGAGCAACAGGTTTCTACCCTGTCGGCTGTAGGCTTGTCCCGTTAGAGAGCATCCCCTCGTAGCTCAACTGGATAGAGCAACAGGTTTCTACCCTGTCGGTTGTAGGTTCGAGTCCTACCGAGGGGACACGCTCTAACGGGATGAGAGTCCTGCCGGGGGTACTACGCTTTGGAGGAACGCAGGTGAATTAAATTGCGAGAGACTTCAGGTAAGCGTTGTAGAGGGGGGCCTATAGCTTAGTGGTAAAGCTCTAGGTTGTGGTCCTAGCGACGAGGGTTCAATTCCCTCTAGGCCCCCCTGTGCAACGCTTCAACAAACACCTGCAGGGGCGAATGTTTTTTCCTCCCGATGTTTGTCGAACGGCCCACTCGCAGAGTGGGCCGTTCGAATGTTGAGCTCATTGATATGTTGTCCGTAAAGAATCTTTCAAAGACGATATTGGGAGAAACTCTTTTTGAAGAGGTGTCCTTTGTGGTGGCACCCAAAGAAAAAGTGGGGCTTATCGGGCCCAATGGAGCGGGAAAGTCCACGTTGTTGAAGATTATTCTCGGCACCGACGAGGCAGACAGCGGGGTTGTTGAGGTGCGCAACGAACGGATAGGATATTTGCCGCAGGAACTGGCTTTTGACCCCGACGAAACCGTTGCCTCGTACATCGAGAGTGCCGCCAATCCGCGAGCAGTGGAAGCATTGGAACGCGTGGGAATGCAGCACGTTTCGCTCAACCAACAGGCGAGTCGCTTGAGCGGCGGCCAGAAAACGCGTCTTGCGCTGGCTAAAATCCTGTTGGGCAATCCCACCTTGCTTATCTTTGACGAGCCAACCAACCACCTGGATGTGCGCACTCTTGCCTGGCTGGACGAGTTTATCCGCACCTTTCGGGGTAGCGTTTTGCTTGTTTCGCACAATAGAGCTCTTTTAGAGAGTGCCGTGGAGCGTATCATCGAACTCGATACTATTGATCGCACGCTGCACGAGTACCCGGGCAACTACACCATCTACCGCGAGCTGAAGGGACAACAGCAGGATCGATGGGAGAAGACGTACAAGCAGCAGCAAAAGCACAAAAAGAAACTCGAGGAATTGTTGCGCCAAAAAAAGCAGCAAGCGCATAACCAATCAAATCCGAAAAAAGGAAAAGAGTTGCGCGCCGTGGAGAGGCGTATTCAGCGCGAAATTGTGGACAAAGAAATAGCTGCTCCCCGCACCTATGCCGGAGCAAGAAACATTGGCTTGGAGGGCTCAGTGCATACCGGCAAGCTCATGGCGCGCTTCACGGGTGTAGCCAAGAGCTACCAAGAAAAGAGCGTCTTTCGCGAGGTTAGCTTTGAAATTCGCGGCGCCGAGCATATCTTATTGAGGGGGGAAAATGGCTCTGGCAAGACCACGCTGCTCAAAATGATGCTGGGAGAGGTTGACCCAACGGAAGGTGAGGTACGGGTGGGAGAGAACGTACACGTGGGGCATTTCTCGCAAGAGCACGAGGGCCTAGACAGGCAAAATACCGTCTTGGACGAGCTCTTGGCAACGCCGCGTGTCGACATATCGACCCAGGAGGCGCGAGCGGTGCTCGCCGGATTTCTTTTTCGGGGGAATGCCGTTTTTAAGAGGGTCGAGGCCTTAAGTCTTGGCGAGCGAGTGCGGCTGATGTTTGCCAAACTGGTCGTTCAAAAAAACGAAATGCTCGTTCTCGACGAGCCAACGAACCACTTGGATATTCCTTCCGTAGAAGCAATCGAACATGCCTTGCGGGAATACCGCGGCGCGGTCGTCGTGGTTTCGCACGATATCTATTTTCTTGAACAGTTGGGCATCGATAAAGTATTCACCCTGCAGAACGGGAAACTTACCGAGTCATTGGGATAGGTTCGGGGAATGAGTTTTCCCCATACTCTTTTATAAAAGTGTAGTATACTTACTGCTACGTCCCAAGCGGACGCGTACACTATTATTCTCTTTTGTTGGGGAAGCGGGTGGAAATCCCGCACAGTAGCGCTACGGTAAGTCCGGTTATCCGGATAAGTCCGACTACCAGCAAGAAGTACAGAAAGGAAGTCAGCTCTTTGCGAGATACAAGGAGGCGGCTCACACGACACGTACCACACAGTACGCTGTCTTTGCGGCCCGCCTTCAGGCGGTTTTTTTGTTGCAGTACCCGAAGGGAGGGTCGCATGGCGGCTATGTCACGTCGCGCACTGTTCGGGCTGGCGAGGGGGGTTGGGCTGGCGGGGGTTGGCGCCCTGGCGGTGAAGGTTGTCCCGGATGTCGTCGAACTCATCGGAGATCTCACGGGGGACGCGGACGGCTCGGTCTTCTACACTCAAAAGCAGCACGAGGCCGGCATGAGTGTGGCCGAAGTCCTCCTGGTTCGCAGCGTCTCGTTCACGGCCGTCACCGAGCACAACGACCCGAACAACCCCAAGCTCAACGGCCAGCCGCTCATCACTCAACTGAAGGGCCAGAAGGGTCCCTGGGTCTTCACTGTCCAGGGCAGGTGGCTGGAAGATGACGGGGTGAGCGCCGAGACCGTTTACCCCAAAGTGGGCGAGGTGGTTCGGTTCTTCCGTATCTGAGCCAAAGCTGCCACTGCGTCCAGCACC
>JBBDZE010000021.1:0-23548 GCA_040900345.1 Candidatus Spechtbacterales bacterium
CGTCGAATTAGGCGACGATTGTTTGGCGCACGATAGCACTCCACACGGTTACGAGACCACTATAGTAAGCTGGCCGTTCTTTATGGTTAGAGAGACTTTCGCGTTGCCTTGAACATTCTTTTCAATAAGAAGCTTAGCGAGCGGATCCAGAATATGCTTTTGAATGGCACGTTTGAGCGGCCGGGCTCCAAAGTTGGGATCAAAGCCATTCTCCACGATAAACTCTTTCACCCCTTTCCCGACGCGCACGGTGATCTCACGCTCTTCGAGGCGGGTAAGCATACGCGCCAACTGCAAATCCACAATTTGCAAAAGTTGCGGGCGAGTGAGGGGATGAAAAATAATGGTCTCGTCCAAGCGGTTTAAGAACTCCGGCTTGAAATGGTCGCGTAGGGCCTCGTTAATTTTGTCACGCATGGTCTCTTCTTCGCTGGAGAGCACGCCGCCTTCACCCGATTCAAACCCAAGGCGCGAAATGTTCTTGATGTACTCGCTGCCCAGGTTGGAGGTCATAATGATGACGGTATTCTTAAAGTCCACCGTGCGCCCCTTGGAATCGGTAAGGCGCCCCTCATCCATAATCTGCAAGAGCGCGTTGAATACCTCGGGATGGGCTTTTTCGACTTCATCAAACAGTACAACACTGTAAGGACGATTTTTTATTTGCTCCGTGAGCTGTCCGCCCTCTTCGTAGCCAATGTACCCCGGGGGTGAACCCACCATGCGACTCACCGAATGGCGCTCCATATACTCGGACATGTCGAGCCGCACCATCGCATTTTCATCATCAAACAGAAACTCCGCCAGCGCGCGGGCCAGCTCGGTCTTACCCACGCCAGTGGGCCCTAAAAACAGGAATGAACCGATCGGCCGATTCTCCTCGCCCACGCCGGTTCGATTTCGGCGAATTGCGTTGGACACCGCCACGATGGCTTCGCCTTGGCCTACCACGCGTTCCTTGAGGTTCTCTTCCATGGTCGCCAGACGCTGCATCTCCTCTTGAAGCATGCGCGAGGCCGGAATACCCGTCCAGCGGGCGATAATATCGGCGATATCCTCTTCCGTTATCTCTTCGCGCATAATACGTTCGTCTTTTTGCAGACGCGCCAAACGTTTTTCATTGTCGCGTAGCTCTCTTTCTTTGACGGGAATCACGCTATAGCGAATCTCGGCAACTTGCTCCAAGTCGCCTGAACGCTCGGCTATTTCGGCGGCTTGCTTCTGCTCATCTATTGCGCGCTTGAGATCATGGATACGCTCGATCGCGTCTTTTTCGTTGCGCCACTTGCGTTCAAGAACGCGGGCGCGTTCGCGGGCATCGGCCAAATTCTTTTCAACGCCCCGAAGAGCCGTCTTTGACTTGCGATCACTCTCCTTTTTGAGAGCCTCACGCTCTACTTCCATGCGGCGCACTTCCCGCTGTAGCTTGTCGAGGTCTTCCGGCTGGCTTTCGATGGTCAAGCGCAAGGAGGAGGCCGCCTCATCTACGAGATCAACGGCTTTATCCGGCAGCTGCCGCCCCGAAAGATAGCGATGAGAAAACTTGACTGCCGCCACAAGGGCGTTGTCAGTAATGCGCACGCCATGATGCACTTCGTACTTATCCTTAATGCCGCGCAGAATAGCGATGGCATCTTCCAGAGACGGCTCTTCCACATAAACGGGTTGGAACCTTCGCTCCAGGGCCGGATCTTTTTCGATGTAGCGCTGGTATTCTTTCGTGGTGGTAGCGCCAACGGCATGCAGTTGGCCGCGAGCCAGTGCGGGCTTGAGCAAGTTAGAAGCATCAATTGAGCCTTCCGCCGCTCCCGCTCCAACAATGGTGTGGAGTTCGTCGATAAAGAGAATGACATTGCCCGCTGCGTTTTCAATTTCGCGCAGCACGGCCTTCAGACGATCTTCAAATTCACCGCGGTACTTGGTTCCCGCCACGAGGGCGCCAATATCCAGCGAAAGGAGGTCTTTGTTTCTGAGACTTTCGGGAACGTCTTGGGCAACGATGCGCTGTGCCAAGCCCTCTACAATGGCGGTCTTGCCTACGCCGGCTTCGCCTATAAGCACGGGGTTGTTCTTCGTGCGACGAGTGAGCACCTGCATAATGCGGCGAATTTCAGTCTCCCGACCGATGATAGGGTCAAGCTTTTCCTCGCGTGCCGCTTTTGTGAGGTTATAGGTGTACTTCTCCAGTACCTGAAACTTGTCCTCGGGGTTGGGGTCGGTAATGCGCATGGAGCCGCGCAGTTCGCTCAATATTTTAAGCACTGAATCATAACTAAGCGGTTGGGCGTTGGCATTGCCCATAGCCGCTCCGGCTATCATGCTTGCTTCCCGTAAAATTGTCTGGGAGCGGGTCTGGGTGTCCACGAGCGCTAAAAAGAGGTGCTCGACGCTGACGTATTCATCTGAAAAATTCTGAGCTTCCTGCTGAGCGCGCGCCAAAACGCGTGCCAAGTCCTGCGTAATGTAGAGCTGCCCCATGGGCAACGTTCCCACAGCCGGCCCCCTTGCCGGACCCATGCTACGCATGGTCTCAAGCTCCCGCTGGGTATCTTTCTCAAGCAATGTGCGGTCCACGCCGACTTTGTCCAATATGGTACGCACAATACTGTCGTCTTGCTCAAGCAGCGCGGTCAGCAAATGAACGTCGGACACCTGCTGGTGACTGCGTTCCTGGCTAGCGGCATGAGCGCGCTGAAGTGCTTCTTGTGCGAGTTGAGTAAAATTTTGCATAGGAATCCTTAGGGATATCGTACCACGCGGATACCACTACTAAGAGTATATCAATAGTTTAGCAATCTGTGCAAGTGAGTGCTAATTTCTACGGTCGCTCGCCAAGCGTGGCCTGAAGCGTACGAGTTACGCCGTCACGAAGAACGGTCAACGATATCGTATCCCCCACATTCAGATCGCTCAACAATCCGTTCAGTGGCGTTTCGCTCGTAATACGCGTCCCGTTCATTTCTAAAATGACATCCCCTACTACAATGCCGGCGCGGTCGGCGGCGGAATTGGGCGAAACGGCCGGCTGGCCTACCTGCGCTCCGTTGTGGACCAGTGCACCATACTCAACTGAAACATCAAAGTCTTCGTGGTTATCCTCCGTGATAATAGAATACCGCACACCCAGGAATGGATAGCGTACCACGCCCGTCTCTTCCGCCTGGCGCAGCGCATTCTTTACTCGGTTAATGGGAACGGCAAAGCCGATGTTTTCGGCGCCACTAGCGCGTGCCACATTCACGCCCACTACCTCGCCCCGCAAATTGAGGAGCGGCCCGCCCGAGTTACCAAAGTTAATGGCTGCATCCGTCTGGATTACCTCGCGCAGCTCTTCCGGCCCCGAACGCCCTCCCGCGGCGGTTATAGTACGACCCAGGCCCGAGATTACCCCCAACGAAACTGAATTTTGTAACTCCCCTAACGCGTTACCAATCGAGAGTACCTGCTGGCCAATGACAATCCCGTCGGAATCTGCCAAGGGAATGGCCGGCAAGTTCAAATCGTTTACGCGCAATATGGCAAGGTCATCGACCGGGTCGCGGGCGATAACTTCAGCCTCCAAGTGCCGGCCATCGCTCGTAATAGCCACATACTCGACACTCGTGTCTTCCACGACATGCCTGTTCGTAACGATAAGATTCGTTCCGGCCACAAAGCCCGTGCCGGCGGAGACCTCTTGAGAGCCTCCTTCGCGCTGACGAAACTGTGGCAGACCAAACTCATTAATAAAAAACTCATCAATGGCGGGTAAGTCGCGGGTGGCCACGACACTCACCACGGACGGCGCGGTTGACTCCACCGCGGCGATGACAGCCTCCTCCGTACTGGTCTGTGCTTGGTAGGGCTCGGAAAGATTTGTGGGAGCTGGTTGCAAACTGGCATCGTATCTGTCGGCCACGTAGTAGCCGCCCATGCCACCGATAAGTCCCAGCATCAGCGCGGCCAAAAGCACCCCACCCATAACACGGGTTGGATCCTTTTTTAACATTTTGGCAAGAGTATTCTGGGGTGTGTTAATGGCCATACATGTATATTATGAAATATTCTTGACCACCCGTGCAATCGTCGCGGATGCTCGTTCAACGTCTTCCTGGGTGGTTGGCCGGCCCAGCGAAATGCGAATACTGGAGCGAGCGCATTCGGGCCGCCCCAGAGCCACGATGGCTTCTGTTGGCTCCAATGTGCGCGAGGTGCACGCCGAGCCACTCGCCACCAACACCCCGTCCGCGTCCAGACGCGCAATCAACGCATCGCTGGATACGCCCTCAAAACAAATACTCGCATGGTTGGGCAAACGTCGCGTACGCGAGCCGTTGAGCTTAGCCGAAGGAACGTCAGCCAACAGCGCCTCAATGAGTTCCTCGCGCAGTTTCGTGAGACGTGCGACCTCCTGCTCTTTAAGTTCCACCGTTTCCTTCAGCGCTTCGGCAAAACCGGCGATCGCCGGTACATTTTCCGTGCCGGCGCGCAGACCGTGCTCTTGGGGGCCGCCCGTAAGTTGCGGCGCAAGTATCACGCCTTCTTTTTTATAGAGCAGGGCCGCCCCTTTGGGTCCGTATATTTTTTGCGCCGAAATGGTCATAAGGTCCACGCCGAGCTTCGCGGGAGAAATTTCCAAATAATTGGCGGCTTGGACCGCGTCAGTATGGAAAGCAAGCTGAGAACTTTTCACGTTACGTTTATGGCTTTGCACTGCCGCAGCTATCTCCTCAATGGGTTGAATAGTACCCACTTCGTTACTGGCATATATAATAGAAACGAGCACGGTGTTTTCGGTCATGGCGCTGGCAACATCCTGAGGATTTACCAGGCCATTTTCGTCTACCCCAATGCGCGTCACCTCCACGCCGTCCTGCGCAAGCGCTTCGGCCGTCGCCAAAACCGCGGAATGTTCCACGGCACTTGTGATGACGTGGGGACGCGCAATCTCTTTCCGCGCAGCGGCGACCACGCCCCGCATGGCAAGGTTAACGGACTCGGTCGCCGAGGCCGTAAAGATTATCTCTTTGCGGTCGCACCCCAGCAGAACCGCAATATCTTCACGGGCCTCATCCAATGCGGCTTGGGCCCGTTGCCCTCCACGGTGCAGCGCGCCGGGGTTGGCGAACTCTTCAGAAAAGTAGGGCATCATGCGCGCCAATACCCGCTGAGAGACGGGAGTAGCCGCCGCATAATCCAAATAAATCTCGTTCATAATCACCCCAGTATATATAATCCGCTCTCTTCGTCAAACCCTCGCTTTATTTCCCCTCCCAATGCGCGCAGCATCACCTCGCCCGTTGCTGAAATGATGCATCGGTTAATGTGGCCGCCCAACGTCGACATATCGTGCCTCCCGAACATCCCGTGGGCATGAGCAAAAATAGCGCCGTCCTTGATAGAAATATTGCCCGTCACGCTGATAATTTCAAGGAATTCTTCAAAATCCATGATTTGGTACGTCTTTTTATCCAAATCATAATAAGCAAGCTGTAAATCCCACGTTGAGCCAATCGCATTGAACCACGCGTTTTTAATCTTTTTTTCCCGACAGTACTCCTGCACCGAACCGATAAGGTCCTCGCCGGAGTCCAGCCGCAGGATATACATTTTTCCGTCCTCGGATATACGCTCCATAGGGATATTGTAGCATACGCTGACAGGGCCTTTTTGATTGACGATGCACATTCGGCATGATACTTTGAAGTGCTCTGACCTGTAGCAGAGCAACCTCGGCAATCGAGTGGTCCGCAGCTGCGGAAAGGAGTGCCTGCCTATGACGCCCGAAAGCACTCGTCGCCAGCATCAGCCACGAAAAGCAGGAGGAGAACGAGAACGTCGTCGCCTCGCAATCAATGCTGAAATAGAAAGGATAGAGAAAGAAAGAAGCTGCCGCATATTTTGGCGGGTCCAGCACATCGGAAACTGGCGACGCGGCGAAGATGAACTCATCAGTCTCAAAAGTGCCGATACAAACAATTGGCGCTTCGGCACGAAGCTTGTCTTCGAAAAACATGCTCCGTGGACGGGCGAGCGGCGAGAACACACCCTCTATACACCATGGGAGAAATCCCTCGGCGTAGTAGTCGTGTCGGTCGTGAACGATGCGTTCGTGATACTCGAACGATCGTTCCGAATTCCCGCCGAAAAATTCGTCCTCGGAATCCCGCGAGGGGTTGAAGAGGGCGGAGCGTACGCGTGGGACTTCGGTGACGACGATCGGCCAAGCAAGGAAACACTACAGGACGCCTGTCGCCTCGCGGCGGGAACAGCAGCGCTCCGACGTCTCCATCGGGAACTCCCCCGAACAGAGAAACTGTCAGCGCGTGCGACACGGGTACTCAACGAAGAACAGGTCTTCGATGACACTGGTATCCGTGGAAGCACATTCTGGGTAGTGCGCGTCGACCTTGACATGCCGAATGCTTCCCTTGAGGAAGTCGCGGCATTCATTGAGCCGAAAAGTACTACTTCGGAGCATCGCGAGAACCATGGCATGGTATTCACTTACGAGGGAGTGGATGCTTTGGTGCGTGAGGGCACCCTGCAGGACTCTCACTCACTATCTGCCTGGCTGTATATGCATCTCGACGCATAGACAGCATTCCCTCCGGGCCACTGCTGTGGCACAACGCATGGAACGGTGTCGCGTATCGCTATACGGACGCTACTCCGCGCGTTGAGGAGACACTGTGTCCAGCGACACACCGCAACAGCCAGATGCTGGAGTTGAACTTCTCGAGGAGAAGCACTTCGCAATGAAGGGCCCCGACAACAAGACGCCGCTGGTCGGCTGGAAGGCCACCTCGGAGGGCGTGGGCGGGCTCTTTAACCCGCGCGGATTCGCATCCATCCGGGCGATACTTTGGCGATTCGTCAAGGGTGAGAAGAACCCCCTCTACGACCAGCCAATCATCGTGGAGAACCCGGGGGCGGTTGTCATCGTCGTCCACGGTGAGAAGGTTGCGCTCGTCCGCAACTTCCGCATGGTCGGTGAACGCATCCTGCCAAAGGCATTTGCCGGCTACGTGCGCCAGCTCGACGAGCAGAAGCTATGGGGACGACTTCTCCAAAGCATGGGCAAATGGCGCTGGGAGGCGCCGCAAGGACTTATCCAGGACGAGCTCCCCGTTGAAGGCGAAAATCTCGAGGAGTTCGTCCTTCGGTCGGCAAAGACCGAAGCACTCCAGGAAGGCGGTCTACACATCCAGAGGGCGCGCATCGTCGGCCCCATCAACTGGAGCCCTACCTTCTGCGCCCATGCGCAGTTCGCCGTCCTGGCAGAGTTCGTCTCGCAAGAGAACGCTACTCCCGAGGACCTGGAAATCATCGGCGGCATGCGCTTCTTCAGTCCCGAGGAAATCCGGGATCTGAACACAGCCGGCGAGCTGGACAGTGCGATGACGCTGGGAGCCCTCGCGCTCTGCGGCATCGCGCTCCCGCTGCCTGAGGGCCCACTGGAGCTCAACCTCGCATAAGCGCCCTCGTCTGGAAGACGAGGGCGCAAGGCCCCGGCCCCCTGCCAACCAGCCCCGTTAGAGATTGCGGACGCGTTCCGCGCCTATCTCTAACGGGGCCAGGCAGGACCGGGGCCTTCGTATTTTTATATCTAAAACGCACCGTACGACCCGTGGTACCATACCTATATGTCATTTGATGCACACAACTGGGAGCTTTTAGAAAAACAACGAGCACGTCTTGAGCTGCTGCTCGTCAAAAACGATACCTGGGAGGACCTCCTTACCTACCTTTCCTGGGCATTAACGCCTGCGCCAGCCATCCAGACGAAGGATGCCCGACACGCGGTTGTCTGGGGCGAGAACGACGGCACGCTTGGTCTAGAGGATGCCATAGCATTGATGCGCGCCAATCCGGCTGCCACGCTTATTTTGTCCGGCGGCGTGTACGGACGAGAACAAACAACCTCAGACATGGGCGCCCTGGATATGTACGCGACCTATCGAGAGCGCATGCTCAAAGAGGGAACTGACGAGACCGCAATAAAAGAGCGGGTTATCATTGAGTCTTCCTCGCTGCATACCGGCCACCAGCGCGAGCTTATTTCGCCCCTGCTTGCCGCGCTCAAGAGCGAGCGCATTTCGTTTATTGAACCTTTCTACCACATGCCGCGGTTCGCCCTTTCACTTGGCGAAGGATTCAACGACCACGGCTATCGGCCGGCCGTGCTGCCCGTGCCGTTTGGGGAAGCAACAACCCCCCATCCGATGAAGGGCCCCTTGAACGCGCCGGCCGAACAGACATTCACATATGAAGAATTGCTTTGCCTTCCCCCCACGCCAAGCCGCGCAACCGATACCGTAAAAAGCGAAGATTGCGGAGAACTGGATAAAATACTAGCCTACCAGGCCACCAACCCTGCCCAATGCCTTTCGTTCAAAGAGGCGCTCGCGTGGTTCCGCATTGCATCCAGCACCGAATAATCAGATCAACGCGATGACCCGATTTCAAAAGAACGGATCACATGCATGGCCCGTTTTCTCAAATTAGGTCAGAACGGCAAAACCGCTACGGTTTTGCCGTTTGGCCGTTCACTGAAAAACAGCTGAGCCGTTCCTCGAGCCATTCTGCAGCTTCTACTCGCCCTACTATCTGGAAATACTTCACGATCGTGAAGTATTTCCAGATAGTAGGGCCTGGATACTATTTTGAAGAACGGGTCATGGCGATGACTCCTGCCTGCCGGCAGAGAGGGATTATAAAAAACGATTCCCCGGCCCCTGACGGATACACAAGTCCTTTCCAAAAGAACGGGTCATCCTAGGATGACCCGTTCTTTTGGAATCGGGTCACGTGCATGACCCGTTCTTTTTGCGCTGCCGGCGGCCTAAAAGACGCTTATCGGTTCCTACTGTACAACAACCGTCGCCGTCCACTTCAGTACATCGGAGGCGGGCCAATAGGCCGAGACGGTCGTGGTGGTGGACGCCGTAAACTCTACGGTCTCTGAACCTCCGGGAGCTATGGTGCCGGTATCAAACGTGCCGCTGACAAACTGCATACCGCCGTAGTAGACATTGTTCTCGCTCACGTTGAATGTGAGGCGAACGGTATCGCCCTGATTCACCCGAAGCGCGGATGAGGCGCTATACCCATTATCGTCGGCGGTGATGGTGAAGGTACGAGCTTGGGCCTCCGGCTCCTGGTCGTTCGCTTGGCGCTCGCGTGCGGCTGCTTCCTCGGCTGCCTTACGTTCGAGTTCAGCTATCTCTTCGGCTTGCTCGCGGGCCTCGCGCTGGCGCTCTTCTTCATCACTCGTGCGGTCCTGGGCATCGCGATCAGTATCACTGGCATCATCCTCTGCTTGTGAGCCACCTTCTTCAAGTCGCTGTAAGAGACGCTCCCGGTTTTCGCGGCTACGCTCTATGTTTCTATCAATAGCTTCGCGGGCATTCTCGTTCACTTCGCCCCGCACACGCTCCAGTACCTCGATGTGTTTGAGGGTTGCGGCGCTCACGATTTCTAAACTCACCCGCGTCTTGGCTGCTGCCTCGACGGCTTCGTTGCTATCGTCGCTTTCCTCATCATCGGCGCGGTCTTGGCGCCCTTGCAGACGTTCCTGTATGCGCTCCAGGGCTTCACGCTGTCGCTCGGCTGCTTGTGACACCCGCTCGTTCAGTCGCTCTCTTGCTGCAGTTTCAAGCCCCGCTACGCGCTCTTCAAACTGCTCCAGGGCTTTGGTGTAGCGTTCTGTCGCATTCTGCAGGGCCTCATCCTTTTCCTCTTCCGCCATTTTTTGCGCTTCGGCAAGACGCTCATTGGAGACGGCAAGATGACGTTTTGCCTTGGCTTCCGCGTCAAAAGTCAATACGAGTGCGATGTTTTCAAAGAAAATATCCAAGAAATAGAACGGGCTGTCGGGCGCAATGCCCGGATTGGGAAGCTGTTGGGCCTCTTGCTCTTGTGCGGAAACGGTTCCAACCAACGCAAATATCGCCAACGCTGGAATGAGAATCGTAATAAAGAATCGTTGTAGGGTCATAGGAGTACGTAAGATGTATTATACCCGTATTGTACCGCTTATTTGCGGGTCATGTTTCCACACGCTCCCTATACCCTATCACCCCTCAAGGCAGCGCGATATTGCCTTACTCAAGGATGCGTCCGGTTCTTTTTAGAAGCTCGCAGAGTCCTGCCTACCGGCAGGCAGGACTGCTTACTCCTCCCTCTCCAGCACCCTTTCCTTCCCCGCACTGAAGAAGCTCGCAGATCCGCTCCGGCTTGGTGTCCGACAAGAGTCGGACCGGAGCGGCGAGCGGCAGCGGGCATTCACCGCTGGAGAGAATGAACCGCGATTCTGAAGGCGGGGAAGGAAAGGGTGCACTCACATCACGCTGGGCGGCCGACGCGTATGGAAAATAAGGAAGAAATCGCTCTAACCTAAAACGAAACACGTCGCCGCTTTACCCACTTCCATCCTTCTACGAAGAAGAACAACGATGACGTAAGCCCCGCCGCAAAAAGCCACTCGCCCAGCGAAATGGGCACCACCCTGAATAATCCCTGGCCTATGGGGGTGTACATGGCGGCAACTTGAGCCACAAGCGAAAGGAATATGGCTCCCACAATAAAGATATTAGAAAATATGCCGAGCCGAAAGAGTGACTGCCGAAATGAGCGCATGTTGAGCACGTTCCAAAGCTGAAACAACGCCATCACGACAAATGCCATGGTGCGCGCTTTTTCTATACCCTCGGGCAGATAATAGAGAAACACCGGAATGGTACCTAGCGTCATGAACAAGCCCACGACGAGTAAGTACGGAATGACTCCGCGCGTCAAAATGCGGTTATTGCGCACGTGGTCGCGCGCTTTTAAGGTATCGTGATGATTCTTTTCAAGGCCAAGTGCCGAGGTCGAAAATCCATCGGTTACCAAGTTCAGGAACAGAATTTGCACCGGCAGGAGGGGCAGAGGAAGACGAAGTAAAAGCGCGGTAATGACGATAAGGGCCTCCCCCACATTGGTCGTAATCAGATACGTCGTGGTTTGGCGAATGTTGCGCAAAATCACCCGCCCTTCTTCCATCGCGTCAACAATGGAGGAAAAATCGTCGTCGGTTAGGATGACTTGCGCGGCTTCCTGGGCAACATCGGTCCCGGTTTTGCCCATCGCCACGCCAATGTCGGCCTGGCGCAAGGCGGGCGCGTCGTTGACGCCATCACCCGTCATGGCGACTATTTCTCCTTCGTGCTGGAGGGCTTGGACGATGCGCAGTTTGCTCCGCGGCGTGACGCGAGCCACGACTTGGGTCGTTTTGAGCCGCTGACGCAATGCGTCCTCGCCCATTGCTTCAATTTCCGAGCCCAAGAGCACCACGCTGTCTTCATCGGTGATAAGGCCGACTTGGCGAGAAATTTCCCAAGCGGTATCCGCAAAATCCCCGGTGACCATCATCACGCGCACGCCGGCCTCATGGGCGCGACCAATAGCGATGCGAACATTTTCGCGAGGCGGGTCAATCATAGCGAACAACCCCACGAATATAAGCTCCTTGGCCGCCTCCTCGGCAGATGCGGGACGTTCATGCCCCACCTTATACGCCGTAGCCACCACCCGCAACCCACGCTTGCTATAGGCGCGGTTTTGTTCGTTGAACAAGACAATATCTTCTTCTTGCAGGGGGCGAACTCCCTCTTTTGTAAAAAGCTGCGTGCTGGCCGCCACGACCTCTTCAAACGCGCCCGTGATATAAACGA
Organism: Candidatus Spechtbacterales bacterium; assembly: GCA_040900345.1. Classification (GTDB taxonomy): domain Bacteria; phylum Patescibacteriota; class Minisyncoccia; order Spechtbacterales; family 2-12-FULL-38-22; genus JBBDZE01. The sequence continues at coordinate 11,697 of JBBDZE010000021.1, forward strand.
CACCCTCCGTACTGTCGGAAAATGCGAGATAGTTGCCGCCGTAGCGAACGCGGGAATCAAAAGGGTAGGAGATAGTATCGCGCGTACGTTCAAAGAACGAACTGCGCAACAACCCCGCTTTTTGGGCCGCCACAATGAGTGCCCCTTCCGTAGGGTCGCCGATAATACTGTAGGCACCGTTGTGCTCTTCAAGCTCGGCGTCCACAGCAAGCGTGCCGGCCTCAAGAATACGCGCTAGCTCCTCTACCCTCGCGGGGTCCAGCCGCATGTCGTTTTCAGTGAAGAGTCCCTGGGGAATAAACCCCTCGCCGCTCACCGTCACTTCATGATTGGCGGTAACGATATGCTGGACCATCATCTCTCCCTTGGTAATGGTACCGGTCTTGTCGGTACAAATAATGCTCACCGAACCCATGGTCTCGGCCGAGGGCAGGTTGCGCACAATAGCCCGGTGCTTAGACATGCGATACACCCCCACGGCCAGCACAATGGAAATGACCGCCGGCAACCCTTCGGGAATGAGCGAGACGAGCGCGGCCAGCGTGAAAAGGAACATTTCAAACAGTTCGCCTCCACGCATAAGCCCCAGCGCAAAAATGAAACCGGCAAGCAGGCCGGCGATTAATAGTACTTGGCGGCTCAGAAGACGCACCTCGCGCTGGAAGGGCGTCAACGGTCGCTTAGCCGTTTGAATTTCTTCGGCGATGGTACCTATCTGCGTTGCGAGGCCAATGGTCGTCACCACGCCGAGCGCCTTGCCGCGCACAATAATCGTCCCCATCCAGGCCATGTTATCCTGGTCGGGTACGCTGCGGTCTTCGCCAATGCGCTCGTTTACCTTGGCTTGCGGCGCGCTCTCACCAGTTAACGCCGCCTGTTCTACTGCGACATTTTGAGCGGAAATAAGGCGTAAGTCGGCGGGAACGCGATCTCCCGCGATAAGCTCTACGATATCGCCCGGTACCAGCTCCGTGGCTGGCACACGATGCAACTTTTTATTGCGGTACACTTTGGCGTAGGTGCGTACCACTTTTTTGAGCGCGCTCATGCTTTGTTCGGCGCGGTACTCTTGCGTGAAGCCAATAAGGGTATTGATAACAATCACCGCCACAATAACGTACATGTCTACAAGGTGATTGGCGAAGTACGAAATAACAGCGGCCAATATCAAAATCCCCACCAGCGGACTCACAAATTGCGCGGCGACCATGGCCAGAAGAGAACGGCCGCGCCGTTCGGGCAAGGTGTTAGAGCCGTGTTCTGTTTGACGGAGCGTTACGTCCTCGTCCAAAAGACCCGCGGGTGTGGTCCGCAGTTCCTTGAGAACATCATGTGCTTCGTATTGATACCAGGGCTTCCCTTCAGCTGAACGCTGCTGAATGCCAGGCGCAAGGCGTTTAAACTGCGTTTCGAGAAAATCAAAAACCATGAAGGAGCGCAGAGATTAAAAAAGGGTTTCGCTCCTGTTAGTATACCCCGTTAGCAACTGTTAGGGGTGTGGAGTAGTATGGAAAGCTGCAGCGCAGGGAATCTGCTGTCCCTGAAGTTTCCAAACAACCACAAACATGTTGAAGGCCCGACGAAGTCGGGCCTTCAGGAACGTCGCCCGCTTCGGTAGCCATTAGTCCTCGCCGGCGAGCTTAATCTCTCCGGCCTCCGAGAACCGAGGTCCACCGCGCGAGGTTCTGCGGATGGTGTTGGTCTGTTCCCACATCACGCTCTCGATGGAGTTGACGAACTGCTTGGTCTCGCCGCAGTACTTGCACTCACCATTGCTCTCGCGGCCGTTCGGCGATTCGATTATCCAGTGATGGACGCAGCCGGCCAAGCGCCGACGTGCTGGCTTACCCGTTCGCGTGGTCACGTTTCTCCCCTCTCGTGCCCCACACCTCCGATTCTTCCCTACAGGGTGCTCTTCACTGCTCGCCCTGTCAATAGCTAGGTGCGTTGCTGGTCTTGGCGAACCGCAATCGTGCTGCCGTTTGGCACATTGGCAAATACCATAGTACCCGGACCAACTACTGCGCCATTGCCCAGCATCACGCCGGGCATCGTGCCGACATTGATGCCCGCCCTTACGTTATCGCCAGCAATGAGGCCCAAAGATGATATTCCTGAATCCATTTTTTCTTCCCCCACCCGCACGTGCACGTTGGCGCGGTCAATGCGACGGTTGGCGACCACAACACCAACACCGAAACGGCAATTTCGGCCGATGACCGAATCGCCTACATAGCCGGAATGAAAATGCGTGCCGGCCTGTACGACGCTGTGTTTGAGTTCAAATAATGCACCGGACAGGTTATCGCCCTCCAGAACAAATGGGCCGCGCAGAACATTGTGTTGGCCAACGACCGTTCCTGGGCCAATGTAGGCAGGCCCTTCGATGATGGCCCCTTCTTTGATTACTGCATTTTCGCCGATAATCACTGCGCCCCTGAGGATCGCGCTCTTGGCGACCTCGGCACTTTCGGCAATGTGCTGGTCTTCGGGCAGCTGGGCGAGCGCCTCATCCAGCATTGCCAAAAGCTCCCAGGGATACTGGGGCATGCGAGCCAGCGGCTTGCCCAGCAGGGTGAACTCTTCAATCGCGGTAAGCGGCCAAAGATTATCCTTCATACGTGACATCATCTTCGCTTAACCGATGATAGCTATTTTCCTGCGCTTGTTCCTCGGCAACGTGAGCGGCCATGCCGACCACGCGGGCGATAATAAAGAGAGATTTACCCAAGGAAGCGTCCAGACCAAGCTCCAGCATGCAGGCGGCCATGGCGCCGTCGATGTTCAATGGCAAATGCTTGCCGGTCTTTTCTTTCAATGCCACCTCAATGGCGTAGGCCCGTTCAAATGCCGCGCCCAAAAAGCCAAGTTCTTTGGCCTTTTCGCGTAGCGCCGTGGCGCGGGGGTCTTCGTCTTTGTATATCTTGTGGCCGTAGCCGGGAATTATTTTTTGCGCGGCCACCATGGCGGTAGCGTCCTCTTGGCTTGCCAGAAGACGCGCGGCCGCCTCCACTGCCCCGCCGTGGTTCTCGCCTATCGTTAACACGCCCGCGGCCAGTGCCGCGCTGGTTGTACCGCCGGTGGAGGCTACCGTGCGGGGCACAAAAATGGAAGGGGCTTCAATGCCGTTTTCTATCGCTGCCACCAACATGGCCTCCAACAGTTGACGCTCGTTGTCGTTTGGAAAAGAGCCCTTGAGTATTAAAAAGATGACCTCGCCAAAGGAATGCTTATCAATAAGGTCCACGACCGACATACCATAAATGCGGTGTTCGCCGTTTTGGGTTGTGCTGATGCGGGTTTTGAAATCCATGTTTGAAGTATTACGAAAGAGTAGTTTGCAGAAGTTGAGGCACTTCGTCAACAGAACCGGCCACCTTGGCTCCCGCTTTACTCAATATGTCCATTTTAGCACGGGCCGACTCCTGATTGCCCGAAACGATGGCCCCGGCATGGCCCAGAACGGTATCTTGCGGTAGCGTTTCGGCGAATACCCCGGCGATTAACGCGACGACCGGCTTGCGAATCTTTCCCTGCGCTATGGCTTGGGCCAGCGCATTTTCATATGTGCCGCCGAGTTCTCCGAACACGACGATAACCTTGGTCTCCTCGTCTGCCTCAAACAGCGCGGCGATATCAACAAAATCCGAGCCAACAAGCATGTCGCCACCAATGCCCACCACGGTACTTTGGCCAAAACCCGCCTCGCTTAATACGCGGGAGATTTCAGCCGTCATGCCACCGCTCTTTGAAACAACTCCCACGTTGCCGGGCGTAAAAATGCTATGGACCTGCTCAGAGCTACCAATACTGCCCACTTTCACCGTGTGGGCCGGTGCGATAATACCAACTGAGCTTGGCCCCACAAGACGCACGTTTGCCTTGCGCGCGTGGGCGATAAGTTCGGCTACGTCGGCCACGGGAATTTTCTCGGTAAGAATATCAATAAGCGGTATCCCCGCTTCAATAGCTTCCAAGGTAGCACTCCTGGCAAACTGCGCGGGCACGGCCACGAGCGAGGCATTTATGCCCTCGTGCTCCTCCATGGCCTCGCGCACGCTATCGTAGACGGGCACGCCTTCAACCTCCTGGCCGCCCTTGCCGGGTGTCACGCCCGCCACAACAGCTGTGCCGTACTTGAGCATTTCGGTTGCCGCACGCGACCCTTCCTTGCCGGTAATACCCTGCACAAGCAGACGGGTGTTGTTGTTGATGAGAATACTCATTGGAAAAGCTTTGAGCTTCGAGCTGTTAGCTTCAAGGAAGCACCCAATCGCTTCACTATGTACAATACTATCACAGTTGTATACAGCACCACCTACCCCATGGGGCAAGATGTTCAATAAATACTTCGGCCCCGCTCCGTCTAACGGAACGGGGCCGAAGGGCTAAGGCCAAGGACCAAAACCCGCATCGCCTACGCGACTGTTTCGTATACCGGCTATGAGCGGGCTACGAGAAGCCGAACCTTCGGCGTGAAGCCGAGCTCCGGGAAGGCGTCTCCCTTCTCCCAGAACTGTTCTCGAATTTGACGAACAAAGGGCATCGCTACCTTGCCGCTTTGCACACGCCAGGTCGTCTCGGGGAAAACGATGTATTCCCCTTCCGGAAACCACTCTTCTGGAATCTCTTGTGCGTGCTCTTCCAGATATTCAGCCGTGTGTTGGCCAAATCTGGAGTTGAGGGAGACTGCACGTTCGACCAACTCCTCGCCGCTATAGTTCGTCTTGCCCTCCTCAAACGGCGCGACGAGGGCAAGCTGGGAGACGGTCAGACCTTCGGGATGCGGCGGCCCCTCGTTCAGGAGTTCGCACATCTCCTCGATGAGCCGATCGTTTCTGAATCGAGGACGAGGAAAATCGCCTCTGAGCGCAAGCTCGACCAGATTCAGGGCGGCTTGCAAGCTTTCCCAATCAGGAGGCCTGCCCCCTCGCTGATTTAAGCGTTGCAAGAATCCAGTATATCGCCGTGCCAATAGCCCGTATTCTTCATCCGAGAGGCTCACGTTTACTGCCTTCCACTATCCATGCAGTCGTCGCAAAGAACATGCGGCGCTCTTCCGATACCACCACCTTCGCCTCCTGTCAATGACACTTACTCTCCTATTCTTTTGAACCGAGCTGATACGAAAGCTCCACCACAATCCTCGCCGACTCGTCCATAGAGGTTTCGGGGCCATAGAGGTGCAGGTTAAAGCCTTCCTTTTCGGCGACTTCTTTCAGCATGGCAAACGCCTCTTTTTGGCGCGGGCCGTCGCGGCGTACCACGATGGGGTAGGTAGGCTTGGGTGTGAGCATACGCAGGCCTTCCACAAAACCCGTCATGGTCTCGTAGATGTCCGTGAAGTTGGCCGTACCGCCAATGGTCCAGCAACCTTTCAGGCCCGGCTTGGAAAGTACCTTTTGGGTAAGTTCGGCCACAACCTCTTTGGGCGGATTGCCGGAATACTCCACATAGTTGGCCGGCTTGCCGCCATGGCGCATGAGGGCGTCAAGGTTTAACAGCGAGGCCCCCCCGCCCGAGGCCAACACGGCAATGTCTCCGGGCAAGTCTAAAAAGGGACGATAGGCGGGGTCTACGATGCTATCATCTTGTAGTATTTTAGCGTCGCCCGCAACGACACTGCCGTCCTCCCGCCAAAACAGCGGGTTTATTTCAGCTAACAGGAGACGTTCCTCAGCAAAGAGTTTCCATAACGCCAAGACCACCCGGCTTATGGTATCACTGCGCTCTATGTCTGCTTGGCCCAGGGCGTCATTGACAAGCGCTTGCGAAACGCCCGCCAGCATATCAATGGGAGTAATTTCTGCCTCATCCACGCCTGTACCGCCCTCCTTAGAAAGGGCCAGCACCGGCGTTCTGGTGTTCGTACTGTAACTAAAACTCACGTACAGTTCACGGCTGGCCGTTATCACCTCTTCGGCGAGTAACACTTCGGGAAGTATGCCATCGAATTCCGTCGCAAGTAGCCGATCGCGCGCGGCTGAAAAGTCTTCGGCGCGCTCTACCTTCACCACACCGCCACGAATCCCACGGTTGCTACTGGGCACTTGCGCTTTGAGCATAAAGGGCGCCCCAAAAGAGGGCTTCGTGGTTGTAGCACGCACCAATTCGCCGCGTGGAACGGGAATGCCATAACGGGCGAACAGTTCTTTCCCTTCGTGTTCGAGTAATTTCATATCATTCTCTGCCGTGTGCTGTGCGCAGAAGCGATGTTTTGTACACTTCCGGATGATAGGCCTTGGCCCGCACGATGCGAGTTGCCGGCAACATATCAGCTACCCGCCCTTCGAGCCATTCAGAAATATCCAACGCCTGGTCGTAGCCCAAACAAATGATATCAGGCGCATGTTCCTGAATGGGCCGCAGGTAGTCTTCCTTTCTGGCAACCGGCTTGCCAAGGACCGCCTTATCCACGAACGGAAGCTTGGCAACGGCTGCAAGGCGCTCTTCCTGCGAATGCACAGCTGGGCGATGCTTTACTCGCTCGACGGCCTGGTCACACGCGACCAATACCACCAGTTCGTCGCCCAATGCTTTTGCCTGCTGTAGGTAGTTTATTTGCCCCTCGTGCAACAGGTCAAACGTGCCGAAGGCAAGAACGCGCGTATGCTTCATAAGTACTTCTGGTATAGCACGCCAATACAAAATTACCAACGCCTGTATTACAATATGGATATATGGTTGCAACGCTCGGAATTGTGGCCAACGTCGCCATACGGTTGGGCATTATCTACTTCCTTGGAGAGGTCTGGCTTTTTCCCGACGACCCGCGTTTTGCGGGCAAGGCGATTCCGCTGCGCAATACCATCATCGTATTGAGTTTTAGCCTGCTCTTTCCGCTTCTTTATTGGTGGCGCAAAAAATGGCCGCGCTATCCGTGGTGGCTCGACAACCTCTACCTTTCCATATTCTTGCTGGATATGGCGGGCAACTCATTCAACCTCTACGACCGCCTCTTTTACTTTGACCTTATCCCGCACTTCCACGGCACCGGCGCCATTGCGGCCGTGCTGTTTGGCGCATTCGGCTTTGGCCCGCTCCTTGCCGTCGGCGTAGCGCACATTATACATACCGTGCTGGAAGCGCAGGAGTACTACACCGACGTGCTCTTTGGCACCCATAACGTGCGCGGCACGTTTGACGTTGTGAACGATTTGCTCATGGGCCTGCTTGGGGCGGGCCTCTACGTGGGCCTATACCTGTGGCTCCGTCGTGGCAGGCCAGTGACCAAGCGCTGGGTTCTGGCGGCGGTTATCGCCGCGCTCTCGTTCCTGTTGGTCCTGGGCATCATATTCCGCGGCCCGCTGGGAACTCATGCCAAGACCATACTCTTCGTCACCCAAGAGTTTCCTTCGCCCGTAAAACCGCTCACGTGGGTATCGGACGAACCTCGCCACGAACAGGTCATCTTTGATTCCGACAACGGCCCTGTGGTGGGCGACCTCTTTATCCCCGCCGCCAATGAAGAACGCTACCCTGCGGTCATTATCACCCTCGGGGTACGCATGGGCGATGAAAATTACCCCGTGCTACTGCATTTTGCCGAAACGCTCAGCCGCTTGGGCTATGTAGCGCTCTGGCCGCGGCTTGAAACGGTTGAGCGTCGCCAAGAGCATTTTGAGCGCCCGGAGACATTTGTCGCCGCCTATCAGTATTTGCAACATGGTGCGCCAGTCGCGGTGGAACGCACGTCATTTGTAGGATTTTCCGTGGGCTCGTCGCTCGGCTTTGTCGCGGCCAGCGACTCGGCCATTGCCGATGATGTGCACGGACTCGTCTTCTTCGGTGGCTACTACGATCTCATTGAGTACACCACGGCTGTCGCCACGCGTAGCGCAACATACCAAGGCAGAGCAACGCCATGGGAGCCCAGCGAAGAGACGGCTGATACGATGCCTCGCGCTATCGTGGCGCTCGGCGCCGAGCCACTTGTACCTATCTTTGAAACAAACGACCGCGCGCGTATAGCAAAAATAATCGCCGCCGCCCCCCAACAACAACGCGACGCCTTAGCCGCCATGAGCCCTGCCGGGCATGTTGATGCCTTTGGGGCACGGCTATTCATTCTGCACGACGAAAGCGATTCCTTCGTTCCCTATCAGGAGTCATTAAAACTGTACGATTCCATGCGCGAGCGGACCGAAGCCACACTTTTGATTACCAACCTCTTTGAGCACGTTCAGGTGCAGAGCGTCTCGTTCGGAACGCTTGGCGAGATGAAGAGGGTATATGGGTTCCTCTACCACATACTACGGTTTCTGTGAGGCTGCATATCGAGGGTGCATCCTACCTCTGCACCCCTGCCCTCCTCCTATCATCTGGAAATACTTCACGGTCGTGAAGTATTTCCAGATGATAGGAGAATGCTCAAAGTTTCTTATAGAGCGTCCCTGTCAGAATAAGAGTTCCCACGCCAATGCCAAACAAGAGGAAGGGATTTTCCGAAAGACCGCTGCGATCCATAATGCCCTCAAACCCGTAGAAAGTCGCCACCAAACCGAAAGCGCCTAACAAGGTGAACAGCAGGGGGAAGCGCTGAAATGCCGCCTGTCGTTTTTCGGTAAGCTTTTTGACGTGTTCTTTGGGCAGGCCTTTGGTGGGAATCATGCGTTACTCCTCGACGCTATCACTGATCTCCTTGAGTGCCGCGTCGCGGTCTTTAAAGTTTTGTACTTTCACCCACTTGCCGGGTTCGAGCTCTTTGTAGTGCTCAAAAAAGTGCTTTATTTTTGCGCGCTCGGGCTCAGGAATATCTTCCACGTCTTTGATATGCGCGAAGAACGGGTCTATCTTTTCGGTGGGTACAGCAATAATCTTGTGGTCCATGCCGCTTTCGTCCTCCATTTCCAAAACGCCCACTGGGCGGGCGGGCAGCACGCTGCCGGGCTGCACCGGGTGGGATGAAAGCACGAGCACGTCTACCGGGTCGCCGTCGCCGGCTTTGGTGTGCGGGACCGAGCCATAGTTGAACGGAAACTGCATTGCCGTGTAGACCATGCGGTCTACCGTAACCAGGCCGCTTTCTTCATCGATCTCATATTTGATAGATGAGCCGGCAGGAATCTCTACCACCACGTTCACCTCTTCAGGAAAGTTCTTGCCTTTGGAAAGTTTGTCGAAGTTCATATATGCGTATTACTAATGCTGTTATTAGCGTAGCGAAAAAGCGCCTTGTGTGCAACTAGCCAACCCGCTAAGATATGCCGTACGAATGATTGCGGGCGCGTTGACAGTGTCCGCATAAACATGCGCGCCCCGTCTTTTGGACGGGGCGCAGAATGGCTGGATGATGGGCCAGTTAGGCCCTTGGGCGAATAGTGCGAACGAAAACGATCTTGGGGGGAGCCGTTCCTTTCGGCCACCTATCGAGCTGGAATCCTTCGTAGGACGAGAGGTCGAGCCACTTCCCCACAATGTCCAAGTGGTGTACCGAGTAGCAGCTCTTCTTGCCGCTGTAGTTGAGGACGGGCTCCATAGCCGCAAGGAGCACCTCACCGCGTGGCTGCTTATCGTACTGCAGCCGAAGCCACGGGAACATCTCGGGCAGACAATCCTGAAGTCCCCACGCCAGCCCCACGGTGCGCGCGAGTTGGTAGCTCGCCCAGGAAGGAAGGCCCAGATCTTGCGCAGAGAACGCCACGAGATCCAGGTTGGTTTCATTCAGGTCGATACGCGCAGCGGGCAGATTCTCATCGAGGACATGGTAAGCATTGTTGCTTACGGTCAGCCGAATCTCCTTGACGACCCACTCCAGGTCCTCTCGGGCCAGCCCGGGCTTGAAGCAGACGGTCATGAACGTCGGCGCTTCCAGCGGTGTAAGAAGCCCCCCGCGAAGGTACCATTCAAAGGTCTTCGCGGTGATGTGCGGCTCCCCAGCCCGAATCGCCGCAAGGAGCTCCTCGAGTTGCTCGGGTTCCGGTGCACCCCCAGATTGACCAACACTACGAGATTCGCTCATCAGGCACCGTCCTTTCTGTAGGCCTCTTCCCTGAACACCTCAAACGAAGCGTTACCTTCATATACAGCCCTTGCGTGCTTTCGTCAAGAAATAGCGGCTACTGCACCTTTTCTCCTATGCGCGCGTGGCGTTTGCGTTCAAGTTCCGTGAGGTATTGCTTGCGCAAGCGGACGCTTTGGGGCGTAATCTCCAGATATTCGTCGTCAGACATAATTTCCAACCCGCGCTCTATGGTAACGGGTGTGGGCGGCGTGAGCGAAATATTATCGTCCGAGCCAGCTGCGCGCATGTTGGTTAGCTGTTTACCCTTGGTGGGATTGACGGCCATCTCTTCACCCTTGGAGGTGCTGCCAATGACCATACCCTCGTACACTTCGGTGGTAGCGCCAATGTACATGGTGCCGCGTGTCTGAAGGTTGTCCAATGAAAACCCAAGCGCCTTGCCCTTTGTCATGGAAGTCATGGAACCGACCTGCCGCTTTTGAATAGTACCGGCGTAGGGGCGAAAGCCCAGTACTCGGCTGGCAAAAATGCCTTCGCCTTTCGTGTCCACCACGAACTGGCCGCGGTAGCCCAAGAGTCCGCGCGTAGGTCCTTCAAACATAAGGCGCACGCGGTTGCCACCGCTTCCTGCGGGGGCCCGCCAATGGCGGGGGTCATCCTGCTTCATAGAGGTCATGGTTGCGGCGCGCTTGGCAAGTTTTTCCATCACCACGCCCTGAGCTTCCAGGGGAATATCGATGGTCACCTCTTCAAACGGCTCGCTTTTGACGCCATCAATATCTTTGATAATAACCTGCGGCTGGGATACCTGCAGCTCATACCCTTCGCGCCGCATGTTCTCCAGTAAAATGGCGATGTGCAATTCGCCGCGGCCGTAGACGCGCATGGCATCGCCCTCAAAGTCCACGCGCAGGCCTACGTTAACTTCAAGCTCTTTGACAAGGCGGTCACGAATTTGGCGGCTCGTGACGAACTTCCCTTCGCGGCCGGCAAAGGGCGAATCATTCACCAAAAAGTTCAGGGCGATGGTGGGTTCGTCCACTTTAATGGCCTCAAGCGGCTCGGTAGTTTCGCTATCGCAAATAGTGTCACCAATATAAATATCCGGCAGCCCGGCCACCATAACGATGTCACCGGCTTGGGCTTCGCTAATCTCTTTGCGCGCCGTGCCTTCAAACGTATAGAGTTTAGTGATTTTACCCCGCTCCACAGCGCCACCCGGCTTTTTGTAAAATACCGAAGTACCTGTTGTGAGCACGCCTTCGTATACGCGCGCCACTGCCAGACGACCCAGGAAGTTGTCATAGGCAAGGTTAAAAGGCTGGGCCTTGAGGGGCGCATCCGTGATGCTGGGGGCGGCCGGAACATGTTCTAAAATAACATCCAGCAACGGTTCAATGTTTACGCGCGGATCATCCACATTGCGCATGGCCACGCCGTCTTTGCCAATGGCGTAGACCGTCACAAAATCCAGTTGCTCGCTGTCGGCGCCCAGGTCAAAAAAGAGTTCCAGAATTTCCTCGTGGGCGCGTTCTACATCGGCTGCCGGTTTGTCTATTTTATTCAAAACGACAATGGGCTTGTGGCCAAGCTCCAAAGATTTCTTCAGGACAAAACGGGTTTGGGGCATGGGGCCTTCCTGGGCATCCACAATAAGCAGCACCGAATCAATAGAGCGCAGGACGCGCTCTACCTCCGAACCAAAATCTGCGTGGCCGGGGGTGTCCACGATATTTATCTTCGTACCCTTATACGTGAGTGAAGCGTTCTTCGCATAAATGGTAATACCACGCTCCTGCTCCAGAGCGTTTGAATCCATACTCGCGCCCTCCTGGGCCGCGCCGGCTTGGCGCATCATGGCGTCGGTGAGCGTGGTCTTCCCATGGTC
>JBBDZE010000022.1:0-7471 GCA_040900345.1 Candidatus Spechtbacterales bacterium
CCTCTCCGGAGTCCCAGGTGCCGTTGGCGTTGGTGTCGGAGAAGGTGATGCGGGAAGTTGCCGCGGTTACCGAAAGGGCTGTGTTTGTTGATGTATCTGTCCTGCCTGTAGCGCCTCCACCACCATTACCACCGCCACCGCCAGAACCAGAGGAGCCTGCGGCATTAGTGCTTCCACCTTCACCTCCTACACCACTACCGCCACTACCGCCGCCGTTAGATCCACTTCCGTTTAAAGATGCGGACCCACCACCAAGACCATTTCCCTTTGAACCGCCCGAACCGCCACTCACACTGACAGTCCCAGCAGTAACACTGGGAGCATTCAGCCAGGCAGTGCCGCCGGCACCACCGGCACCACCAGAACCAGGAGATCCGCCGCCGCCGCCTTGACCGAAGTTTGAAAAACTACTTGAAGCATTACCGCCCGTAGAACCATTTGCCCCGCTAGATCCAGAAGAACCCGTTGCAGTGATGGTTCCCTCGTTAGACACCGAAACAGCGGAGTGCAAAACAACGATGCCGCCGCCGGCACCACCAGCACCACCATTTCCGCCGGCACCACCAGCACCACCAGAGCTAGTACCGCTGGATCCGGCACTACACTGGCCACTCCCACCGCCGGCTCCTTTGGCCCCTCCGCCTCCACCAGATCCAATAGAAATAACAGAGCCAAAAGTAGCCGCTACATTACTACCGGCCGTACCTGCTGTACCGGCACTCCCGGCACCACCTTTTGTTCCAGCTCCTGTACCAGAAGTTCCGGCCGTACCTGCTGTACCGGCACCGTTATAGCCTCCGCCTCCGCCTCCGCCTGCCGTTCCACCAGCACCTCCGCCCCCGAATTGACCATCGGCTCCACCCCCGGGATTGCCACCTCGCTGGCCTCCACCTCCCGCGCCCGGCCCTTCACCAGCGCTTCCTGCACTTCCAATTGCTCCGGCACTTCCATTCTGTGTGCCAGCACCCACTGGACATGAAGGGCTGGCTCCCCCTGTGCCGCCGCTCGTTGCCCCTGATCCTCCCGTATACCCCCTGCCTGTCATGCTAACACTTGCTCCACTGGAAACAGAAACTACGCCGCTTGCTTCCAGCCATAAAATTCCTCCTGTGCCGCTCGAGGTGTTCCAAGCAGGAGCTGTAAGCGTGCCTCCCGACACTGTAACGGTAGAGTAAAGCGGAATTCGAATGACTTGAGCACAGTTAGTATCCGAACTATTACACCTGCTATTGGTGCTTTGTGTATAGGTATTTGAGAGCGAAGGAGACACTGATAGCTCGGTAGCGGATACCACTTCGGATATCTCCGTTAATTCGTAGGTGCCGGGCGTGCCCCCTTTCATTTGCATAATGAGAACGATATCCCCCGCATAAAAACCGCTAGTGGAAACCGCGTGAATAGTCCCGCCCGTGGAACCGCTTCCTGAGTTCTGCGTTGTGGCGATTTGGTTAATGGTAGTCGTGCCGGAAGAAACCGAAAGCACCCCATCATTACCGGTAGCGAAATCGTATATAGCGTCGGTATCGGCACCTAGCACTACCGTACGAGTTCCGGCAGAATCGCAGTTGCCGCTGTCGTCCAGCACGATATTTGTGGGGACGGTATCTCCCCGTGTATTGCCGCACAGAACACTGCCTGCGGGAAGAACCAGAGCTTTGAGCGTGTCCCCTGCTAATATGGCTGCTGCCGTGCCGGCTCCCGTGGTGCCGGTGCCGTCTGAATCTAAGAAGGTGTCTGTGTCGGGTGCTGGTAAGGTGAGGTCAAAGACGAGGACATTCTCATTGCCGGGGTTGGGACTTGCTGCAGGAGCATTGTTGTTGGTGAAGGTTGGGGAGGAGGCGAAGGCCACACCGGCAAAGAGCGCTGCGGCGGCAGAGATGAGGAGTATTAAGGGAAGTGCTTTGTTGGAAGAGGAGGGTGTCATACACTCACGCGAAGGAAAGACCTGTCGCAACACGAGGGCAAGGATTCCCGAAGGAGGCAGTTATTCTTACCATGAGGCACGAAGTCATAGCATTATGATAGCATTGGCGGGCTCTTTTTTCCTGCTTCAACCTGTGAATAATAACATCTTGGGAAAACATTATAGCCCATTGCGCTCACAAATTCTTTTATACTCAAGGTAGCTTCTTCTTGGAGTCCGCTTAAAAGTATCAAAATCCACCTCAACCAGGCCAAACCGCTTGGTGTACCCCTCGCCCCACTCAAAATTGTCCAGCAAGGACCAGTGAAAGTACCCGCGCACGTCAGCACCATCGGCAATGGCCTTGTGTAGCCACTCCAAATGGTCGCGAATGAATGACGGACGCTGGTCGTCATCTGCGTCGGCGATGCCGTTCTCGGTTATATAGATAGGTTTTTTATAACGTTTTGCAATGTTTACTATGTGATAGATGCCCTCAGGCCAAATTTCCCAGTCAAAATCGGTTCGGAGGCGACTCGTATCTTTGATGTGCCACTTCCAGGGAGCGGACCATCGAACATGGAGGAGTACCCCGAAATAGTAGTTGACCGCCATAAAATCTTGTTCTTTGCGGCTGCCGTTCAAAAACCATTTATTCGCAAAGTGGTCGGTGAGTCCTTTCGCGATGCGTGAGAGCATTCGGTCCTGGTATGCTACAAAGTACGTCATCGCGTACACCACCCCCACGTGTGCGTCCGGTCGCAAATCCTTGAAGGCACGGTATGCCCGTTTATGAGCTGCTCTTTGTAAATACATTGACCGCACGAACCCCAAAATGCTCTTTTGGTGAGGTGGAAAAATGCCGAGAGAGTACCCCATGAGAGAAACCACATTCGGCTCGTTGATGGTAAACCAGAACTGGGCCTCCTCACCCAGCTCTTCGGCAACGTACCTTGTATAACGTTCAAAAAAGTTAATAGTTTTTCGGCTGTTCCAGCCGCCTTTTTCAGCGACCCACTGGGGCAAGGTAAAGTGGAGTATGGTCACGAACGGTTCCAGCCCCCGTTCTTTGGCCGCGCGAATCATTTTGCGGTAGTGTTCAGTCGCCTCCCGGCTGAACTCCCCTTCGCGCGGCTCAATGCGCGACCATTCAAGCGAAAACCGCGCCGCGTTGTTGTTGAACGAGGCGGCGATATCAAAATCTTCCTCGTAACGGTTATACGAGTCGCATGCGGCACCTGATTTGTATGGCACGCGCCCTTCCTGCTCGGTGCGCCACCAATCGTTGGCAGTGTTATTGCCCTCAATTTGATGGGACGAAGTTGCGGTTCCCCAAAGGAACCCTTTGGGGAACCGCAACTGGGAAGGGGTCGGGAAAGAATCAGGAACCGGGGCATTGCCACTCGGCTCGACGGAGCTCGCCGGCAATGCCCGCGAAAGCAACACTCGTTGCTTTCGCCCCGTAGTGGAAGCAGCGAGGCGACCTGTGGGCCCAGGACGCCGCGCGTTGGAACCGAAAGGTTCCAACGAGTCCTGTCGCAGACAGGACGACGTTGAGGTCCCCCAGTAAAAGCCTTCAGGAAATTCGTGATGCATACTACTTGGAAAGCTTGATTACTACGTTCTGCGCATGACGTGTGAGCTTCGACAGGGCAGGTTCGGACTCGACAACGACAGGTCGCGAAGGGGCTACATGCGTAACAAGTTCTTTTTCAAGCGCAAGCAACCGGGCATCCGGAGAAGGACATCCTTCGTGGGTGGTGAACGGATCGTTTTCTATCTGCCATGCGACGACTGTGGCGGTATCTTTAAAATGCGCGGTCGCGGCCCGAAGGTACTGAAAAAGCGACTGCGTAAAGGCCGGATCAAGCCCATCCGCTCCTACCCAGGCGGGTAGGGAGCACGCGGCTTCGCGTCCAGGTTGTGTATACCCCAGCACGAGCGTCGCCTTCACGCCGCGTGCCTCCAGAATTGCGAGTATGGCTTCAATGGCGGAGAAGTCATACTCGCCTTGCCGGGGCGCTACCTCGCTCCACGGCACGCCAACACGTACATGGTTTGGATTGTGCTGAGCCAACAAGGCTTCGACAGTTTGAGAAGATGTAAGTGTGGCCTGCCACGCTCCCCGTGTAGGGGCGGGCGTAGAAAAAGCAACCGCGACGTAAGCAACCACAAACCCCGCATAGATAAGAATTACCAATGCGAAAAGTGCTTTGGAAAATCGATACAGCATACGGGTAGTATACACTACGCCGGCCCGTGAGAGGCTATCTTATAGTGCGCCTCCCAGTTGAAACCTTTGCGAAAGCGGCTTGTGGGGTGGTGCAGTGAAGCGATCGGCAACGGATGAAGCCGCGAACGAGTCGGGCTTGGTGGCTACCTGAAAACCCGAGCCCTTCACCATACCAACCACCTCGCGGATCATATCTTTGGTCTCCCCATTTTGCCCCACGTCGATGTGAATAATAAGATTGTCGCGCACGAACTCATCGCCTAAAAATTCCGTCAGGCGCGGTACCACATTGTGCGCCAGCGTGAGCGAAAGGGCGGTCTCATTATAAATCTTTTGGCGCAACGACTTTGCGGTAAATACCTGATTCTTGCAAATAAAGGCCCTCCCTCCGGCACCTACACGATGAACCACAACTGCCGTAGCGTAGTTGACCTCGCCATACCCCTCAGAGTCGGACCCAATGATGATTTTATAACTTCGCTGGCGCTCGGCTTGCGTGTAGGAAAAAACAGCCTCAAGAACCTCGTCAAACGTGAGGTGCTGATGCGAAAGCGAGATAAATTTTGAAAAATCAAAGTCCATAGCGCCCCCATTATGCCATACTATAGGTACCCGGACAATACGCAGATAATAGACATATGTGCTTGTGTGTCGTATAATTAGGCCCCACGAAACAGCCTTCTATTATGGACTTTCGTCTCACAACTGACTTTGTGCCTCAAGGTGACCAGGGCGCGGCCATTGACGCGCTTACCGAGGGCCTGGATAACGGCGTGCGCGACCAGGTGCTCCATGGCGTCACGGGGTCGGGAAAGACCTTTACCGTCGCTTCGGTCATTGAACACACCAACAAGCCAACGTTGGTCATTTCGCATAATAAAACCCTTGCCTGGCAGCTCTATCAAGAATTTAAGGAGTTTTTCGGGGAAAATTCGGTGCATTATTTTGTAAGCTATTATGACTT
Source organism: Candidatus Spechtbacterales bacterium (assembly GCA_040900345.1). Classification (GTDB taxonomy): domain Bacteria; phylum Patescibacteriota; class Minisyncoccia; order Spechtbacterales; family 2-12-FULL-38-22; genus JBBDZE01. The sequence continues at coordinate 5,101 of JBBDZE010000022.1, forward strand.
TTATCAACCTGAAGCCTACCTCCCCCAGACCGACACCTACATTGAAAAGGACGCGAGTATCAACGAAAAGATCGACAAAATGCGCCACGCGGCCGTGCAAAGCTTGCTCACCCGCCCCGACACGATTGTGGTGGCATCGGTTTCCTGTATCTATAACCTTGGCTCGCCGGAAACCTACCAAAAGGTAACGATGGATGTGCGCGAAGGACAGCGTTTTACGCGTAAAGATTTCTTGCGCGCCCTGGTAGCACTTGGATTCTCCCGCAATGATTTTGACCCTCGTTATGGTAATTTTCGAGTCAAGGGACCACGCATTGAAATACATCCGGCCAGTGGGGGTGATGCCATCCTCGTCACATTAGAAGCCGATGCGGTCCAGGAGATTCGTATTGGTGAGAAGCGCGTTGAGCACACCCAACTGTTCCCTGCGAATTTCTGGACGACCCCCGAAGATAAGCTTGATATCGCCATAGCGAATATTCGAACCGAGCTCGACGAACAGCTCAAAGTATTGCGCGCCACCGGCAAAGAGTTGGAAGCGCACCGCCTGGAACAGAAAACCAACTACGACCTTGAAATGATGCAAGCCTTAGGCTATACCTCGGGCGTAGAAAACTACTCGCGCCACCTGGAGTTTCGCGCCCCGGGCTCGCCTCCTTTTACCCTCCTCAACTACTTTCCCGACGATTTTCTCACCGTCGTAGACGAGTCGCACATCACCCTGCCGCAAATTCGCGGCATGTACCACGGCGACCGCGCGCGCAAGCAAACATTGATTGACTACGGTTTTCGGCTGCCCTCCGCCATTGATAACCGTCCCCTCACCTTCGCGGAGTTCGATACGCGCCGTGGCGAAACCATATATATGTCCGCCACGCCCGGAGAGTACGAGACCGAAACAGCGGGACGTGCGCACATCGTGGAACAAATAATCCGGCCTACGGGCCTGTTGGACCCAGAAATTGAAGTGCGCTCAACCGAGCACCAAATGCAAAATGCCGTAGAGGAGCTAAAGCGGGTACGCGAAAAGGGCCAGCGGGCCCTGGTGGTCACAATTACCAAACGGCTCGCCGAAGATATCGCCGACTATTTGGCGGGGGAAGGGTTTAAGGTCAACTATATCCATTCCGACATCAAAACGCTGGAACGGCCCGCCATTATGAATAAGCTGCGCACAGGGGCCTACGACGTTGTGGTGGGCATTAACCTGCTGCGTGAAGGCCTGGACCTGCCCGAGGTTTCGCTCGTAATCATTCTTGACGCCGACAAAGAAGGTTTTTTGCGCAACGAAACGACCCTACTGCAAACCATCGGACGCGCCGCACGCCACATTGAAGGCAAAGCGGTGCTCTACGCCGATAAGATGACCGCTTCCATGCGCGCAGCCATTGCCGAAACCACGCACCGCCGCATTGTGCAAGAGCGCTACAATACAGAACATGGCATCACGCCGGAGGGTATTACGAAACGGCTTTTTGAAACGCCCGAAGACGCCGACGATCTGGACGAGGAAGCACGCAGTGAGTTGGCGAGTCTCTCACGCCGCGAGCTGGAACGTCAGATGCGCGCGGCAGCAAAAGCCATGGACTTTGAACGCGCCGCCAAGCTACGCGACGAACTAAACCGCATGGAGTAGTATGGCCGTCCTTCTCATCAATAAACCTGAGGGTATTACCTCTCATGATGTAGTGGACCGTGTGCGCCGCATTACGGGAGAACGGCGCGTTGGCCACGCGGGCACACTCGATCCTTTCGCCCAAGGACTGCTTATTGTGCTCGTTGGGCGCGATGATACCAAACGGCAGGCAGAATTTATGGGCCAAGAAAAAGAATACGTGACCACGCTTCGCCTGGGCCTGGAAACCGACTCGTTTGACCGAACGGGAGCCCCGACTACGCTCGCTTACGAGGGCCTTCCTCCCACTGAAGATGCGGTGCGGGCAGTGCTGAAACGATTTGTCGGGCCGCTTGAGCAAATCCCGCCAGCGTTCTCGGCTATTAACATTGGGGGGAAACGCGCCTACCACTTTGCCCGCAAAGGCGAGGTCCCAAACCTCAAGGCTCGCACCATAACCGTGCGCGAGCTGGAGCTCGTTGGTTACGCGTGGCCCGATCTTCAGTTGCGCATGGCGGTCAGCTCCGGAACCTACGTGCGAGCCCTGGCACGCGATATCGGAAGGGCTCTTGGCACCGGAGCGCACGTAAAGAACCTTACCCGCACACGCATCGGCGGTTACCGGCTTGCCCAAGCTAAAACCCTTGAAGAATTGGTGAAGATGTAGTATAGTAGATTCGTTCATTAATTAAGATTACCCTACGCCACCTATCGGTGGCTCACAGCTTACCCAAGAGTAACCCTACGCCACCTATC
>JBBDZE010000022.1:7571-21482 GCA_040900345.1 Candidatus Spechtbacterales bacterium
GGTGGCTCACAGCTTACCCAAGAGTAGTAACCCTACGCCACCTATCGGTGGCTCACAGCTTACCCAAGAGTAGTAACCCTACGCCACCTATCGGTGGCTCAGGGTACTCAATTTTGCGGCCAATCGTGCTGCGCACTCTTGGGCAAAATTGGTACATGCCTAATTTAGAAGCAGGAAAAAAGGCGCTCCGCCAAAATAAAAAAAGATCCGCCCTCAACCGCCGCTATAAAAATCGGGTGAAAGACCTGGTGAAGGAGATTTCGACGTTATTGAAAGACGGCAAAGGCAGCGACGCCGTCGCCAAGCTTCCGGTATTTTACCAGGCCGTGGACAAAGCGGCTAAGCGCAACGTCATGCATAAAAATACCGCCTCAAGACGCAAGGCGGTTATGGCAAAACGCGTTCAGGCGACCACTGCTGAAGCCAACAATTCGCAGGCCAAATAGGGATTCATCGCGCCGGTTTTTGTTTTACGATCAAGAGACTCTACCCGCTGGTAGAGTTCTTTTATCTTTGGCATAGAATAGCGCGCCGCCATGCGGCTGGTCTTGCCCGCAACAAAGGGGGCGATACCCGTCTTTTGAGCAATGGCCGCCGAGGCGGTCACGCCGGCTTCATGCTGTTCTTTGACTAGGGCCAACAGCTTGAGCTGACGCTCAATAAGCGCAAAAACCCCGAGAGGCTGCTCTCCATGCTGCCAGTGTAACTGAAGCTGCTTAAAGGCGGTGTCGGCGTTTCCGGCAAAGAGCGCGTCCAGGGTTGGAAATATTTTTGCCTCTTCAGAACCGATGGACAGGGTATCCAGGTCGGCTAGGGTTGCCGTGCGACCTCGCGCATACAGCGCGAGTTTAGACAGCTCTTGATGACTGCGCCACATATCGGCACCGCAGCGTCGGAGAACCTCCCGCACAATGGCGGCGGACAAGGCCGGTTGAAGCTCGGCCAGGCGCATTGCTTTTTGTGCGGGAGTGGCCTCCTTGCACTCGTATACTTTGTCGGCGCGCTTGAGAAGCGGCGCGAACATTTTACTGCCGGCAACAGAAGCCTGCTCAAAAAACAGTGCTATGACATCTTTTCGCCCGGCCACTTGCAGGGTTGCGGATGCCGCGAGCGTCTCTTCACATAACGCTTTGTTTTGGCTGAGACGCTCCAGCACCACCAAACGCGCCTCCGCAAACAAAGAAACGCCCCCGAGCGCTTCCCGAAGCTCCCGGGGAGACGCATCGTCAAAAAAACGCGCAACCGGTACGCGCTCCCCCAGCCGCTGACGATACTCTGCCACAAGCGCGCGCAGGGTCATGCGGGCTTGAAAATCGTTGTTGCCGTGAACAATAATTAACATGCGCATTAGAGGCGCTCATCGCCCCATTCCACATTCATGGTTTCATTAATGTAGCTTATCCAGGCAGGCCCGGCAACCAGTTCAAGAGTATCACCGGCTTTATCGTAGAAGACGAGCGGCGCATTGAGCGGACGAGCAGCCTTCTCCCAACGACCGCGTACCAGGACGCCGTTTTGAAATACTAATACCTCGCCCGCTCCCGCAACATCCACATCGTTATACCCACCACCGATAGGCCGGGTTTGCGTGCGCAGAACCGCAAGCACTGCTACGCTAACTTGAGCTCCGGTTGTTTTATCTATCTCGGGCGTACCGGCCCGCCACCGCATGTAGCGATTGGTGCCGGGGTCATAAATATAGGAAGCGGATGAAGCACCAGGATACCGTACAGAAATTGTGCTGGACCCGTCATGCTTCTTGGCATCGCCATCTTGATGCGAAAAACCTCCCGGCGCGACGTTGGGACGGTAACCAAGTTGTTCTGCGGTACTGTAGAGACGCTCAAATGACGTAAATCCGTTATGTGGCTGTGGGATGCCTCTCTTTCGATAAAATGTCTGATTTGGGTTGGCTAAGGCGTCGATGTTATCGACACCTCCGGTACTAAGCAGCTCAAGCGCCCCCTCTGAGCCGCCCCAGTGGGCATAGATTGCGTCAAATCCTGCGGCAAGCGGAATGAAATCTTCGCGGGAGGAACGAATAGAACCGATTTCTTCCGGCTGGCTACAGGCAAATAGCGCCATCAGGCGCGTGATTCCCCCCTCCACGACCGGCAACTCAACGACCATGTCGGCTTGTCCAATACCGGAAAGCGGGCGTGTTTCGGAGTCTTGGGAGAGCATGACCGCGAATGGACGCTGCTGAGCCCCTTCGCACCGAATACCCGAAAGTGGGTGGCGCTCGTAACGAGCCTCATCATTATCAGTGTGCCTATTGCCCCCCACGCTGATGATGCGCTCAGCGAACCGAGTGGAGTAGGCCACAAACGTCGCACCGACCAACAGTATGATAAACGCGGCAACCCAAAAGCTTACCGGGGGGCGCTTGAACAAGCGCTTCAACAATCTGATGTATCGTTTTTTCATATTGTATACGAGGCCCCACCGCGCCATTGGCCTCCCGCGCTCGCTCTGCGGGCGTCCAGCGGAAATGCCAGTGAAACGCGTGTACCCTCCCGCTCGCGCGAAGTAATCTCCATAGAGCCGCCATGAGCCGCAACAATGGCCCGCGCAGTGAAGAGCCCACGTCCCTTCCCTGCGAGCGTGGCACGGGCGCGATAGTTGTTCATCGCAATGTAGGGTAGTTCATCCTCACTCATCCCCATACCCGAGTCTGTAACGCTCACGCGTACCGTCGCCCCCGGACCCTTGACGAGCTCAATGGTTACTAAGCCTTCCTCCCGATTGTAGCGCACGGCATTGTCCAGCACCTGTCGAAATGCCGCACGAATCGCTCGCCCGTCAGCGAAGATACGGACGGCCTCTTCTTGGGGCAACCGGACCCTCACAACAACACCGCGCTCATCCGCGGCCGGTATGCTCTTGGCAACCTCTTCTCTCAGCGCTTGTACTATATCCACGTCAGCGAACACATAGCCGGTGCGCTTGTCGCGCTCATCCGCAATCAAGGTTTTTTTATTTCGCGGCCTCGTTTCGTCACCCTGTCTGATTACGGTTGCCTTGTCTTGGCGGCCCAGCACGGCCACCGCACCCATTGAAGCTGCCGCGAGAAGGATTTTTTGATACCATCGCATAGTTTACCTAATTGTACCACCCTCTCAAAAACTCCCTTTCAAGGGAGTTTTTGAGAGGGTGGCGAGCAACCAATCTTGTTACAAATAGTTTCTCTGCATCACCTCCCGTACTTTGGCCACAATTTCGGCGGGCGTAAAATGCGCTTTGATAAGATAGTCGTTCGCACCCAGCGCGCGGGCTTTTTGAATATCTTCATCAGACCCCAGGTTGGAAATGACAATAATCGGTATCGTCTTCGTTTCGGCATTCGCCTGCAGGTGTCCGAGCACCTCAAACCCGTCCATGCCGGGTAGAATGATGTCCAGCAGAATAATCTGGGGTTTTACGCGTTGGACTAGCTCAATACCTTGCTCGCCATCGACGGCTCCTTGTGTCGCGAATCCCTCCTTGGTAAGTTTTTCAACGACCATGTCCCGTAAAAATTGGTCATCCTCAATAACCACCACTTTCACTGTGGTGTGTTGCTCTTCCCCTCCCTGCCCCTGCACCGGTGTAGGTAACTCTTCCATGCTCAAATTATATCATACCGGACGAGCGTTTCCGTACGCGGTTTCGCTCCTCGTTACGCACTATTTCCCATCCTTCACCTGTTCGAGCGCTCCCCATGAATGCCCTATCTTGGCATCGACATGCAGGGGTACGTCGAGTGCGTCAATTTCTTGGAGCACGCTCCGCGCTTGCCGGGCAAGCGCCTTCTCCTTGCCTTGGGGCACCTCCCACAACAGCTCGTCATGAAGCTGCAGGAGCAACCGAGCGCCCGAAAGTTCGTTCTCGCTTTTGACCATGGCCATTTTTACGAGGTCCGCCGCCGTGCCTTGTACCGGCATATTGATAGCTGCCCGTTCGGCCATAGAGCGCACGCGCGGATTGGGCGAGCGCAGGTCGGGCAGGAAACGCTTTCTGCCATAGAGCGTCTCGACATAGCCAAGCTGGTGAGCTTTTTCTTTCGTCGCCTTCATGTATTCAGCAACGCCGTTAAAGACTTCCAGGTAGCGGTCCATGAATTCCCGAGCCTCAGGAAGAGAAATGCCGGCCGAGGCGGCAAACGCGCGTTCCCCGATGCCATAAATAAGTCCGAAGTTGAGCGCTTTGGCTCGATAGCGCATGTCGGAAGTCACCTGGTCAAGTTCTATGCCAAATACGTGCGCCGCCGTGCTCGCGTGAATGTCTTCCCCGCGCCGAAAGGTCGCAATCATATTCTTGTCCTTTGCAAGATGCGCTACGACGCGCAGCTCCATCTGCGAGTAGTCGCATGCCAAAAAAATATACCCGTCCCCCGGAATGAAGGCCTCGCGAATTGTATGGGCAAGTTCACCGTGTAATGGGATGTTCTGCAAGTTGGGATTGTTGCTGGACATGCGCCCGGTGGCCGCGCCCAGCGGACGAAACGTCGTATGGATACGTCCGGCAGCGTCGGCCAGAGTTGGCAAGGGTCGGATATACGTTGAAAGGAGCTTCTGCAACTCGCGGTGTTTTAGCACGAGCTCGACGACCTCGTGCTCGCCGCGAATCTTTTCCAGTTCGTCGGCCGCTGTGGATATCTCTCTTCCCGGCGTTTTTTTGAGGCCTTTGGTCGAAATACCCAACGTATTGAACAAGAGCTCGGAAAGCTGCTTGGGCGAGTTGATATTAAATTCCAAACCGGCGCTTTGGTAAATCTTCTGTTCAATACCATGGATGTCCCCTTCAGCGGCGCGCTGCATCTCTTGAAGAGCCTCCTGGTCGATGCGAATGCCTCGTTCTTCCATACCGATAATGATAGGCACAAGGTCCTTTTCAAGCTCGTAGAGTCGGTCAGACAACACTCCCGCAGCGCGGGCCTCTTCCACATCCTGCATCAGTTCTTCCTGGCGAGACGAGTTGTTCGAAGCTTCTTCCGGCCGGTCCGTGAATCCCTGCACGTCGCCAAGACGGCCGATGAGTGACGAAAACCCCAAATCCCGAAACATCTGACGTACAGCCTCTTCGTCAAACCCACCCCAGCGCGCCTCATCGATATTGAACGAAAGCGGCACGTCACGGCGTATGGTGGCGAGCATGCGCGAAAAAAAGGCCTGCTCCTTATGCTCAAGAAGAATGCCCTGAATGCGTGGGCTCACCGACGACACCCGATCCTTTTCCAACATCTCGTAAAGTTTTTCGAGCGAGACAAATTCTGCAATAAGCGCGGAGGCGGTCTTTTCCCCAATGCCCGGAACCCCGGGGATGTTGTCTGAAGCGTCGCCGCGCAACCCTTTGTAGTCTGGCAGGTGCTCGGGTTGAATGCTGAAGCGTTCCTTCACCGCTTTTTCGTCATAGATAATAGTATCCTGCACGCCTTTTTTCAGCGTGAAGACGCGCGTGCGCTTGGTAACGAGTTGCAGGGTGTCCAGGTCGCCGCTTACGATGAGTACGTCAATATCGCCATGCTCAGTATTGAGTGTATGGGCCACAGTGCCGATAATGTCATCCGCTTCAAATCCTTGCTGCTCGTACACGGGAATACGAAATGTTGACAAGACATCTTTGACGCGCGGAATTTGTGCGTACAGATCGTCAGGAGCTTTCACCCGCGTTCCTTTATAGGCTTCATACTCTTCGGCGCGAAATGTAGGGCCGGCAACATCAAACGCCGCCACGAGATAGTCGGGACGAAATTCCTTCAGCGCTTTGAGCAGCACCGAGCTAAACCCAAATACCGCATTGGTAAGCTCGCCGTGCTGGGTGTTGAGACGCGGCAGGGCATGATAGGCTCGGTGAATAAGCGAGTTGGCGTCGATAATAATGAAAAGCTCACGTTGGTGTGCCATATATATTAGTAGCGGACGTTCATAACGCGTTCGGTGGGGCCCGTGCTTTCAATCATCACCCAGAGCGTATCTTGGGGCAAGATGCGCTCAATGCGCGAGGCCCACTCCACCACGACGACCGCTCCCTGCTTGGCAAGGATATCCTCCCAGCCGAGCGCAATAACCTCTTCCTCGCTGCCCACACGATAGCAATCAAAGTGGTACATCTCAGTGATGTTGGGAATTGACGAGACCTCGGACGCTCCATATCGCCGCATGACCAAAAATGTGGGGCTGACAACGGTGTTGGTAATGCCGAGGGCCCGGGCAACGCCTTTGGCGAATTGCGTCTTGCCGGCGCCAAGCTCCCCCTCGAGTGCCACGACGAGCGCTCGCTCAGGGTTGTGCGCGGTAGCGTCGCGCACGATACGTGCGGCCGCGGCCTTGGTTTCTTCTTCTGAACGCGAGATAAGGGTATATTCTGTGCCCGGCTCTTTTGACTTTTCCATGTGCTTTGCTATCTTGGAGTATTAACCTCGGCGACTTATGGCCAATCCTACCGCGCCACACCTCTACTCTTTTATTCAACAACACCATACCATACTTTGCGTCGCCGCCGGGCGCAATGGGTTTGACACACTCCCAGCAGCACGCGCCTTGGTCCATATCGCCGAACAAGTGGGAAACACCGCGCGCATTGCCACGAAGGGTCCGGTACCCCCGGTGCTTGCGTTTCTTGATATGAGCGCGGTAATCGCTTTTGAACCTTCTTCCCAAGACGCTCCCTCGCTCCGCATCGCGGCCGACGCGTCAACCATCGGCCGCGTAAGCTACCGCCGACACGCCAACCATGTTGATATCTATCTCTCTGCGCCTGATGGAGAGCGTTTGGAGGCGCATGCGCTGCCGAGCGCCCAAACTGACCTCTCTTGGGACGGAGTGGTGTTTGTGGGCGATGTTGCCGAAGAAGAAGTACCCGCATCTCTGCGTGAGGACGTGCGCGAGGGTCGCATTGCAGCGCTGGCGATATGCGTCAAACCCCCGACCGTACCGCTCGCCCCGGTGAGCCTTATCGACGAAGGCGCCCGTTCTGTCGCCGAGGCGATCACCCGCATCCTAAAAAAGGAGCGGGAAGAGGCTATCACGAACACGGTAGCTACCGCGCTCCTGACCGGCCTTATTGCCGCTACGCAAAACTTTCAGCACCCCGCGACGCGGCCCCAAGCCTTATTTGCGGCCGCGTATCTTATCGGCAAGCACGCAGACAAAACCACTATTGTGCGGCACCTCTACAAAACCAAGCCAATCACCCTCATCAAGCTGTGGGGATATGTCCTGGCAAAGTTTTCGTACGATCCGGCGACGAGTATTGGCCACAGCACCATCACCAACGATGACTTCGCGCGCTCCGGCGCTCCCCGCGCCCATGCCGCGCAGGTTCTTTTAGAGTTAAAAAACAACTTCGCGCAAGCGCGCGTACTCGTGCTGGCCGTTGAACGCGGCGCCAAGGCGGCTGTTGCACTTGTCTATACGGCTGACGCTTCTGCAACGCGCGCCCTTGGGCGACTCCCGCGCACACGCCGTCGCGGCTTATTTTTTCTTGTGTCACTCCCCCACGACCCCTCTCTCAAGAACGCACTCCGGCGCCTCTTGGCACTACTGCGTTAAAAATTCGCGTTGCAGAGACCAACAAACGAGGCTACCATACAAGTGTACGCACTATTTCACGGATTCTTTCCTTTTTGAAAGCCACACCCATGGAAGACCACCACGAACACACGGCCGGCTCAGTAACCCTCTCGGCCCAACGCCTCATTGAGCTAAAACGCTCCATTGCGACACGCTCCGACGTCCAGCCTACCTTTGACAAGCTCGCGGCCGGTGACACCTCTTCGCTCGTTGAGGCGGTCATTGCCGCTACTCTCGCGCTGCGTGCCTCGGATATTCATATTGAGCCTACGGCAGACGGCGCGGCAGTGCGCTTTCGTATTGACGGCATGCTCTCAGATGTAGCCACCGTAACGCCGCGACTCTACTCGCTCTTGCTTTCGCGCATCAAGCTGCTCTCTGAGCTAAAACTCAATATCCACGACGAACCCCAAGAGGGGCGCTTTTCTGCAACTATGGAAGAACGTGAAATTGAAATTCGTGCTTCTATTTTGCCCAGCCAATACGGCGAAGATATTGCGTTGCGCGTGCTTGACCCGCGCGCCCTACTTTCTTTTGAAGACCTGGGGTTTCGCTCCGACCTGCAAGCAACCATTCAGCAGCTCCTCGCGATGCCGCAAGGGCTTATTTTGGTAACGGGCCCGACCGGTTCGGGTAAAACCACTACCCTCTATGCCTTCGTGCAGGCATTGGCCGACGAGAGTATAAAAATCGTGACCATCGAGGATCCCATCGAGTACCACCTACCAAATATTTCACAAACCCAAGTGAACGAAGAGCGCGGCTACAGCTTTGAAAGCGGGCTTGAGGCTGTGCTACGCCAAGACCCCGACATTGTACTGCTGGGAGAGCTGCGCAACCGCGATTCGGCCGAAGCGGCTCTTCAGGCGGCACTGGCCGGCCGCAAGGTGCTTTCTACCCTGCACACCACCGATGCGCCCGGGGCCGTCCCTCGGCTAGCTGAGCTTGGTATTGATACCTCAAGTATCGCGTCGGGGTTGGCGGCTTCTATTGCGCAACGGCTCGTGCGCAGATTATGCGCGGCATGTAAAACCAAGCGAACCATAACCAAAGAAGAGTACGAGGCCCTCACCGATATGCTCGCTACACTCCCTGCGGGCGTTGAGAGGCCCGCCCTTTCAGTTGCGACCTCCCTTGCCGCGCCCGGTGAAGGGTGTGAAAAGTGCGGAGGAGCCAAATATATCGGCCGCATTGGTATTTTTGAAGTGCTCGTGATTGACGATGAGATGGAGCAGCGCATTTTAGAGAATGTCAGCGAGCAGTTTTTACGAGTGGAGGCCATAAAACTCGGTATGGTGACCATGCAGCAGGACGCGACGCTACGCATTCTTGAAGGTATCACGACATACCGCGAAGTGGTACGCATATTAGGACCATTCCCCTCGCGCCCCGCCGAGAACGAAAAAGCCCCGCAATAGCAGGCACGCACAAACCCAGGCTTGGGAACTGGGAGGCGGAACACCTCTGAGGAGCCGTCTCGCAAAAGCCAGATGGTCCATCAACTAAGAGATATTCCATACTCAATGTATAAAGATTGAGTATTGCGCATGCCTGTTATAGCAGGGCTCTATTTCTTGGCACAAACGTCTACCTGCCGCCGGGCAGGCTTCCCCGTTTATCAACCCCATAGTACAATAGGGTTTACCCCAAGAAACACACCATTGTAGCAAACCTTGAAAAGCTTGTCAACCCCGCGCCTCTTTGTGAACAGGCGTTCCGCCACCGGCCCCCTCAACAGCATGCCGATGAGCACAAATATTGTTGCCAAACAGATACTGATACTGCCCCCCCTTCGAGGTAAGTTCACAAAAGGCGCGGGGTCAAGGCCTTTTGCCATCGCGTGCCCTCATTCACATATGGAAGAGCTTCAACCGACCCCCCAACCCGACGATACCCTACTCGACGCTCAGTTGCGCCCGAGCGTGTGGGACGACTACATCGGCCAGGAAAAAGCCAAGCGGAAGCTTCGCGTCTTTATCGAGGCGGCAAGAAACCGCAACGACGCACTAGATCACGTACTCCTCTACGGGCCGCCCGGGCTTGGCAAAACGACCCTTGCCCATCTTATCGCGCGAGAGCTCGGCGTAAATATCCGCATCACCTCCGGACCAGCCATTGAGAAGGTGGGCGACATCGCATCGCTCCTTACCAATCTTTCCCCTCACGATGTGCTCTTTATTGATGAGATGCACCGACTCAATAAAACCATCGAGGAGGTGCTCTACCCGGCCATGGAGCAAGGCAAATTGGATATCATCCTCGGTAAGGGCCCCTCAGCGCGCACCCTTCAGCTCGAGCTTCCGCCATTCACCCTCGTGGGGGCAACCACGCGGGTCGGGATGATCTCTTCCCCTCTTAGGGCGCGCTTTGGCATCACCATTCGGCTCGACTTTTACGAACACGAGGACATCGCTACCATCGTGGGGCGTTCGGCCGGTATTTTGCATATGAACAGCGAGCCAGAAGCTATTACGCTTATTGCCCGCTGCAGCCGTGCCACCCCACGCGTTGCCAACCGCCTGCTCAAACGCGTACGCGACTACGCCGAAGTGCACAACCAGGGAGCGCTCACGCCCGCCGTAGCCAAAGCGGCCCTCGACATGCTCGAGGTGGATGAGCTCGGGCTGGAGCCGACCGACCGCACCCTTTTGGAGATGATGGCCAGCAAGTTCGGCGGCGGCCCCGTCGGCCTGCAGACACTGGCCGCGGGTACGTTTGAGGAGCCCGAGACCATCGAGGAGGTCTACGAACCGTACCTTATGCGGCTTGGCTTTTTAGCGCGCACATCGCGCGGCCGCGTCGTCACGCCAGCCGGTTATCGACATTTAGGGCTTGAACCGCCTGTACAAGGTAGTTTATTATAGCCAGGTTAGCACGTAACATCAATTTCATGTCCGGACACTCCAAATGGTCCACCATAAAGCACAAAAAGGCCGCTACCGATCAAAAACGAGCGGACATTTTTTCGAAAATGGCCCGCATTGTTACCATCGCGGCGCGCCAGGGCGGAGGCGACCTTGAGACCAACTACGCGCTGCGGGGGCTGGTGGACAAGGCCAAGAACCTCAACATGCCCAAGGACAACATCGATCGCGCCATTAAGAAAGGTACGGGTGAGCTTGCCGGCGAGACGCTCGAAGAGCTCCTCATGGAGGCCTATGGCCCCGGCGGCGTGGCCCTCCTCGTTGAGGTCGTGACCGACAACCGCAACCGCGCCTCGGCTGACGTGCGCCATATCCTCAACAAACTGGGCGGCAAGCTCGCCACCGCCGGCAGTGTGCAGTGGCTTTTTGACCGCAAGGGGTACGCGTCTGTCCCGATGAGCACCATCGCCGACCGCGATGCGTTCGAGTTGGCTGCCATTGAAGCCGGCGCTGACGATATCGTGTGGAACGAAGAGCAGGTTTCAGTGTACACGGCTCCCGAATCCATCCAAGAGGCCCAAAAAGCTTTGGTGGATGAGGGCTACGAAGAGATGGAAACGGGCCTCGACTGGGTCGCCAAAGACGCCGTCCTAATCGACAAGGCCGCGCAAAGCCAGTTGGAACAATTATTTGAAGCACTCAATGAAAACGATGATGTCCAAGAGGTCTACACCAATGCCGGTTAACCCCGTTAGAGGCCCCCTGTTGAGCGGTGCTACGGATAGCACCGCTCAACAGGGTGGCGGTCCCGCCTCTAATGGGGCTAGCATCACGGTATTGGGCATCGACCCGGGCACGTCCCGCATGGGCTACGGCGTCGTCACGCTTTCAGACGGCACACTCTCCTACTTGGCCTGCGGTATTGTTTCGGCTGCCCCCGGCCTCCCGGACGCACTTCGCCTCAAGGACTTGTATAAGCATCTGACCGTCCTCATGAAAAAATATCGTCCCAATGCGGTTGGCGTCGAGGATTTATTTTTTACCAATAATAAGAAAACGGCTATCGCGGTTGCGGGGGCTCGCGGCATCGCCCTTTTGGTTGCCGCCCAGCGCGGCGTCCCAGCCCACACGTTCACCCCGCCACAGGTCAAGCAGGCAGTGGCCGGCTATGGGCAGGCAGATAAACGGCAAGTGCAGCACATGACCAAATCCTTACTGAAATTGAGCGCTGTCCCCCGACCCGACGACGCAGCCGACGCACTCGCCGTAGCCATTTGCTGTGCACACTCGCTGCCAATGCTGCAACTGCAAAAGGGTTGACCCCACCCCGTTAGAAGTCGCGAGGGCACGCAGCGCGCCTCTACTTCTAACGGCGCGGGGTTGACCTGCGAGGATTCATCCTGTAGGTTATGCAACGTATGCACGAGCGAATTGTCCACAACGACATCCATATTATTGAAGGTTCCGTACCCATACTGCTTTCCGCGCCGCACGCGGGAGTTATCCTCAAAAATGGGAAGAACAAGCACGAGCCGCGCGTCGGAACGATAGTCCGCCGTCTCTGCCGAGACCTGGGGACCTGGGGCGTTTTTGTGACACCCGAAAGGCTCCTGCCGCGCTGGAAAGAAGAACTCTACCCCGTATACAAAGAGGTGGTACGCGATATAATACGAACGCAACGCATCGCCCTCTTCATCGATATTCATGGTGCACAACGCTCTTTTCCATTCTGGATTGACTATGATTTTCTCGCCCCACCGGAGCGCCTCCACGAAATGTACCGGCAACGCGTCGGGAAAGAACACGTTCCCCCTCAAGCTCATGCGCTGGACGATATCCTGGAAACTATCATCCAAAAAAACTTCGAGCGACACTTCCCCAACCCGCAAAAACCCCTTACGAAGAGCTACCTTCGTTCCAGAAACGGCTTTGGCAGAGCTACACTCGCTTACCGTATGAGAAAGCGATTCGGCATGCCGACCCTTCAGTTAGAAATTAACCGTAAACTGCGCGACGATAAGGAGCTCTTTGGCCAGACAATGGCATTCCTTGCGGATACGATTCAAGAGTACAAAAGCGTTCTGCACTATGAAAATACTCCTCCTCGGGTATAGCGAAAAATCCCAAACTGAACGCAACCGCATCCAGCGCGCTTTTCAGAAACGCGGACACGACGTCAACTATGTACTGTGGGGCGAACTTATTTTTTCGTTTAACGCCAAGGGTCTTTCCATAAAGCGCCGCAACGGGAAAGATCTCAAGTACTACGACTACATCGTACCGCGCTCGCCGTCGGTTCATTGGTTTGGGCAAAAAAGGGGATTCCGCACCGGCCAACTCTACAAGCACTTCCTACTCGTCGTTGATTATATCAACGAGCACCACAAGCATATTCTCAATGAAGGTGTTGCCAAAGAGCTGCACTTCTACGATAAGATGTCGCAGTATTTCATTTTGGCCAAAAACGGCTTGCCGGTTGTCCCTTCCTTGCTCTACACGGGTCGGCGCATCCCGCGCTCGGTTTATGAAAAATTTCCCTACCCATACATTGCCAAAGCGCTGGAAGGCAGCCAGGGACGTCAGGTATTTCTTATTAACGACAGTGAAAAGGAAATACCTCAGCTTCTTGATGACTACGGCGTAGGCCAGGTGATGGTGCAACGCTACCTGCCCACGCGTTACGACTATCGCATTATCGTTATTGGCGACACGGTCATAGGAGGCATTAAACGTACCGGGCAAGAGGGAGAATTTCGCAGCAATATCCACCGGGGCGGCACCGCTGAAAAAATAACCGTGAATGAGCGCATGGAGGAGCTAGTCCTCTCAACGGCACGCATTCTCAAAGCCGACTACATCGGCGTGGACATTATTGAGTACAAGGGCAAATACTATATTTTGGAGGTTAACATCTTTGCGGGCTTTGAGGGTTTTGAAGGCGCAACGAACATTAATGTTGCCGAGAAGTTGGTTGCCTACGTCGAACAAAAATACCTGTGGTCACTTGAATCGGTTGTGGACCCCAAGGAGCGCCGCCGCATGGTTGAAGACCTCTACGAGGTTGAAAAAGAAAACTTTGAAGGCCCTTTTAGAAAGAAAGAGTTCCGCGAAGAGCTGCGCGACAAACATCTTCTTATCGTGAAAAAAGAAAATCACCCCATAGCCTACCTGACCTACCACAAGAGCGGGACCGTCACGCGTGTTTCTCGTTATGTAATCTTGCAAAAATATATTGGCCAACGCATTGGTCGCCGTATGCTGCGCCGCGTCATTGCCATCAGCCGGGGCGAAGGCAGTAACAAGGTCCAGGCAACCGTGCCCAGTTCCTATCTGCGACGTCAACAATCCTTCCAGCGGGCCGGTTTTAAGCAGGTGCGTACGAAGAAGAAACACTTTGGGCCGCGCGGCGATGGGCTGGTGTTTGAATACACCATTAAAGCGGCCAAGGCCCGCTCCCCTCGCAAGCCAGCTAAAAAACAATAACCTCGCTTTAC
>JBBDZE010000023.1:0-2989 GCA_040900345.1 Candidatus Spechtbacterales bacterium
AACCCGCTTATCGTGCTTGGCCTTGCGGCGAGCGCCGCCGCCTTCGTCTTTTCGGCATATCTCACGTTTCTACAAGCCGTGGTCATCCGTGATTGGTGCAGTTGGTGCCTTATCTCGGCCACCATTTCCACCATTATCTTTGCTTTTTCCTTGTACGCGGACCGAACACTCCTCCCGTTTGTGTAATCTTTGCCTCTCATCAAAAAGCCGCGCTCACTGCGCGGCTTTTTGATTGGGAAATCTAGCGAAGAAGGCTCGTCCCTGCCTCCAGGTCCACGTCGATATTCTCTTGCAAATCTTCCTCCTCTCCACCGAAGAACCCCCCGGCAAAGAGCCCAAACAATGCGACAATCACGACAATGATAATAACAACGGCAATCCACATGCCATTGCCATCTCCGGCATCGGCGAGTTCGCGATGCTCGTGAGCGTCTTCGCGAACGTCTTCATCGTCCATGTGGTCTTCTGCCATAGTATCTTCCGCCCCCGTGGACACTTCATGCCCATGCGGGCGTTCTCATACTAATAATACCTCTATCCTACCAAAGCACGGGGGCTTGTCGAGGGTTTGTGGTCTTTCCATCGACGCTGGAACACTATGATAGCAAAACGACGGAATACATGTGTCTCCTGAATCTAACCGAAAAGGGCCGCGTCCAGAAAACTGGTCACGGCCCTTTCGACGCGGACATGCGCTTTGGCGGAAGGCGCAAGTCCTTGGCTCAGCTATGCGGTAACTGAGCTATCGATGGTTGCGACAATCCCTTCAGGCGTGCGTTGGATGGAGATGCATTGGTCAGGAACTCGGCGGAGCCCCTCTCCCTCGGTCCGAACGTAGAGGCAACCACACTCGAGCGCGACGCATGCGTCGTTCCCGTAGTGGTTTTGGCACGCCTTCCTGAGCGCGTCCAACACCTCTGGAGTATCGTGCCCCGAGAAGTCCAACAAAGTAGCTTCCCCCAATCCTCGTCTCCTGCGAATCCGCCAATACCGTACAGTATGCAAGAAAGAGCGGCTTTTTGCAACCCCGCCCTTTTCCCCAGGGCGTCTTCACCAATATATGCCCGCATGGTATCGTACGTATGAAAGGTCTTCGCCGTTCCTTTACAGTTAATTTATATTCTACGTAGTATGGAGTTTCTAGGAATGGGCCTCATCGGTTGGATTCTTACCCTGTTTGTGGTCGCCGTTATTGCCGCATTACTCGGGTTTACTCGTCTCGCGGGTACTGCGGCCGGGATTGCCAAGATACTTTTCTTCCTGTTCGTAATCCTGTTTGTCGGAGCACTCCTACTGCAGTTATTTGACGCCTAGTCTAGTTAGCATTAAGAAGCTCGTCCGCTCAAAGAGCCACTCGTGCCCTACGGGGATTTAAGTGGGTCTCCTCAATGATTATGTTCCGCATTCTTGTTGTCATTTTTATAGCAATCGCTCTGGTTATTGGCGTCTACTATGTCGTGGGGCAGATACAGGAAGATGAAGCTCTTCTCCCCGAGGGGCTTCCGGATGTCAGCACCGAGAACAACCCCAACGCCAACACCACGACGGACGACTCCGCGCTTCTCGCGGATATTCGCCGTGACGACGCCTTCGACGAAGCAGACCTGCAAGCCGTTGACGGCAGTGCGTCATCGGGTATCGGATATCGCCGCATTGATAATAGCCGGCTCAAACACGTTGTCGTCGCCGTTATGCCCGCTCCCGGTGAGGGCTCGGTATACGAAGGGTGGCTCGTGCGTCCCTCGCCAATGGACTTTTTCTCAACGGGTGTTATGCACCAGCAATCCGATGGCTCATGGCTCCTTGAGTTTACCGCCACCGAACCCTTCCCGGACTATGTGCGCGTTGTTATCACCGAGGAAACCCAGGTTGACGAAACGCCCGAAACACATGTTATTGAGGGGGTATTCAATTAACTATAATGCGTTGACATGTGCAAACTTTTGATATAAGAAGAAACCAATGAAACAACCTACTCGTACTATTCTTACTCTTCTTATCGTTGTCGCGCTGTTCGCGGTGCTTGGGTTTTTGGGATTTCAAATAGCCCGTGAAGGAACCCAGACGGCCAATGACCAAGAAACACCCGAAGATACTGACAACGGCGACGAAGCTGATGTCCAAACGCGTTCTGTCCTCCTTTTCTATTACAATCAAGAACTTGACCCAGAGGTTACTTGCAGTGCAACTGCCGTCACCTCGGTTGAGCGTTCCATCCCCGTCACGCAAACGCCCATTCAGGACACCATTCGCCTCCTTTTAAGCGGAAATCTTTCGTCCCGGGAGCGTGCTCTTGGCTTTACTACGGAATTTCCCGGTGAGGGCCTATCGCTCGTTGGAGCAAACCTTGCAGACGACGGCACGCTTACACTGGAGTTTTCCGACCCCAACGGCTTTACCGTCGGCGGCTCATGCCGTGTTGGACTTTTATACGCACAAGTTGAAAAGACCGCGTTGCAGTTTGACGAAGTCACTGACGTCGTGATTATTCCCGAGGAACTGTTCCAACCCTAGCTAAATTCTTCGCAGTCGCCTTTCGTATGGATAAAAAACTCTATACTCCGCTCGCTCCCGAGGCCCAAGGATAGCCCATGACCCATACGCCCTCCGAGCGCGAACGTTCTTGGCTTCTTGCAGAAAAGTATCACGGCGAAGAAACGCCGGATTTTTTTGCCGACGTAGAGCGCCTCAAAGAGGGCGAGCCGCTCGCCTACGTTATTGGAACCGTCCCATTCCTCGGCTGTACTATTGACCTTTCATACCGCCCGTTCATCCCCCGCCCGGAAACCGAGTGGTGGCTGGAAAAAGCCCTTACTGTTATCAAGGAACGCACGCCCAATGCTACCTCCCTGCGCCTGCTGGACGTGTTCTCGGGCTCGGGAGCCATTGGTGTTGCGGCTGCTCGCCACCTGCCGGGCGCCCACGTTGATTTTTCAGAGCAGGACCCTCGCCTGGTGAAGCAAATCAAAAAGAACATCGCGCTCAACAA
>JBBDZE010000024.1:0-19652 GCA_040900345.1 Candidatus Spechtbacterales bacterium
GGGAATCGAACCCCCGACCGCGGTTTTGGAGACCGCCGTTATACCACTTAACTAAGCCCCCTTTTTACGTAAAGTCGTCGATAGCGGCGCTTATTTCTTTTTACCTTCCGAAAAGACGACGTGTTTACGCAGAACTTTGCTGTATTTCTTTAGCTCGATTTTGCGCTCCACCGTCTTCTTGTTCTTTCGCGTCCAGTATACCTCTCCCGGACTTTCCTTGGAAACAAGGCGAATCAGATTATCTTGGCTCATGCTTTTTTATTACTTAATAACGGGAGCCGGAGAGAGGACTTGAACCCCCAACCTTCACTTTACAAAAGTGTTGCTCTGCCAATTGAGCTACTCCGGCGATTCTAGCGTGGTGGGCAGGGTGAGAGTCGAACTCACTCGGGCTGATGCCAGCAGTTTTACAGACTGCCCCCGGACCCTACGGGACTACCTGCCCATATTTTGCTACATAATACTCTATCAGTTTTTTTACCGCCATCAAGAGTTTCTTATCCGCATACCGTATGTGGACCATTCCATAGGGCATCTTCCTGCCATGTGGCCGAAAATCGCGGCGCACATACGGCTTAGTAAATTGTTGTCGCGCAATACCCGTAACGCGACTCCAGTGCACAATGAGACGTTCTGAATCTTGATCTGCATAGCAATACAGCAACACCCTAAACCGAGATTCGTCCAGCTCATAGATACCACGCAAAGCCTTCAGAAAAGCTACCACCATTGCTTGATCGCTGTTAGCGAAATCAAGGCCTGCGCTCTTATCGCTTTTGTAGCCCTCCCCCCAATACAGCATTGCGACTACCGCCCGCATCTCTCGAAGGCTTGACGAAGGCGGAGTGCGCTCTTTAAAGCTTGGCGCTTTTCTTGCAAATCTATCGGCATTGATTTCTGAAAAGCTTCTCCTTGCCAACCCATGCCGCCTCATGAAGTAGACCACTGCATCCAAAGAAACATCAAGAGCTTCGGCAATTTCCCTCATGCTCACCCGGTCCTTGTAGTAGAGGCGCTGTACGTTTTTAAGCTGATTTTCAGGTATACGGGGCATACCTTCAATATACCGCACGTAGGTCAATTGAAAAAGTTTTCAGTAAACCTTCAATTGACTGACCTCACAAAAGCATCCCACAAAAGCACTCACATACTATAGCACATTTTTTCTAGAATTGAAAGACCAGCCAAGACAATCGGCTGGCCACAATGTGCGGAGCCGAGACCGGGATTCGAACCCGGGACCTACACATTACCATTGTGTTGCTCTACCAACTGAGCTATCTCGGCTACTTTCCTCCAAATGTATCTAATTCTGTCTGTAAGGCCTTCCTTAATTTAGTATTATTGAAGTAAATTGTCAAAACTCCATATCGCGTTTTTGTCCTATACGTTCCTATCGATTGCTGGGGGGTGACAATTATCTTGTAAAACTGGTGCTCCTTTACCCGTAGATGCTTCTTCCAAAAAGTAAACGCCTCTTTCTCGTCCATATCATTAAACACCTGCAAACCGAATCGCAATCGATCACGGGGGACATCATAAATGCGTACCAGGAAGTTTATAAATGCCTTGATAAGGTAAGGGTCGCTGTTACCAAGTCGAACAGATGTCTTCGATGCTTTTGTTCCCTCACCCCAATAAAGACCAATGCCCAGTCCTTTAAGAAATTGTTCCTCCGGCGTAAGATTTTCCTTTAGGCAAAAGGGGTCGCCATCCGGATTGTATCGCGCGTATAAAGCATCGCTTATAGTCCGTTTTGCTATTTCGTATTTTTGAAGCCAGTAATGAATTTTATGTTCTGTGCAACCAAGATCTTTGGCGCTCTATGCTGCAGAAAAACCCCTGACAACGTAGGCTTCGTGAAGAATTTCTTTAGCGGGAATGTCCTTCATACCCGCGTTATCTCACACTATCTATTTTTTAAAAGTACATCCTTTAAAAGGAAACGCTCTAGGAAATGTTGTGCTTTTACCGAACAATGCGTTCGGGCTCGTGCTCGATTTGGCCAATATACTTATTAATTGATTCGTCTTGGGGGGCTAGCTTCTGGGCGTGCTTGAACGTCTCCAGCGCGTACTTCGTTTTCCGGCTACGCAGATAAAACTCCCCAAGCCGCTTATAGAGATAGGCGTTACGCGGATTACTCTGTATGAGCCGTATCCAGAACTCTTCCGTTTCCGTTGACGGCCTTAGTGCCCGCAGGTCGGTTCCCTTCAACTCATGCCGAACGCTTTCTTTTATAAAAGGCCGCTCTACTTTTGAGGGCGTGCGTATCAGTTTCTTCGTAGCAGAGAATTGCTGCTGAAACCATTTTCGCAGAGTAGTGAGCAACGAAACAATACGAAACATGCGAATATGTGGGACACGAACACTGCTAAAAAACGTCCCCATCGATAGCGCACCGGGACGTCGGCGATACATAATATACAGGATACCCCCAATTGCCACAAGGATTGTGGCAATGAGTAGAAAAGAAGCCATAGATGTAAAACAATCAAGCGTGCCAAGCTCACTAGAGCTCAAAGCGCACAAATGAACCGACACGTATATTTTCCCCTACCTTCGTAACCGTTTCTTCAATGCGCTGTTGCACGGTTATATCTGCACTCTTCACAAACGACTGGTCGAGAAGCACGCTCTCGCCGTAAAATTTTTCGAGCTTTCCTTCAATAATCTTTGAAACGACATCTTCGCTCTTCCCCGATTGAGCAACTTGCGCCGCGTATACCTCCTTTTCCCGCTCCAATATATCGGCGGGTACTTCATCGCGGGCGATGTACTGGGGTCCCATTGCAGCAATGTGCAGGGCGATATCCTGGCCCAGGTGCTGAAAATCTTCCGTGCGAGCAACAAAATCCGTTTCGCAAAACAGCTTGAGCATCACACCCACGCGCGCTCCGGGGTGAATATACGAAAATACAGCGCCTTCGCCGGTCTCGCGCTCGCCCTTTTTCGCGGCAAGCGCAGCACCCTTTTTGCGCAACACGTCACGTGCTTTTTCAATGTCGTTGCCCGCCTCGTCAAGCGCTTGCTTGACGTCCATAATGCCGGCCCCTGTCTCTTGTCGAAGTTGTTGAATGTCCGCTGTCGAAGCCATGGTCTAGCTGTTAGCTTTTAGGAATTGCTTGGGCCCAAGTGCTACGCCGCAACGCTACTCCTTTTTGCTGCGCTCTCTTTTTTCATTGCCTTTCGCTGGGGCTGCTTTTGCCTTGTTGGCCAAGATAGTTTCTTTTACTTTCCCAAGAATGAGTCTCACCGAGGAAACAGCATCGTCGTTGGCAGGAATGAGATAGTCAATGCCCTTGGGATTGATATTCGTATCGGCAACCGCAATAACCGTAATCTTTTTGGCATGTGCCTCTTTGGCAACCAGCGCATTTTCCTGCATATCAACAATAAATACCGCGTCGGGCAGCCGGTCCATTGTTTTCACGCCACCCCAACGGTCCTGAAGCTTCTTGAGCTCCCGCGTCATAGCGAGACGCTCATGCTTTTTATATTTCCCCCACTCTTCTGACTGCTCCAGCTCCTCGAGTTCTTTGAGGCGCTCCACATTGCCCTTCAGACTGGACCAGTTGGTCAGCGTACCACCCGGCCAATAGGAAACCATGAACGGCATCCCTGCCTCTTCTGCGGCGGCGCGAACATGATCACGAAGCGTGGGCCGTGTACCGGCGAATAAAATAGTCTTGCCGTTCTTGGCCAAATCAGCGACAGCAACCAGTGCCTCTTCCAGTTTTTCGTACGTTTTCTCTACGTCAATTATGTGAATATTATTACGCGTACAAAAAATGTAGGGAAACATGCCCGGGTGTACCACGGACTTTTTATGCCCGAAATGAGCTCCTGCTTCAAGGAATTCCTGGACGTCTTTTGCTCGCGCGGACGAAGCGTCCGGCACCTGTGATTCGGTCTTTGTGGCCTTTGGTTCTTCGTTCATACCCTAGAAAGCATATCACAAAGGTCCAAAAAGGCAAGTATCCTACTGCCGTTCGTCAGCCGCCAGGGTTTACAACTTTCCCTTTTTCATTTACAATTAGGGTGCTTTTGTTCAAGTAGATTATGAAAAAAGACATTCATCCTCAATATTATCCGGCAGCGCACGTAAAGTGTGCCTGCGGCAACGAGTTCCTCATCGGTGCAACCCAGGAGCTTGTTGAAGTTGAAACGTGTAGCAAGTGCCACCCCTTCTACACGGGTGCCGAACGCGGGAGCATGCGCGGCGGCCGTGTTGAAAAATTCCAGCATCGCCTAGAGCGACAGGTGAAACTCCAGGAACAACGCGGAGCCCCAAAAGGCAAAAGCGCCAAGCGAAAAGCGAAGAAAGAAAAGAAGGGAGAAAAGAAGGAACCAAAGGCGAAATAGCTTACTCGCAATTCCCCTTTTGCATCAGTTCACACTGATGCAAACGCCCCTAACAAAGGAACTGTCCCAGACTCTTCTGCCCTCGTCCAAGGAGTCTGGGATGTTCTCGTATCCGCTATACGGAGCCAACGCGTGAAGAACCTTGAAGAGCTACAGCGTGAATACGAAGAGCTCGCCCAGCGCCTCGCTTCACCCGAGGTGCTTTCTGATGTCGAGCAGCTGCAAGAACTTTCGCGTAAATACCGTGATCTTGGCAATGAAATAGCCCTCCTCCGAGACCTTGCCGCAATGACCGAACAACTTGAGCAAAATGCCGCGCTTCGCGAGCAAGAGTCGGATCCGGAACTTCAGGAGATGGCGCAGGCCGAGTATGAACAACTCACCACCCGCCAAAGAGAGCTAGAGCAGCAGCTCGAAGAGCGCACCTCTCCGGGTAAGGCCGCTATCAATGAAGCCATCATTGAAATTCGTCCGGGTGTTGGCGGGGAGGAATCCGCTTTGTTTGCCCAGAACCTTTTTCGCATGTACACCCGTTACGCCGAGCGCAAAGGGTGGCGCTTGGAAGTACTCGACGAAATCCGCAGCGAGCTCAAGGGGTTGCGCGAAGTGGTCTTCGAGTTACGCGGCGACCGCGTATACAATATTTTGCAACACGAAAGCGGCGTGCATCGCGTCCAACGCGTGCCTGAAACTGAAAAAAGTGGCCGTATCCATACCTCGACCGCTTCGGTCGCGGTCTTGCCAAAAGCCAAACCTATTGATATTCAAATAAGACCGGAGGATATCAAGATGGAAGCGTTTCGGTCCTCCGGACCGGGCGGACAAGCCGTCAACAAAATATCGTCGGCTGTCCGTATTACCCACCTGCCCACAGGGGTGACGGTCGCGTCTCAGAAGGGGCGCTCACAAGCGGCAAACCGCGAGGCAGCGCTTACGATCCTCCGCGCGAAGCTCTTCAAGGAAAAAATTGAAGAGGAGGCTCGCAAGCGAAGCGAGGAGCGTCGCGAACAAATTGGTTCGGCCAACAGAAGCGACAAGATCCGCACCTATAACTTTTCCCAAGACCGTGTGACGGACCACCGCATTGGGACATCCTGGCATGGCATTGAGACCATTATGGACGGAGATTTGGACGCCCTCACCGATACCCTTCAGGAACAGCTCCGGTAAAAAGTTCTTTCGTTCTTTCCAGTTCTTTCATAATCGATTGTTCATTTTTGATATATAACCAACCGATAATCTCACGTCTCGACTATGGCACAAGATGAACAGAACGAGCGCCCCGAGGGGACCGACGAACCCAAGGGTCCGCAGTTCGAGCAGGACAACGACGACGTGTACACCGAAATCGACAAGGCAAAGAGCTCAGGCTGGAGCAAGCAGGTTGAAGAATTCTTCAACAATGCCCGCACCAGCGTACTCGCTGTTGTCGCGGTCATTGCCGCCCTTGTCATTGGTTTTTTCGTGGTCAATGCGTTGGCGCCCCTGGAAGAAGCGGGCACCAACGACCCCGTAGCTGAAGAAACCAATGGCACCCAGGATAACGGCACAACCGATGGCGAAGAGCCTCAAGAGCCCGACGACACCGAGCAGCCCGAACAACCTGAGGAACCCCAGCAACCTGAGCCGGGTAATCCGAGGGTCCAACAGGCCGCATCGGGCGAAGGTATCACCCACCTTGCCCGTCGCGCTATCAGCCAGACGCTTCAGCAATCTGATAGCGAGCTCAATGCCGAACAGATGGTGTACGCAGAAGACTACCTGCAAAACCGCGTGGGAGACTACGGCCTTGCACTAGGCCAGACGCTGACGTTTGACGAAGGCGACATCAACGACGCCATCGAACGCGCGCAAAACCTCACACCCGACCAGCTGGAAAGTCTTGAACGTTTTACCACCCAATAAACCAAAAGCCCCCTTCAAAGGGGGCTTTTGGTTTATTGCGGGTTTTATTATCACGGTTGGCCTTGCCCCGGCAGCAGGGCAAAGACATCTGCCCTACCTACCATCTCCCTCACGGCACGTGGGTGCATGTGTTTTAAATCATCCGCAGACCGAGCCCTCCTGCCTACCTCTCTCCTGCCGGATGCACGGCACGGACTGAAGAAGCTCTCACCCGCCTTCCCCTACAACTTCTCCCTCTGGCATACGTTATGTCCTGCGTAGCCAACCTTGCCGGAGCCTTTTTCTACCTCCTCCCCCTCCTGGCGTGCGGTTGTCTTCGTTTTGAATCATCCGCAGGCCGAACGGGCACGGTTTCTTCGCGAAGCGAAGAAGAGTGAGGCCGAGGCTAAGCGTCAGCCGCCGCGCTGGGGCGGCTGACGCGGGTTTAAAACGAAGACAGCCGTGCGCCTACCCTCTACCTCCCTTCCAGAATATTAATGTCGGCCTGATACTCACGCGCCTTGGATATAATCCAATCGCCATAGGCTCGATAGCGAGGGTTATTCCATCCTCCGCCCGCATAATAGACCATGGCCGCTTTCCACTCGGCTTGCTCATTTTGAGCCCCGGCGCCACCCGCCGCAAGCTTCACCGCCGAGGTTACGAACGCATCGCGAATGTTCCACGGATCGGGCGCGTGGCCCAAGACTGCTGCCGAGCGGTCACGATAGCCAATCCAGGTTGAAGGAATGAACTGGGCCGGGCCCATCGCGCCACCGTAACCATAATCCGGATGCGGACAGGAGACGGGCGTATTGAAAGGATCGCGCCCAAGCTCGGCCGTTATCGTCAGAAAGGGTGGTACATCGCGGGTCGGATGCATGGTGCGCGGATAAGCGTTGCCGGTATTCTTCCCGCGCCCCATACCGGTTGCCGGGTCGGCCAGGTAACATTGCCCCACGTTGGCGCCCCAGGAAGATTCACGCTTCAGTACCGCCAGCAAGAAAGCTGGCCGTACCCCGGTAAGACTCGAGGCGTGCTTTGCGTGCTGGTATGCTTCGCCAAATGACGTCGCCACGCCGGCACCCTCTAGCACAAAGAGTTGGCTGCGAATCTCTGCGATACTTTTTTGAACGGTATCGGCGAGGCTTCGGTATTCATACTCTTGGTTGCGGCTTTGTGCTAATAGCACTTCTTTTTCACTCACCTTGTTGGCAACTTCAGCTCGCTGAATTTGCCCTACTTGCAGCAATAACACCTGGGACTGACGCCGATCTTCTAGCGCGACCTGCTCTTCTTCAATCTTGTCTTTGAGCGCCACAACGCCCTCCAGGGTTTCTTGCAGACTGGCATTGAGCACCTCGCGTTGCTGAAGGTCGTCAAAAAACTCTGAAATCGTGTCATTGACGAGAACAATTTCAACGGTTGAGGCGCTCTTCTTACGATATACGTCAAGAACTAAATCGGCTAAAATCCCTTTCTGCTTCTGCGATCGCTCTTCAAGCTCTGCAATAGTGGCTTCGTTGGTCTGGATGGAAAGCTCGGTCTGATTTAATACCACCGCGTTCCCTGCCATCTCAAGTTGAACTTTCGCGATCTCGCTTTCGAGCACGGAAATTTCTCGGTCGTACCCTTGCTTTTCGGCACGGTACCTGTTGATCTGCGCCTGATACTCGTTAATCTGCCTTTGCAGCTCATCCAGGCGGGATTGCAGCTCGGCACGTTGTTTATCTTTCGCTGCTTGATCGCTCGTCTGCGCCAACGCAAGGGGGCTGGCAAACACGACCAAAAGAAACGCCGAAAGTATCAGCGCTCCTTGTGCGATACGTCCGCCGTATGAAGATTGTTGGTAACTATTCGAAGGCAACATAGTCCCCCGCAGTCTGCACCGCGGGTCCAAGCGTGGAATACGTTTATGATTATCCTACTCGGCGGCCTGCTCTTCGGCCTCTTCTTCCTCGCGCTTCTCTTCAGCCTCTGTTTTAATCTCGGCGATCTGGTCGGTGTCAGGTTCCGCTTCCACGGGCTCTTCCTCTTCTTCCTCGCGCGGCTTTTCAACACGGAAGACCACTGCGTCTTCTTCTTGCATAATTTCAACGCCGGCTGGAACAACTAAATCTTTCACCTCAATGGCGTCTTCGATATTCGCCAAACCGGAAAGATCCACGGTAATCTCGTGGATTAAGTCTTTCGGAAGCGCCCTAATGTCTACTTCGTGAATATTCTGAACCAAGATACCACCTTGCTCATGTACCGCGGGCGCCTCGTTTTCGGTTTCAATGGGTACGGAAATCTCGATTGGCTTGTCGAGCGGCAATTGGTAAAAATCCACGTGGCGAAACGCCCGGGTTACGGGATGCACGTCAGTAGAACGAATCAAAACCACGTTCTCATCCTTACCGCCCTCCTCCTCTTCGCCCCGAAACTTCAAGCTCACCAGTGTAGATTCTCCAGCCTCTTCGTATAACTTCTCAAACGTTTTGCGGTCCACGGTAACGGGCGTCGCCGTAACCGTCGGACCATACAAAACACCCGGAATCTTCTCCTGGTTCAGTAATGCTTTTGCTTTTATCTCTCTCGGATTTCGTTTTTGAATGACGAGCGACAACATGTATTTAGGTTTTAGGTCCGCCAAACTTGCGGAGGCGGATTAAGCATTAGCTCGGCGGTTCAAGGCACATATCTCAACCTCCCCTGATGCCTAACAGCTAGCTTATTGCTTCTCCAAAATCCGGTGCAAATCAAGAACATCGTCCCCGGTAATAGGGTTCATCTTGCGAAAACGTAGAATATCCTTTTTTTTCATATCTGTCAACATGCCAATAGTCGTAACGAACCCCGAGGTATTCCTCAAGATGAACACCACCGTGGAACTCTTGCACCTGGCGCACTGAGCGTATATATGCGAAATATCCGGTTTGCGTGACAGCACCTCGGTGTTGCGGCCTTGAAATTTCACCCCGCATACTGAACAACTCCCCAGATATTTGTGCTCAAACTCAGTTTTCTTCATACCCTTTCTTTATACCACATTCACGGTATTGAAAAGGTCCAGTTTTTGGCGCGTCACAGCCGCCACAGCCGCACGAGCTTCTTTCAAGTAATGGTAGGGTGCGACTTCGTTCGGCTTTTCTTGCAGTGTTTTGCGCAACGCGTCGGAGTAGGCTACACGCAACTCGGTGGAAACATGAATGTTGTTAAAACCCATTTCAACCGCCTTTTTGATATCCTCGTCGGCCACGCCCGATCCCCCGTGCAAGACCAGCGCTACCTCATCAGGAACAATTTTACGGATAGCCTCGATGAGGTCGAACCGCAGGACGGGTTTGTTCGCCGCAATGCCGTGCAACGTTCCAACGGCCGGCGCGAAGCGGTCTACGCCGGTCTCTTGTACAAACGTTGCGGCCTCTTCGGGTTTTGTGAAGCTATCTTCGGGAATTTCGACTGCTTCGGTGTACCGCTTGGACGATTCGGTCGCAAAATACCCAAGCTCCCCTTCCACGTTAATGTCGGAGTTCTTGTCCTTTGCATAGGCAACAACCTCCTTCACGCCCGCAAGGTTCTTATCGTACGGCTCTTTGGATAGGTCAATATGAATGGATGAAAACCCAGCGTCCACCGCCTCCTTGGCTCGCTCAACACTCTTGGTGTGATCGGCGTTCAAAAACACCGGTATGCCCTGAGTATCTTCAAAGCTCTTTGCCAGATAGACCGCCTGAGCTAAACCCACGAAATCCCGTTCCCCTTCCGAAAGGCCCAATACTACCGGCGCACGCGCCGCTACTACGGCATCAATAATACCGTTTGCCTGGGCCAACGACGAAAAATTAAAGTGCGGGACCGCCCAATGCCCGGCGAGCGCTTGGGCGTGAAGTTCAGTAAGAGTCATAATTTTATTTACTTCGTAAATAAACAAAGACGAGAACGTTAAATCCGAAGCACGAAGCACGAAACAAATTCAAATATCTAGTGGGCAAAATCCAAAACGTTTTGGATTTTTGTTTTTGAACTTTAGATATTGTTTCGAATTTCGATATTCGGATTTTGAATTTTCCTAGCGGCCTCGCCGTTATGAAAAGCGAATAAATCCTTGCACAAAGTTTTCAATGAGTAACTGTTCCATCTTGTCCTCGCCAACATAGCGACGGAATAGCTCGTTCCAAAGCGCTTCCTGCTGATGATACGCAAAACGCTTGCCCTCTCCTTCCTGCTCGGAAACAAAAGACATCGCGATATCTTCCATATCAAAGCTCATGAACTCGTGCTCCCCGCGAGCGTTAAGGAAGAAGCTGCCGACAGAATCCAGATTATTCCAAAATTCAACGTCAGAATCACTACGCTTTTTGCCAAAAGCCACCAAATCCTTTTCTGCTTTACGCCAGTGCATGCTCTCGGGATTGACGCGCGGCATGAACAGCCGATCATCCTCCGGGTCCTCTTTCCACAGATAACGCTGCACAATAAGCCACTCTCCGCTTGTGATACCCGTCTTCTCCAACACGTCGCCGCGCAGGAACGAGGTCAGACGCTGGGCAAAGTCGGGACTGTCGGCATATTGCTTAAAGAGCTCGCTGTAGAAGTGAATCTCGTGGAAATAGTGCAGGAGCAGCGCGAAGTCGCGCAGGAATTTGCCCGGCTCGGTTTCGCTGATGGGGTTGAGAAATATCACCCCAAACTCCTTGAGGTGGCTTACGTTGTGATGTTTTTTGGCGACAAACTTTTGAGCCACGTCTGCCCACTGTTGGCCAAGCACCCGCAATTCGATGGGGCGCTGCTCAAAATCGTCTTGCGTAAAGTCTGCGTAGGCTACACGAAACGTCTCGTGCATCCACTCGTCACTTTCCAAGAACCGCAAAGCGGAAAATACCTCGCCCACATCCTCCTTTTCCAGCAACTCGTCAACGCCGCCATAATTTAAGTACCCGATGGTTTGCTGGGGCGGGTGCTTGCGCAGAATCTTTTCGGCGTACTCCTTCTTCAAAAAGAACCCCTCGTCTTCCGTGGCAATCTCACGCGCGGCCTGAGCGACTTTTTCAAAATCGAAGTCCTTACGGCTCACCCCAATAATCGTATAGAGTTCGTTCTCGTTTCGTTCCAGCTGCGCAAACAACGCCTGATAGATACTCTTTGCGCTCGCCGTTGCCGGCAGGCCCAAGGTGGCGAGGCGGTCGCTTATTCGTCCGGCCACATCGCGCTCTACCTGTTCAATGGCATCGGCGACACCCGTCGCTTTTTGCATTTGCTCGTCCAGCTCAACCAGCACACGTTCTTCAACGCGCATAAGTTCGTGTAGTTTTTGGGGGGCATCCATAGCTAAAGTTGTTCCGTATTAATGGTCAACGCGCCGAACATTTCGGGCGTATCGTCGCGAGTCAGGAGGCCGATGTTAGAGCCCCATTCGCCAATCAGCCTGGTCGCGTTGGCGCTACCAAGGAGCATGGCCTCTTCAACCGTTTTACCCTGGATGATGGCCGTAGTAAAGCCGGAGCCAAATGCGTCCCCCGCGCCCGTGCGATCCACCAATCTTGGCTCCTTCAAGGCCGGTGCGTCCCAGCGCGTTGCACCGTCCGAGACCGTCACGCCGTCGGGGCCTTTGGTCATCACGGCAATGCCGCGCACCCATTCGTCCAGCTGTTTGAAAATTTCTTGCTCTTTTCCAAACTCAATACCAGTGAGCACCGAGGCTTCTTCGCGATTCAAGAACAAGATGTCTACGTTGTTCAAGAATGGTACGAGTTCCTTACCCATACGCAGTTGCGTAGAGCCGGGGTTGAAGGCCACCTTCACGTCATGCTGTTTGGCCGCCTCCATAAGCGGCGCGAAAAATGCCGCGCTCTCGCCGGCCATGTGCGTCACGTAAATCCAACTGGTTCCCTCAAGCCTGCTCAGGTCAACTTCGCGCGTGTTCAAATAGGACGAAGCTCCCCGGTAGACGAAGATACTGCGCTCGCCGTCGGGCGCATGAATAATAACGGAATAAGCCGTCAGGCGCTCTTTGTCGCGTATGACAAGGTCCACAGCGACGCCCACTTCCTTCAAGCGCTCTTCAATGGCGTCGGCACGAGCGTCATCGCCCACCTTGCAAATGGCTGCCGCCCTCAATCCCTGCAGGGCGAACGTAATGGCGACGTTAACGGCGCCCCCGCCGGTGGTGAAGTGAATATCCTTCACCTCTATCTTTGAACCTAAATTCACGCAAATGCCCTGGCCGGTCTGAAATTCAGCCCCCTCCACCGGAATGAAGCTATCGCTGGCCAAATATACGTCCCGCGTGGCCGAACCGATGGTAATCACATCAAATTTCTTTTCCATATCCTTACTTCCTCGATCGTTCCCGCGCGCGTTGCGCAGCTTGTATAATATCGTCAACTCCCATTTTAAATGCTTCAAATAGTTCCTCGGCCTCGCCCGACTCACCAAAACGGTCGCGCACCCCAATGAATTCCTGAGGTACCGGATGCTTTTGGGCGAGCAGTTCCGCCACGGCCGAACCCAGACCCCCAAGTATTTGGTGCTCTTCGGCCGTAACCAACGCCCCCGTCTTTTGCACGGAAGCCACGATGGTGGCCTCATCCAGCGGCTTGACCGTGGGGCAGTTGATAACCTCACACGAAATGCCCTCTTCCTCCAGCTTGGCGGCGGCCAGAAGGGCTTTATGCACCAACGGACCGTTGGCTAGTATGGTAACATCTTTGCCTGCGGCAAGCACGTAGGCCCTGCCCACTTCAAACGGCGTTTTCTCGGTGGTGATAACCGGGTAGGAAGCCCGCCCGAATCGAATGTAGACCGGCCCGGCGTGCTCGGCTGCCGCCACGGTGGCACGACGGGCCTCATGCTTGTCGGTGGGGACGATAACCGTCATGCCGGGCTGGACCCGCATCAAGGCAACATCCTCCAGGGCTTGGTGGGTCGCCCCGTCCGGTCCTACCGAAATGCCCGCGTGCGAGCCGGCAATTTTTACGTTTATCTCTCGCCCCTTCTCCGAACCCCACGAATTGTAGCTAATGGTCGTGCGAATTTGCTCGTTGTTACGGCCCGGCGAGAAAGTAGCATAGGAGGCCATAAATACGACCTTGCCGGCCGCGGCCATGCCAGAGGCTACCGTCGCCATGTTTTGTTCGGCTACCCCCATCTGCACGAACCGTTCGGGAAATTTCTCCTTGAATAAGTGCGTATAGGTGCTTTCGGTAAGGTCGGCGCACAAGGCCACAACGTTTTCATTTTTCTCGCCAGCCTCAACCAACCCCTCGCCGTACCCGACGCGGGTCTTTTCTTTCTCTATGTCCTTGTCAAAGATTTTTGACGAGAGATGGAGGGAAGAGTTGAGCTTCATGCTATAAAAATGCTTCTGCTACCTCTCCAGTTTGCGGGTTCACCGAGTACCATTCAAATGTAGCGGTATGGCCCTCTTCGCCGTTCTGTCCGACCACCTCGTATACCTGAACGATGAACATTCCGTTTTCGGTGTGGTCGTAACGGATGTGGTCATTTTCTACTCGCGTTCGCCAGTCATGTACTTCAGGAAGGTAGCGCACAAGGATTTCGACCTCGCTTTGTGATAGTGAGCCGAATGATTCCTTGGACACTGCGAGGGATGCAAGTAAAGCAGCGAAATGGTCCTCCCGACCTCCCTCCCCATATCCCGCGGTAATCTTCAGGACCCGGAGCTCGTCAAGGGCGATATAGGCACTCTCGGTGTCCCCAAAAAACTCATACTTGACAATTATAGCAGGGATATTCCCATTCGCACCAATCCCTTCTTCTTCTAAATCAATCGCCGAAGGCTCCAGCGGCAACCCCCCAATATCTCGCATAGCAAGCCCGCGTGCTGATAGCCCGGTTGGAATCACTTCAATATAGACGGATGTGCCATCGAGCACATCCGTTCCAGACATCTCGTCAACAACCTGCCATGCTAAGGCATCTCTGAAAATAATCTCATATTGTCCTCCTCCTTCGGCTCGATAGGTCCATTCCCCGGGATACGCAAAAGAAAATCCGTACTGGGCACTTGAATATGTTTTACCTGCGACTTGTTTATCCTGGTCAGCCTTTTGCTCTTCCTGTTCGCTTTCACCCCCTAGCGACGCAGGGCTGCTACCGTCCTCACGAAGAGTAAGCATGACGGACAATGCAACAAGGAAGATAATGATACCAGCGCCAGCCGCCAAAAACCATTTGGCGTTTTTTATAAAGAAGCTCTGCTCGCGTAGAGGTGTTTGGACGGTCGGGTCCGTTGGTGGTACATTTTCCATATGCGTAGCCTCAGTTAAAAATATTCGCTAGTCAATAAATCGGAAACTTGCCATGAAAGTGACGGGATGCGCCCTTAATCATACCTACGATGCGCATGCAAGCTCTGAGGGAGGAGTTGAGCTTCATTGTATTACTCACCCAACTGCCCCTCTGAGCAGAATCCTGAACACGTCGAGGAATCGATCCCCCTCATGTTGGGCCTGTCGTCCTCAATGACCCATGTAGTCTCGGCTGATGATGCTGTTGCATTGCTATAAGCGCGAACCTTCAGCCCGTGTGCTTGCACATCGAAACTGTTGCTACTTGAAAATATCGTTGTCAAGTTTTCAAAGGAATACTGCGCAACGGTGCTTGTCTTGGGATCATACCCAAAGACGCGCAAAAATTCTCCTGAACAGCTTCCGTATTCATAGAGGAGAATGAAGTCGCGGTCGCTATTGGGATCGAGTTGGAGCGATACCAAACGTCCGTCGTGCAGCATGTCCTCAATAAACCTCATATGTCCCAGCCAGAGCCGGTCGCCACCAAATCGAAGGTACGCATCGCCACTGTGTTCAATGCCGGCATTATCGACTTCCTCGCTGTTGGGAGTGGCACACGAAAGCGGCACCGATTCGGTCTTTGCGTTTGCCAGTACCAATTCAAGCGTGCCGCCGCCTCCCCAGTTGACAGTCTTACTACTCAAAATCCTGTGGTCCACACCTGCTCGGTGTCCTTCCTCCTGCCCTTCTTCAGTTTCGGTCATTTCTTCTTCCTGCTCCTGCTTTTCACCCAGCGAAAAGAGCTTGCCGTCGTCTTTGCCAAAGGCCATCAGTGCCATGAGTGCCAGTAGCGCAAGAATGACAACCCCGCTGCCGATGAGCAGCCGCGGAGCGTTCTTCTGAATAAAGCTTTGCTGGCCGTCAGGTGTCGGCGATAGCGGACGTGTTGGTGGTACGTTTTCCATATGCGTAGCCTCAGTTAAAAATATTCGCTAACCGATGAATCGGAAACTTGCCATGAAAGTGATGGGATGCGCCCTTAATCATACCTACGATGCGCATGCAAGCTCTGAGGGAGGAATCACTCCAATTCGCGAGTTTTTATACTCCTCGTTCGGTTTTGTTATTTGAGCTGCATCAAATACATAGTAGGTTGCTACTGAGAGACTCCGCCACTCAATTCTACCCTGTTGTCCCGGGCCCTGGTCGATTGCAAATGTTTCTCCTGGTTCAACCGTAATGAGGTCTCTTCGCTCCCCGGATGCATAACAAAAAAGTGCAAGCCCTCTTTGATGCTCCTCGTCGGCAATATGAAATAAGAATAAATCCTTATCCCCCGTGGGTGCGATGTTCCCGCCGAACTGGTCTTCTGCCGGCTTCTCTACCTCTCGGATGCTCCCGGAGTTAATGTTGTATGCAAAAAGGATGCTTCTTAGGAATTCATCGTATGCTAAAAATACCTCCTCTCCTTGCTCTGGGGAACCTAGAAGACGCGTAGAACGGCTCCACCCCGGCTGTGGATTACCATAATCTTCAGACGCGTTTCGTAAAAGATCGTCAAACCCGTCTGCCGACAATAATACCTCGGATTCTCCCGTTATTCTGGAGGATGCAACAAATTGCCAATCTTCCGTCCCAAAAGCAAGACCCTCGTCCCCTTTTGGGATTTGCTCAACGCGCCACTCCCCTAAGCTTTTCTCTTCAGCATTTAATTCCTCTCTCACCTCCTCTTGCGCCTCAAAACGCTCAAGGCCCAGCTGGTCGCGGAAGAGGAAGAGTCCGGCACCAATTAACGCTAACAGCACAAGCGCGGCTAAGAACAGCCACGGCAGGCGCGACTTCACACCACCGCCTGGCCTTTTAGGCTCATTGGGTGAAGGTACCGACGGCTGGCCTTGGGGGTTCTCGTTTGTGGAGAGTGAATCAATCATGTGTTTGTTCTCCGCCAGCTGGCGGCTCATCAAACAGAGCGTTAGGTGTTAGAGCATTAGGGCTTTAGCAAAAACCTGTCACCTCATGCTCTAGAGCTCTAAAGCTGTGCGTCAATAAACGTATTATTCAGGTAGTTATAAGAAAACACCGGCGCGCCGTCCCGTACGACAGGAATGGTATCACCGTCTCGCACACCAAAATCAAGGGCTGAACCGGCTAATTGTGAACGTTCGCCCGTATAGACGGCCTTGTGCAGGTCACTCGTCTCCATATTGAAGCGGTATATTGCAGGGTAGTTCATCTCGTCAGCCGCGGGAATGATAAATACCGCGACGCGTCCCTCTTCTGAAATACACATACGCGTAATGGCCGAAAGCGCTACCGAGCGAGCTGCCGCTTTGGCGCTCATGTCGCCATACCAGTCATTGCCACTATAACTATTGGCGCTCGCGGCGCAATTGCCAAATGCGAACGGCTGGGCGTTGGCAATCCTGTCATAGGCAATAGCAACCACACCGGACATGCTCTCCCCTGCTCCTTGAGCAATCAAAACGCGGTACTCACCGGGTTGCGGAGCCTGTACAATTTCGCTATTCCCCTCACCGGAACGCACAAGTATCTGAGGATTCCAAGTGTAGGGACTTTGGCCGGCTTCAACTTCCCCGATAACACCCACGCGATTGCCGTCGGTATCATGCAAAAACAGTATCGCCGTTGAACTTTCGGACGAAAGTTCGTACGAAAGTTCAACCTCCTCACCAAGTGTGATGCGGGACGGCGCACTCACGTTAGGCGCTTCGCCTGAGGTATCGCCCGGCTCGGGGTGCTGTGTTGTCTGCGTTTCGCCGTTGCCAAAGGGCCACACCTCTCCTATTTTGGCACGAAGTGTTTGCGGCGAAATGTTGGCGCGAGTGGCCTCTTCGGGGTGAGTATAGTACCAGCCGGTCCCCGCCGCGCTTATGGTTGCGACCAACAAAAGCACATACCCCACAATGCGGGGCGTTAACGAGCCGCGACGGCGCACCGCAGGAACGCGCAACGGTTCATGCTTGCGCTCTTTCAGTTTCTTTAAAAAGCTTTCTTCAGTGGTCATAGTATTTGCTCGTTATACTCGCAAATAGAGCATTAGGGATTAGGGGATTAGAGCTTTAGGGCACAACCTAACCCCTCGTGCTCTAAAGCTCTGCGTGCGAAGCACGCTCACTCATGTTCGCTTTCAATGCGTCCGCCGAGCGTACGCAGATCGGCGAGAGCTTCGGTCAACTCTTTTTTATCGCCCGGCGGCTTGCCGTGCCATTCAAACTTATTTTCCATGAAGTCCACGCCGTAGCCGGGAATAGTGTTGGCAATAATAAGCACCGGATCGTGATGCACGGCTTCGGCTTCGCGACAGGCGTTGACAATGGCGCCCATACTGTGGCCGTTTACCTCCATCACATGCCAGTTGAACGCTTCATATTTTTCGCGCACCGGCTCCACCGGCATGATGTCTTCCGTGTAGCCGTCTATTTGAATATTATTGCGGTCCATAATGGCCGTCAGATTGGCCAAATTGTTCTTGCCCGCAAACATCACTGACTCCCACGTATTGCCCGCGTCTTGCTCGCCGTCGCTCATGAGACAGTACGTGCGCCATGTTTTGCCGTCCATACGGGCCGCGTAGGCCATGCCAGCCGCTTGGCCCAAGCCAGAGCCCAAGGGGCCGCTGGTCGTCTCAAGTCCCGGCAAGGCCGGACGGTGCGGATGCCCCTGCAAGCGCGTACCGAACTTGCGCAGCGTCATAAGCTCGTCTTTCGGAAAATATCCTACATGGGCCATAGTAACATATTGCACCGGAACAATGTGCCCGTTTGAGAGCACCAACCGGTCGCGGTCTTCCCAATAGGGTTCTTGCGGCTTGTGGTTGAGTACATGAAAATAAAGGGCGGTGAACACATCGGCCATACCCAACGGCCCGGCCGAGTGGCCCGAACCGGCTTCAAAAAGCATCTTGAGGATGTCTTGGCGAATTTCGTTGGCTTGACGTTCCAACGTTCGCACTTTTTCATCGTGAATGGGTGGTATGGGCATGGGCTAGCTTTTAGCTTTGCTCTAAACAGGAATGAAAACTTACCTAAACCACTTCCGCTGTGTCCAAAAGTACAGCCAGGGGGTCGCCGCAACAGCATTGAAGATCAGGATCCCGAGCCAGTTAAAATCTTCTTTGAGGTAGTCGAGAGTGCCTTCGTACCTATACGTGTCGAGTGCCAAGGCAAGCGAAGTGATAGCGATCGAGATAAAGAACGTTGCCGAGACAAGTAAAACTGGTCCCAGATATAAGGCCCATCTTCTCCTTCTACTGAGACCCCTCCCTTCTACGAGCGCAAGCGCTGCATATGCGAGGGAAATCAGTGCCCAGATCAGATCATCTGACCCTATCAAGCTACTTTCTATTATTGATATGGATCGAGCGGTAACAGCGAGCACAATAACGAGACTCACCACAACCCAGAAGGCAACGAAACCCGTGTTTACGATTCGCAAATGAAGTGGGGAGCTTGGATCGGTAGTACCTGCCATAGATGATAGTAGTAGTATAGGCTATCGCTTCGTGGAATTAACGAGCTCTTCTATCGCCTCCTCAATATCCTCACTCTCCCAAATATAGCTGCCGGAAACAATCCAGTTAGCGCCGGCTTGTACGACCCTCCTAGCATTTTCGGGGTTCATGCCGCCGTCTATCTCTATTA
Organism: Candidatus Spechtbacterales bacterium; assembly: GCA_040900345.1. Classification (GTDB taxonomy): domain Bacteria; phylum Patescibacteriota; class Minisyncoccia; order Spechtbacterales; family 2-12-FULL-38-22; genus JBBDZE01. Next base: position 19,148 of record JBBDZE010000024.1, read on the forward strand.
TGACATCGGGACTGGAGGCCCGCAACGTGCGAATCCTCTCTAGCAGCGCTTCGCCTACTTCCTCGGGCTCTTCTTCGCTATAAAAGCCCAAGTTTCCGTTAAACAGCTGGACCGCGTCAACCTTTTCAAGGTATGGCTCCAGCGCCGAAAGGGGTGTTTGCGGAAGCACGGCAACGCCCGCCTCTATGCCGGCGTTGTGTATTTTGCGCAATGCACCAGCCACCGCATTCTGCGGGGCCCCGCCAAAGGCGGTGGCCGGCTGGTGCATTGCCTCATGGTGCAGGTAAATGCGCTGCACACCAGAAGCGCACCAGGCATCCAGCACCTCTTCGGGATGTTCCAGCATTAAGTGCGCCTCAATGTTTACGCCGCCCCGGTCAAACGAGCTCAGCACCTCCGGATCGCCCCAGCTCGTGTTGGGGGCGAACTTCCCGTCCGCCACATCCAACTGCACCCATTTGGTATAGGGCCGCACCTTATTAAAACGCTCCTGGAACTCGTCAAA
>JBBDZE010000025.1:0-2806 GCA_040900345.1 Candidatus Spechtbacterales bacterium
TGACCCCCTTGGAAAAGAAGGATGAAGAGGAAATGACCATGTCAAATTGAGACAGGTCGAGATTTTCAATAGCCGGAATGGCAAAGGGTGAGAGATAGCGAAAACGCCGCCGTGTTACCCTGGGAAACCGCTGCAAAAACGTCGCGCGAATCTCCGCGTCGGGGAAATACTCCTCTACTACCCGCTCATCATAAAAGAGCGTGTAGATGGGCGCTTTGGGAAAAAGTTTATGTAATGCGGCCAATACACGCTCAGCGCCTCCCGCCTGCATAAGGTGGTCATGGACGAGGGCGACTTTGGGTGTGGAATGGGAATTGAGCATACTCAACAACGCTATCGCTTGCTCAGGATGGTTCGTTTGTACATTTCAAGGTTTTCAAGCGCCACGCCGGTTCCGCGCGCCACGCACAGGAGCGGCTCTTCCGCCACATAGGCGGGTACGCCGGTGGCTTCGGTCAGCAACTGGTCCAAATTACGCAGGAGCGCTCCGCCGCCGGTCAATATCATACCGCGATCCATAACATCGGCCGCAAGTTCAGGTGGTGTTTCGCGCAGAACTTCCTTGACCGCGTACACAATCTTTTTCAACTGCTCGGAAATGGCTCCGGTGATTTCATTGGTATGAATTATGATATTGCGCGGCAAGCCGGTCTTGAGGTCGCGCCCGCGGATTTCAAACGCATCTTCCCTCTCTTGCGTCATCGCGCTGCCAATGGTGAGCTTAATATCCTCGGCGGTGCGCTCCCCGATGGCCAAATTGTACTTTCCCTTGATATAGACGGCAATGGCCTCGTCTATTTTGTCACCTCCTACGCGAGCCGACTCAGCCGCGACAATGCCCCCCAAGGAAATGACCGCCACCTCTGTCGTGCCGCCGCCAATATCCACAATCATATTGCCGGCCGGTGAATTAATCGGCACGCCCGCTCCAATGGCCGCCAACACCGGTTCTTTCACGACGTAGGCGGCGCGCGCGCCGGCATTCATAGCCGCTTGAATAACCGCGCGGCGTTCGGTAGAGGTAATGCCCGCCGGAACGGAAATCATCACCTCGGGCTTACGCAAACGGATGCGGCCCGAAACTTTGCCGATAAAATATTTTAGCATAGCCTCCGTCGTATGGTACTCGGCGATTACGCCGTCTTTCAACGGACGGTGCGCCTCAATGGTGTCGGGCGTACGTCCGATCATATCCCGCGCCTCATTGCCCACGGCGAGTATTGAACGGTCAAGAACCGAAATGGCTACTACGGACGGTTCGTTGGTCACAATGCCCTTTCCGGGCAAATAAACCAATGAGTTGGCCGTTCCCAGGTCAATACCTATTTTGGGCGGTGAAAAAAGATCGCGCCGCGTGCGCTGTTGTTTTTGTTTCTGCATACGGTTACTCGCTTACGCGTTGAATATCGGCCCCCAAGGCTCGCAGGCGCTCATCAATAGCCTCATACCCGCGCTCTACGGGGTAGGCGTCGTGAATGGTGGTCGTGCCCTCGGCGGCAAGTCCGGCGATAATAAAAGACATGGCGCTTCGGATATCTTCGCCGTGCACATCAATGCCCTTGAGCTTCGTAGGGCCAGTAACTTCCGCCCGGTGTACATCAAGCATGTTGACGGTCGCACCCATATCGGCCAACACGGACAAATACCGCAAACGTCCTTCATACATCGGGTCGTGGATGAACGTCGTCCCATTGCTTTGTGTCGCCAGCACGCCCAGGGGGGCTTGCAGGTCGGTGGGAATACCCGGGTAAATCATGGTTTGGATGCGTCCAAGGGCCAGGTTTGGCGAGGTTTGCACACGCACGGTGCGGGCGTTTTCCACGGTAATATTGGCGCCGCGTTGGACCAGGGCGTGTAAAAACAGCTCCAAATCTTCCGTGGGAAAGTTAGCAATGCGTACATCGCCGCCAATAGCCAACACCGCGGCAACGAACGTACCCGCTTCAATGTAGTCGGGCCGCACCGCGTGACGGGCGCCGGCTCGGGAGTCCACACCGGTCACTACAATGCGATGAAATGGCAAGAGTTCAACCTGGGCTCCCATCTGGCTCAAAAAAAGTGCCAAGTCCTGAATATGCGGCTCGTTGGCAGCCACGGCGATGTGCAGGGGCCTTGCCCGGCTGGCGGCAAACATCATTATATTCTCCGTTGCCGTCACACTGAATTCATCAAGAACGACCTTCTCCGCGGCCGCACCCTCCTTCGGTGCGCGAATCGTGAACGTGTCTTCCCGTTTTGAGACATCGCATCCCAAATCGGCAAAAGCATGCAGATGGGTATCTACGGGACGAGCGCCAATTTTGTCGCCCCCGGGATAGGCAAGAGTCACTTCTCCAAAACGCGCCAGCAAAGGGCCGGCCAGAACAATAGAAGAGCGCAATTTGCGCACCTTGTCGTGCGGCAGTTTTTTGGGGTCTATGTCGGCGTTCGTAATGCGCGTTTCCTCGCCCTCGCGTTCCAGCGTCGCACCCATTTCTTCCAGTATCTCCAGCATAACCGAAACGTCAGCAATGTCGGGCAAGCCAATAAGCGTACAGGTTTCCTCGGTGAGCAATGTCGCCGCGATGAGTTTTGTGGCGGCGTTCTTACTTCCCTTGACCGTAATTTCGCCCTTCAGTTCATTCCCGCCGTTGATGACAAATGAGTCCATAATCGTAACTTTGTGTGGCTATATCATACCAGTCCGCCTGGGTGAATTCAAGCTAGTGAAGGAGCTGTATTCCCTCCTCGCCGCCAACGACGCCTGCGCCCTCAAGAACCTAGCGCGCCTAAAAACTCCACCATCCCTGCTCCCATCGTCGCCCGA
>JBBDZE010000026.1:0-2742 GCA_040900345.1 Candidatus Spechtbacterales bacterium
ATTCGCGTCGGGAAGATTGTTGAGGTATCTGACTTTCCCGAAGCCAAGAAGCCGGCCTACAAGCTGACCATTGATTTTGGCGCCGATATTGGCACCAAGCAGTCCAGCGTGCAGGCCGTGGGCGCGCACACCAAAGACGAGCTGATGGGCTCGTTGGTCTGTTGCGTGGTCAATTTTGAACCAAAACGCATCGGCCCGTTTGTCTCCGAGGTACTCACCCTGGGATTCAAGAATACCGCCGGCGATGGTTGGGTGTTGATTGAGCCCAAGAAGAACTCGGTTGAGCTAGGCGATAAGCTGGCGTAGCGAAAAAGGCCGGACGGTGTTGACATCATAAGCAAGTTGTGGAAAGATAGAGGCGCCGAATGGCGAACCAGATTAGTTGGAGGAAAGCGGGATGCAATCCGGGGAGCGCAGAGCGTGGTTCCTCAGTGTATTTGAAGAGTGGCGCGACCCGCTTCTTCAGGAGGCGGCTGATGCGAGACGACACGCTCGCAACTACCGGAATTTCTTGGTTGGAGCTGCTGCCCTCAGCTACAGCACAAGTACGAGGTCACTCCGGGTAGCGGGTGGTTTCAACTTCATGCCGCGTTCCTCCGAAGCCTACGTCTACGCAGACCAGGCAACGAGGATGTGCGCCGAGCCGCTCGCCATTTCATTGGCACTTCAGCCGGTGAAGAGTTCCTCATCCAACGCGAATGCCACGGCAGACGAGTGGGACGAAGGCCATGTCATTGTTGCTGTCGCAGTCGTGGGAGAGCCGCAGATGGATGCGGCGAGCGAGATCTCTTCCCAAACTCTTCATCCGTGCTTTCAGTGTCGAGTGTTCCTTCAGGGATGCGACCAGGTCTCGCCGAACACGATTTTCCTGGGAGCTACTCCCGGCCTGTCTGTGCAGGAAGTGATGCGAGTGGATGAACTCATTGCGCTTCACGCGACGCACTGGACGGATGCTCAACGTAACCTCCCTTAACCAATATCGAGACCCACTCTACTAGAAGCGGGAGGATTCGATGGGCAGTCGCCCCGAGCGTTGAGGGCTTTAGCAGAGGGCAGCCAACCCTGACAGACCGTCTCGTCGGACCGGCAAGAAACTGCCTCGTTCGCGGGGCGGTTTCTTGTTGTTAGACATCGGTCGGGGGGGCGCGGTACAATACGGATATCATGAAGAAAGAACCCATTGCCGCACTCATGGCCTAGGGCTATACTATTTGCCGCGGTAGTGCGGGTAGCTTTCTATAAGAACACATGACCCCAACCCTTTTTTACCGCCGTTACTTACGCCGTCCGCATCCTTGGATACTTGCCGTGATTTTGGCCGTCGCGCTATTGATGCTGTGGCAGGGACGCACCGCCTGGGACTTTAGCGCACAAAGCGCCGGCCAAACAGAACCCGAACTTCAGGGGGAGGTTATTCAAATTCTGGGCGAAGAGGAGGTCTTGAGTGGCCCCGACCAGGTACCCATCCTTGAGCAGAGGCTTTCTGTGCGGCTGCCCGACGGCCGCGTCACGGAGGTTATCAATGACTTTGCGCCGGTCGATGAGGGCGACGATATCTTCATTCGCGGCCCCTTTTTGGACGAGACGGGCGGCGAGACCTACGCGGTGGCCGGCGTGGGGCGTTCAATGGGTATCTTCATACTCGCGGCTATCTTTGTGGGCGTCGTGCTGTTTATCACCGGCAAGAAAGGCGCCTACGCGCTCATTGGGCTGACCTTTACCATGGCGGTTATTATCGCCTTTATTATTCCGCTTATTCTTCGGGGGTTTGACCCCATCCTCGTGGGCATTGTCGGGGCGGGGGGCTGTGTGCTGGTGACGCTGTATACGGCCTATGGAGTGAACCGCAAATCCGTCGCCGCGCTGATTGGTATCATCATCGCGCTTGGCATTGTCGCCTTGACCGCCCAAATCACCGTCCATGCCCTCAACTTTACCGGCCTGGCGGAAGAAGAGTCGGCCTTTCTTTTATACCAAACAGAAGCCGTGCGTAACTTTGTCGGGTTGCTGGTTGCCGGTATTATCATCGCGGGCTTGGGCGTGCTGGACGACGTGGCCGTGACCCAAGCGGCGACGGTTGAAGAAATTCACCGAGCCAACCCCAACTTGCGCGGCTACCGGCTATTCCAGCGTGCCATGAACGTGGGCCGCGACCATATCTCGGCGGTCATCAATACGCTCGTGCTCGCCTATACAGGCTCGGCTTTGCCCCTACTGTTGCTTATTAGCTTTAATCAGTTTTCGTCCGGGTTTTTACTCAGCAATGAACTTGTTGCTGAAGAGATTGTGAGGACGATTATTTCCTCACTCGGCCTTGTCTTGGCCGTGCCTATTACCACGGGCGTAGCCATTGCCCTTATTGAGCGGTTTCGGTTTCGCGGCGAAGCGTAACACCAATAAAACATTCCAACATTCTGCAGAATGTTGGAATGTTTTATTGGTGTTTTATTTTTGTTTTATTTTTTTGGGGGGGGGAGAAACGGCGTAACCGCCCACTCTTGGCAACTCTTCGTACATAGTGTATAGTATATTTTAGTGTTTTACTTCCCCGCCGGGGATTTTTCTTTTTGCCAATTTTGTCCAAACACAGTTTGAATACAAAATTGAGCATCCTGAGGATTCGGTTTATCGAATGTCGAAGGAGAACCCTTATGGAAATTCGCAATATAGCCATTATCGCCCATGTAGACCATGGGAAGACCACGCTCACCGACGCCATGATGCGCCAAGCCGGCGCGGCCC
>JBBDZE010000027.1:0-19003 GCA_040900345.1 Candidatus Spechtbacterales bacterium
CCCGCCGCGGTGAGGCGCGTGGTCGCGCCTCTTGTGTACGGTTGGGCATGAGCCCTCCTTACCGTTGCCTACTGACTTCAGAGGCGGAGACGACATCCTTCTCGTAGAGTCTCTCCCCGCACCCGGGACAGAAGTCCAACGGGGCGCCTTTCGTGTCCTCGAACTCGACTACGGGAGCATCGTCGTCGCTGTCGCTGGTTTCGACTCGTTGAAGCACCTGCTTGCAGCTGCCCAGGCTGTGCCGCACAGAAGTTTCGGTGATACTCGGCATGTTGTATATCCCCTTCCAACCGATCCTGCTAGATGCAGACTTTTAGCTCTATGCTGACTTCGCCTCCTTTGCTACTCGTCTTGGCTGTTGAGAAGCGAATCGGGTAACGATGTTTCGCTCTTCGCAGATGCTAGGATGCGTCCCACTTCCACTACTGCCCTCTGTTCTTCTGAGAGGTCCTGCACATCTCCCATTTCGCTTGTTCCGCGACAAAAAAATATTACGTAATACTTTACGTAAATCCCTCTCTTCCATACTATCGTCACCCTCGCCCTGCCGCAAGGCGTTTTATTCGCCAACGTCCAAATAGGTGAAGAAGAAGGCCAACATGTCTGCCTGCTCCTCTATCTCTTTGCTTTGGGCGGCCCCGCCGCTGTGGCCGGCTTGGCGCTCGACCCGCACCAGCACGGTATTTTCCGGATTCGCCTGGCACATGCGCGCGGCAAACTTGTAGGAGTGCATGGGGTGGACGCGGTCGTCGTGGTCCGATGTTTTGATGAGCAACGGCGGATAGGCAGTGCCGTCCTTCACGTTGTGGTACGGGCTGTAGCGCAGCATCCATTTCCGCTCTTTGGGAATGTCGGGATTGCCGTACTCGGGAACCCACAGGGCGCCGCCGCCAAACTTGTGAAAGCGCAGCATGTCGGTGACGGGCACGATACTCGCCACCGCGCCGAACAGATCGGGCCGCTGCAGCATGACGGCCGAGGTGAGCAGGCCGCCGTTGCTGCCGCCCATGATACCGAGACGTTCGGGCTTGGTGTACGTGCGCTGGATGAGGTGCTCGGCCGCGGCGATGAAGTCGTTAAAGACGTTCTGTTTGTTGTTGCGCCGCCCGGCATCGTGCCAGGCCTTGCCAAATTCCCCGCCCCCGCGGAGGTTGGCAACAACAAAGACACCCCCCGCCTCCAGGAAGGGCATCTGGCGCAGCATGAAGAATGGGGTGAGCGGAACGTCAAACCCTCCATAGCCGAGCATCACCGTAGGATTGGCGCCGTTTCTGCGCACTCCCTTTTTATGCACGATGAACATCGGAACCTTGGTGCCATCCTTCGAGGTGCACCACTCTTGCTTGGCGACAAACTCAACGGCCGGCAGCGGGACGCTGTTGCGCTTAAAGACGGCCAGCTTGCGCGTGCGCACCTCGTACCGGTAGATGGTGCGCGGCGTGGCAAACGATGCCAGAATAATGAACGCCTCGACGCTCTCCTCTTCTACGTCCCCAAATCCGATACTGCTGAAGGCAGGCAGCCGCAGGGGCCGCGTGGCCGAACCATCGAGCGCGTGCGTATAGACGCGGTCCGCGGCATTCTCAAAGTAGACGCTCAACAAGGTGTCGCCCACTGCTGTCACCCCCGCGAGCACGTGCTTGGCTTCGGGAATGATGGTCCGCGGCTTCTTCCCGCGCATGGCATCCGCAAGGGCAATGCGCTGAGCCTTGCTTCGGGGCGCGCCCTCGTTGGTGACAATATAGAGCTGATCGCGGTGAAAGAAGCCGCTCGCGCTCACCCGCTTGCCTTGTATAATAGGCACGAAGACGTCAGGCTGAGCCAGATCGCACAGGTACAGCTCAGAACGAAACTCCTCCTCCGAAAGGACCATCCGCTCTACCAGCAGGTACTGCCTGTTGGCCGAAAGCTGGCTGCTGAGCATATCTTCTTTCGGCAGCCCCTCGCCAAAAACGAGGCGGTCTTTTTGGTAGGCATCCCCCAGTTTGTGAAAGTACAGCCGCCGATGGAGCTTTTCTTCCCCTTTGGGCGGCTTCACCAAGCCGCGACTATACCAGAATCCGGAATTGTCCGCGGCCCAATCGCCCGCATCCAGGGGGTAGATCGCGTCGGACACGGCGTCTTCTACGAGCTTGCCCGTGCGCACGTCCAACACGTGGAGGCTCTTTTTATCGTTGCCCGCCTGGGAGAGCGCATACAACAAGAGTGCGCCGTCCTGGCTGGGGCGCCAGGCCTCGAGAGTGACGCTGGCATCTTTCGAGAGCTTATTGGGGTTGATAAGGACGCGCGGCTTCCCACGCAGGCCCTTCTGCACATATAACAATGGAAGCTCATCGCTCGGGTCCTTCTTCTCATGGAAATACCACCCGTTGCGAACGACGGGCGCTTGATAGCGCGTGTGGCGATAAAGCCGCTGCAAGCGGCGTTTGATGCGCTCGCGGGCCGGCATGCCGGCCAGAGCCTTGCGGGCCGCGGCATCTTCGCGTTCGATCCACGCCTGGGCGCGTTTGGTATGCGGTTGTTCAAGCCACGCGAACTCGTCGCGAATGTCAGTAGATTTCATAGATGGACATTCTAACATTCTGCAGAATGTTAGAATGTTATTTTTCCATGCGTTCTCCTCCAAGAAAGTGGTTTCATCCTACCACAGAGGCCGTCTAAAAACTCGCTTTCGCGCCGAGAGGGAGGAGCTTTGGCGGCCGCTTACGAACAACGCCCCGACCAGTGTCAGGGCGCGGAAACGTCGTCGGACCGTGATGGGTGGGAGCGGGGTTCCATCACGGTCCTTGCGCACGGTTGGGCATACGCCCCTCCTAGCTCTTCCGCTCCTTGGCCCGGGCTGCTTCTTGCCGTCGCCTTTGCACGACGCGTGCCGCGGCCGCTTGGCCAAGAATGACAGAATCACGGGGAGCAGACGTTCTCTCAGCTCGCATGTCGCGGTCCGCTTGCGCCTGCTCCTCGTAGTAGTCCTCTTCGACCCTGCGCACCCCTCGCGTGTAGCCGATACGATAGCTCGCCGCTACCCCGACCACGCCGATGAGCACAAGAACTATCCCCAGCGTATCCACGGGTTCCTCCTCTCGACGAGGGGTGGCGATTTCCTAGCTTTCGCTTCTTCACACACCTCCCGTTGCTCTTCTTTGGACAGGCTTCCTACCAGTTCCCGATAGTACCCATCGAGGGCTTGGGCGAGCCTTGCTTTGGCCTCGCTCGAGGACCCTCCGATGCTGTCCATGAATGCCCGATCAAATCCGACGGAAAGAATGATCTCCCCTTCAGGACACTCGGACAGGACGAAGCGAAACTGGTATCTGAACGCTTCGTCATCACTACCCGGCGGGATCGATTCTCCGGGACGGAAAAGCTCGGGGAACGCCTCCAGAATCCCGTCGTCCCCTTGCCTTAGTTCTGGTGTGGGTATTACGGGCAAGGCAGTGGGATCCTCCACCCTCCGCTCCCCACGGTTGTCGCCCAGCATGAGCCCGAGGACGGCAACGATGGCAATCACCATTGCTATGGCGGCCAAGGCCCGCCAATATGCTGGGATCTGCTTGACTGAACGCATGGACGCCTCCCTTACGAGCGGGCTCGTCGTGGGCGGCGCTCACCACCCGTATGGGGCGGCTGGTGCGGGGACAGGCACGGCAGTCGCCGTCGTTGTTCAAGCCGCTCTTCCACCGCGGCGACCATCGCCGCCATTTCTTGATGTGTTGGCATCACGACCCGGGGGATTGCGAACCCGCGCCCTGTCCGTGGAACAATCCAGCTCGACGCTATTGGCATTGACCGTCTCCTCGTTTTCTGCTGCGCGAGCCGAAAAGAAACGATTCCGGCATCCGCATCTCGTATTTCTTTCGCCTCGTAACAGGAACGGGCCGCACGCGCCACACCCGTTCCCCAAGGTGGGGACGCCTTCGAATCCCTTCACCGGATGGGCATATCATCTCCCCTCCTTACGAACACGCTCCGCCATGGGCGGAGCGGGCAGGGGGGGTCGTGATGGGTGGGAACGGAGCTTCCCATCACGGCCCTTGTGCGCGGCCGGATATGTCCTCCTCCTGCAAGCCTTCCACCACGATTTCCTGGAACCTTCTCCGGCCCCAAATGCCCCCTACCGTGACAATCAGCAGCAGTAAGAGAGTCCAGGCCCAAAGGACGGCTCTGCTCCACTCGCCGGGCAGCGCCGCCTGTGCTACCAGCACGACCAGCGTGAAAGCCAGCCACGCGACGATGCCCCTTCGCCACCATCCCGATGGCAGAAAACAGAGTGCCACGTATATGGCGCCCACCAGAACACCCGCCGACAGTATGGTGGTGAGGATAGGTCCCTCCTTTCCTACCTTATCCCTCAGATGTTACCGCACACCTCCCTCCTTGGTGTGCCTATTTTTTACCATAGCATTGAGTAGTGTCAATAATAGCTCCCCTGTCACCTAAACTATCCCATGGGATAGTTTAGGTGACAAAAGCTCAGGAATAGACGAGAGGGGAACACCCGTATGAAAATTCATCAACAAGCCATATTGACGATACGCTCTTTTGCGCTTACTATATGAGGTGGCGATCAGCTTGGTGCTGACCGCTCTTCGTTTTATGGTGACACTTTCCATTTCATTTGCGGCCGAAACGCTCTTCCATATTGGAGGGTTGCCCGTGACCAACAGCTTGTTGATGTCATGGATTACCATGGCGCTTTTGATTACCCTGGGCCTCTTGGTGAGCTTTAAGATCACACCGGTTCCCGGCAAATTGCAAAATGTGGGCGAGATGGTGGTTGATACTGCTATCGGCTTTTTCACCGACGTGATGGGTTCGCGCAGGGAAGCCGAGAAGGTCTTCCCCATCGTGTTCACGTTCTTTGTGTTCATTATGCTTTCCAACTGGCTGGGCTTGTTGCCTGGCATCGGCTCTATTGGTTTTGAGGGAACCCATGTGGTCGACGGCCATGAGGAGGCGGCCTTCATTCCGTTCTTCCGCTCCACCTACTCGGACCTGAACATGACGCTTGCGCTCGGGCTTATCTCGGTGACCGCCGTCCACGTGTTTGGTATCGCCACCATTGGATTTTTCAAACACGCAGGGAAGTTCATTACGTTCAAAGACCCTATTTCATTCTTTGTGGGCCTGCTGGAACTGTTCAGCGAAGTATCCAAAGTGCTTTCGTTCTCGTTTCGTTTGTTTGGCAACATATTTGCCGGCGAGGTGTTGCTCGTGGTAATTCTGGGGCTCGTGCCGTATGTAGCGCCCCTGCCGTTTTTCATGCTTGAAGTATTCGTAGGGTTCGTGCAAGCGCTGGTATTTTCCATGCTGACGCTTGTGTTCATGAAGGTCGCCATGGCCGAAGCCGAACATTAACAACAGGTGCTAGGTTATAGGTGTTAGGTTCTAGTGATACAAACGCTGGAATCTAACAGCTGTAAGCTAGAAGCTGAAGCATTATTTATTCCGTAATGTGTTGCTGTACTCGTTCGCTGAACGGCTGGGCAACACCATCAGTATGGAGCTCGAAGTATCACAGAACTTTGCCGCAGCGCTGGCCATTGGCTTGGCCGCATTGGGACCATCGCTGGCCATTGGATATATGGGTGCCAACGCCGTGCGCGCCATTGGCCGCAACCCGGAAGCCACACCACGCATTCAGACAGCTATGATTTTGGCCATCGCCTTCGCCGAAGCCGTTGCTATTTACGGCTTGGTAATCGCGTTGGTTATTAAGTTCGTCTAGCCGCCAAGGCGGCAGGTACTAGGTTGTAGGTTTTAGGTAATAGGTTGCGAACAAAAAAGAGCCGCGCGTCCTACAACCTAACGACCTGTTTGCAAACGTAGTGAGTAAACACTATGGAAATCATTGAAAGCCTTCATATTGAGTGGTCCCAGATCCTGGCCCAGGCAGTGAACTTTATCCTACTGCTGGGTATTTTGACGTGGTTCGTCTACAAGCCACTGTTGCGCGCCCTCAATGAACGGCGCGAGCGCATCGAGACATCGCTTGAGCAGGCCGCCGAAATAGACCAGCGTATGGATGAAATGCGCGCCTACCACCAGGAGCAAATGGCCAAAGCGCACAAAGAGGCGCAGGAGATCATCGCTGCGGCCCGCGTTCAGACCGACGAAGAACGCCAGGAGCAGCTCGACCGCGTCCAGCACGAGGTGGAACAGCTTATCGAACGCGCCCACCAGGAGATCGGCCGTGAAAAGGACGCCATGCTGCGCCAAGCGCGCGGCGAACTGGCCCAACTGCTGGTACCCGCCCTTGAACGCGTACTGCAGTCCAGCATGGACGAGACCACGCAACAAGCAGTGATGGCGCGGGCCATTCAAACCATTAAGAGTGAGTACTCCAAGGAGCGCTCCGCGTAAGCCCATGCATTACTCCGCACGCCACTACGCCCACGCACTTGCGGAAGCGGCCACCGGCGCTTCCGCCACCGAGCAAGAAGGCCTGGCTCGCAACCTGGTTGCGTTGCTGCGCGAACGTGGCCAGCTTGAATTGCTGCCAGCCATCCTTGGCACGGTTGAGGAACTGCGCGCGCAGGAGCAAGCGGCCACGACCGTCCGCGTGGTGAGCGCCGTACCCCTCTCCGAAAAGGAGCAGGGCCTGCTCAAGCGCGAACTGCCGGCCCCGTCGCACAAGTTTACCCATAACGACAGCCTTATCGCGGGGCTCGTCGTCCAGCAGGGAGACAACGTTTACTACGGCTCGGTCTCCTCAGCGATACGCGCGTTGCGAGACGCTCTGACAAAGTAGGTTCTAGGTTATAGGTTTTAGGTGATAGGTTGCAAACAGGGAGCAACTCGAATAACCTAAAACCTAACACCTATCACCTAACACCTAACTCTTATGAACGACCCCCTTATCCAACAATTGAAAGACGAGCTGACGCGCGTTGAAGCGCCCAAGCAGACCGAGTCCGTCGGGCGCATTCAGCGCATTTCCGACGGCATCGTAACGACATCCGGTATTTCCCAGGCCCGCGCATCTGAGATGATCGCCCTCTACCCGGGCAGTGCCGAGCAAGAGCCGGAAGAGGTTACCGGCGAGCCGGTCTTTGGCCTGGCCCTGAACTTGGAAGAGCAGCAGACCGGTATTATTGTACTGGGCGAGTTTGAACACCTGAAAGCCGGCGACATCGTCAAGACCACGGGCCGCGTTCTGGAAGTTCCCGTGGGTGAAGAACTCTTGGGCCATGTGGTCAATCCGCTGGGCGTATCATTGGAAAATAAGAGTATTCGTACCAGCACCACCTACCCGGTTGAGCGCATTGCCCCCGGCGTTATTGCACGCAAGGGCGTACATGAGCCGCTCCACACGGGCATTAAGGCTATTGACGCGATGATTCCCATTGGCCGCGGCCAGCGCGAGCTTATCATTGGCGACCGCCAAATTGGAAAAAGTACCCTTGCCATCGACACCATTTTGAACCAGCTCCACGAGCCGGAGGCAACCCGCCCTGTCTGCATTTACGTGGCTATTGGCCAGAAGGAATCGCGCGTAGCCAAAATTGTGGACACCCTGCGCAAGGCAGGTGCGATGGACTACACTATTATTGTTGACGCCTCGGCCTCCGACCCGGCCGCCTTGCAATTCATCGCCCCTTACGCCGGTACGGCCATGGGCGAATACTTCCGCGATAACGGCAAGCACGCGGTGGTTATCTACGACGACCTCACCAAACACGCGTGGGCGTACCGTCAAATTTCTTTGTTGCTTCGCCGCCCGCCGGGCCGCGAAGCCTACCCGGGCGATGTCTTCTACCTGCACTCGCGCCTGTTGGAACGGGCTGCCAAGCTCAATGACGAACAAGGCGGCGGTTCGTTGACCGCGCTCCCCATCATTGAAACGCAGGCGGGCGACCTGTCCGGCTACATTCCCACCAATGTTATCTCTATTACCGACGGACAAATTTACCTGGAGCCGGACCTTTTTTACAAGGGCACCCGTCCGGCCGTGAACGCAGGCCTTTCGGTGTCACGCGTGGGATCCAACGCCCAGACCAAAGCCATGAAAAGCGTGGCCGGCAAGATGCGCCTGGACCTTGCCCAGTACCGCGAACTGGCCTCGTTTGCGCAGTTTGGCTCCGACTTGGACGCGGCCACGCGCAAACGCCTGGCCCGCGGCGAACGCCTAACAGAGCTTCTTAAGCAAAAACAGAACGAGCCGCTCCCTTGGTATAACGAAGTGCTCGTCATATACGCGGGCAGCAACGGCTATCTGGACGAGGTTTCCGTGGAAAACATTCGCGCGTGGGAGCAACAGTTCCTCGCCTATGCGGGCGGCGTCGGCAAAGACGTGGTTGCCACATTGCAAAAGGAGGAAAAAATAGAAGAAGAGCTGGAAGGCAAAATCAAAAAACTTATCGAGGACTTCAACCATACCTTTTCGCAGGGCGAAAAAGTAGCGAGTAACGAGTAATTCGTAACGAGTAACGAGGGCTCACACCAGGTACCCGATACGCGTTACCCATTGCCGTTTATGAGCGTTAGCGAATAAACACCATGCTCAAGAACTCCCCCAAAGATATTAAGCGCCGAGCCCGCTCCATCGCCAACACCCAGAAGATCACGAGCGCAATGGAGATGGTCGCCGCTTCCAAAATGCGTCGCAGCCAGCTGCGCGCCCTTGCCGCGCGTCCCTACGCGCAGGCAGCACTGAATATCCTGGGAAATCTTTCCCGCCAAGACGGCGACTACGACGAGCACATACGCCGCGCGCTGGCTCGCAACGTGTTCTTCAAGGGCCGCCCTAATGCACAGCGCGCCTTGGTGGTGGTTATAACCTCGGACAAGGGACTCATTGGCGGCCTCAACACAAGCGTACTCAATGAAGCCAGCCGTGTCGTAAAGGAATACCAGCAACGTGGATTCACCGTTGAGGTGATGGCTGTGGGGACCAAGACCAAGCGCTTCTTTGAGAAGGCGGGTATCTTTCTCCCCGATATATTTGAGGGTGTGGGCGACCTGGCCACTGCCCAAGAAATAGACCCCATTGCCGCCGCTATCTATGAGTACTTTAAGAAAGAACCCGTTGCGGAGGTAACGGCCATCTATACCGAGTTCGTCTCGACCCTGAAACAGCGCCCGGCCCGGCGCACGTTGCTGCCCATTAGCGAAACGCTCCTGCGCGAGATCATCGCGGCGGCCCAGCCGGAAGAAGGCCGCTACGCGGGCGAGGGATACGCCGCGCAAGAAGAAGCGCTCCCCGCCCCATTTTCCTATACGTTTGAGCCCAGCGGCGAAAAACTACTCGCCGCGCTCGTTCCCGTGCTTTTTCATACGTACGTCTATCACATTATTTTAGAATCCAACGCCTCGGAGCACTCGGCCCGTATGATGGCCATGCGCAACGCATCCACCAATGCCGAACGCCTTCTGGACGAGCTCACGCTTTCATATAATAAGGCACGCCAAAGCGCCATTACGCAAGAAATTAATGAGGTAAGTTCCGGCGCGGCGGCACTAGAAAACTAACATCTATCACCTATAACCCATATGACAACAGCAACCAAAACCCAAGGAGTCGTTTCAAGCATTATCGGTCCCGTCGTGGATGCGACGTTTAGCGACAAACTGCCGGCTATCTATGAAGCGCTTCACATTGAACGCGAAGGAGAAAAGCCCCTCGTATTAGAGGTAGCCCAGCACCTGGACACCCACACGGTGCGCGCCATTGCCATGGGCTCGACCGATGGCCTACAGCGCGGCTCCACCGTACTGGCGACCGGCGAATCCATCTCCGTTCCCGTAGGGCCCGAAACACTGGGGCGCATGTTCAACACGCTGGGTGAGGCCATTGACGGCGGCGGCGAAGTGAAGACCAAAAAGACCTACCCCATTCACCGCCCCGCTCCCTCGCTGGCCGAACAAGCCACCGAAACGGAGATATTGGAGACGGGTATTAAGGTCATTGACCTCATCGCCCCCATTACCAAGGGTGGCAAGGTGGGATTGTTCGGCGGCGCAGGCGTGGGCAAGACGGTGCTTATCCAGGAGTTTATCCGCAACATCGCCCAGGAACACGGCGGCTACTCGGTATTTGCCGGCGTGGGTGAGCGCACCCGCGAAGGCAACGACCTCTACCATGAGATGAAAGACTCGGGCGTGTTGGACAAGACAACGATGGTCTTTGGCCAGATGAACGAAGTTCCCGGCATCCGCCTGCGCGTAGCGCTGGCCGCCCTGTCCATGTCTGAATACTTCCGCGACGAAGAGGGCAAAGATATGCTGGTGTTCGTGGACAACATCTTCCGCTTCTCACAGGCCGGTACCGAGGTATCCGCCTTGCTGGGCCGCATGCCTTCGGCCGTAGGGTACCAGCCCACCCTCGCCAAGGAAATGGGTGACCTGCAGGAACGCATTGCTTCCACCAACAAGGGTTCCATTACGTCCGTGCAGGCCGTTTACGTACCGGCCGACGACATTACCGATCCGGCGCCCGCCACGACGTTTGCCCACCTGGACTCTACCATTGTGCTTTCCCGCGCGCTGACCGAACTGGGTATTTACCCGGCCGTAGACCCGCTGGACTCCTCTTCCACCGTGCTTGACCCGACGGTCGTGGGCGAAGAGCACTACGGCGTGGCGCGCGAGGTACAGCGCATTTTGCAGCGCTACAACGAACTGCAAGACATTATCGCCATTCTGGGTATTGAGGAGCTGTCCGACGAAGATAAAGTAACCGTTCAGCGCGCACGCAAGATTCAACGGTTTCTCTCCCAGCCATTCTTCGTAGCCGAGACCTTTACCGGCCGCTCCGGCGAATACGTGACCCGCGAGGAGACCGTGCGCGGATTCAAGGAAATTATTGACGGCAAACACGACGAGAAAAGCGAGGATGCCTTCTATATGAAAGGCTCAATTGACCAAGTCAGTTAGAGCGATAGGGCATTAGGGCGTGAGAGCATTAGGCATAGAAGGACAAACTCGACATCAAAAAACGCTCCTAAGGCTCTGTCGTCTTACCTATATGATTCAAGTCCGCATCGTAAACACCGAACAAGAACTGTTCTCCGGCGAGGTGAGCAAAATTGTGGCACCCGGTTCCCAGGGCCAGTTCACCGTGCTGCCCGGCCATGTGCCCTTCTTGACGACGCTCACCAAAGGAGCCATACTGGTCTCCGGTAACGGTGCCGGCAACGAAATCGGTACCGGAGACGACAAGTTCTTTGAAGTGTCAAAAGGAGGTGTGTTCGAGCTTGCACCCGGAGACCAAGCGACGATATTGTTGAGCTAACGATAGGACTCCCATGACCAGTCCAGCGCAATCTGCTCCCGCCAAGCACCTGCTGCACCAACACGCGTGCAGTGGTGTTGCGTTACGCTGCATCGATTTTCGATTTCGCAAGACAACTGATGCCCATATTCAAGACGAGCACCTGCTAGAGTTCGACGGCCCTCTGACGGCCGCGGGCGGCGTCCAGGCGCTGCTGGATCCGGACGACCGCCGGTTTCTCGTCAAGCAACTCACCCTTGCGCACAAGCTGCACTGCGGCGGTAAGTGGACCATCGCACTGCTCACCCACACGGACTGCGGCAAGTACAAGGCAGATGGGCTCACCGACCCAACCGCCCAGCGTACGCAGCAAATCTCCGATCACAAGGCCGCCAGGCAGCTCCTCCTCCAGGAATTCCCCGATGCAACCGTTCGCTGTCTGATTGCCATTGGCAACGATGACGGTTCCTATGACTTCGAGGAGGTCGAAGTCTAGGACTCCTGCCGACACTCCCGCCGAAGACCGCACGCCCGTGCGGTCTTCTTGCATTTGCCGTTTCCCCTTCCCCGGCGTACAATATTTCTACATGTCTCTTCGCGACGACGCGCTTGCCTACCATAAACTCAAGCGCGGAAAAATTGGCATCTCGCTGAAACGGCCCGTAACCTCGCGGCGCGACCTTTCGCTTGCCTACACGCCCGGGGTTGCAGAGGTCTCCAAGGCCATCGCCAAAAATAAGGACTTGGCGCGCGACTATACCAACAAAGGCAACAGCGTAGCTATTGTGAGCGACGGCACGGCAACCCTTGGCTTGGGCAACGTGGGGCCCGAGGCCGCCCTGCCCGTGATGGAAGGCAAGGCCGCGCTCTTTAAGGCATTCGCCGGGGTGGATGCCTACCCTCTCTGCATTGACGAGACCGACCCCAAGAAGATTATCGCCCTCGTCAAAGCGCTCGCCCCCAGTTTTGCCGGTATTAATTTGGAAGACATTTCCGCACCCCGCTGTTTTGAAATTGAACGTACGCTCAAGCGTGAACTGGACATTCCCGTCTTCCACGACGACCAGCACGGCGCAGCCGTGGTTATTCTCGCCGCACTCATCAACGCCTTACGCGTGGTTGGCAAAGACCACCGCGAGGTGCGTGTGGTACTCAATGGCGCAGGCGCTGCCGGTATTGCCACGGCGCATTTGCTGCTGGCCTACGGCATTCGTCATCTCGTGGTTATCGACAAGCACGGCGTCTTGCATAGCCGCCAAAAAGGCATGCACGCCTACCAACGCGAGCTTGCCAAGCTTACCAAGCCCAAGGTCCGCGGCGGGCTAAAAGAGGCCCTTGTCGACGCGGACGTCTTCATTGGCCTTTCGGTGGGCAATATTCTCACCAAAGAAATGGTTGCCGCCATGGCGCCGCGGGCCATTGTATTTGCCGCAGCCAACCCCACGCCGGAAATCCATCCTGACAAAGCGCGCGCCGCGGGTGCTGCCGTTATTGCCACGGGCCGAAGCGATTTTCCCAACCAAATAAATAACGCCATCGTTTTTCCCGGCCTCTTTCGCGGCCTACTGGATGCCCGCGCTACCGAAATATCCACGGATACCCTTTTGTGTATTGCAGGATGTCTCGCTAAGCTCATAGCAAAACCAACTGCTTCAAAGATTATTCCTTCGATTTTTGACAAGCGCACCGTGAAAACGGTTGCTCATACCGTGCCCCAGGTAGGCGTGTGCAACTGCCTCTACTGACATGAACATACACCGCAGCATGGTCTATTTCGGCATCCTTGCCGTCTACGCGGTTCTCGTCGCGATTTTTATCGCTTCTTTTGCCAGCAAAGTAGCGAACGATATACAACAAGCCGGCTCCGTTTCTGACATGCTCCAAGCAATTGATCACTCGCAAGCTTCACTGGCCCTGCCCGATGAAGCATCCTCCAATGAAAACAACGAATCATTAACCAAAGAAGGGCGGACACAAGAGCGCGTAGCGGCTTCACCTCTTCCAGCCGCTCCGTATGCGATGATCAACGGCAGTTACATCGCGCTTGAAATTGCCGACACGGCTGACGAACGCTCGCAGGGGCTCTCGGGGCGATCTTCATTGGGTGCGAATGCCGGAATGCTGTTCGTGTTTGACAACCAGGTCCAGCCGGGCTTTTGGATGAACGATATGAACTTCGCCCTGGACATTGTCTGGATTCGCGGCACCACCATCGTTGACATAACCGAGAATATCCCTCCGCCCGCTCCCGACGAAGCATTAGAGATCTACTACCCGAATACGCCCGCCGACAAAGTGCTTGAGGTCAACGCCGGCTGGGTTGCCGCCCACGGCGGCAGGGAGGCCCTCCTCAATAGCGCGATAGTGATTGCCTTGCCGTAGCACATACCAAGCAACTAAACCAAGCCCCCCATAACAAAATACCCCATGGAAGCGGGGTATTTTGTTATGGGTGAATGACTGAACCCTTGAATGGCTTGCCGTCAAGGTAGCGTTCAAGGTTTTTGAGATTCGTGCCGCGCAGAACGCTGCAGGTCATCTCATGCTCCTGGGCGAATTTCGCGGCAATGGGGTCGACCGGAGTTTTCATGCCCGGCGTCCATGCGTCCCCCACCATCGCGCGATACTGCGTCCACGTGAGGTCTCTCAACGGCCTTACATTGCGGTGATATTTAGGGTCTTTATTCAGTACGTACGGAATCGTCGTGGCAATGAGTACCTTTTTTGTTTTGAACCGGTTGGCGAGCAGCATGGCGACATAGTCGGTGGACCAGCCAGGCCGCGAACCCGCTCCCACCAGCAGAGAAAAACGTTCCAGATCGTCTTTGGCAATGGGCTTGGCCGGATCGTCTAACATCACCGGATACGCGTGGTCATAGAAAACAGCGCGCACCAGGTGGCCATTCAAACGCGTTGCGTGCAAGCCAAGCCAGTCCATATCTTCATCCGAAACGTCCACCGCCTGAGCGGCCGCCTGCTGATAGACGCGCGTCGTCTTGCCGCCGCCCACCACTAAGATAAACTTCTCGCCCGCATTCATGCGCTCAATTAAAAACGCCCTGAGGCGCTTGAGGAACGAAACATTAATAGTGCCCGGAACGACGATAGACCCGCCAAGGGCAATAACGGTAAAGGTGTTGTTCGGTTGATGGTTCATGGCAATGAGGCACAATAAATCCCTCTGAAATGAACGAGGGATTTATTGCGAGGAGAGTAGGGTGAATTTGGCGAAGAGCCAAGGCGGTTCCCGCAGCACCGCGCCAAGGCGTGGTGCAATGTAAGGACCCAAAAGGTAACAATTTAGCCCAAATTTATAACCTCCTCCCCTCGACGTCCATTATAAGCAGCGGCTCCGGCAACGTCAAGCAAGGACCCAGAACACCACGAGTGCGTCGATGGCCAAGAGTGTGGCGATAAGAAGATATTGCGAAACGCGGTAAGCGGTTTCGGGCGTGATCCGAAAAATGCCGCGCGTTACCTTGACGCCTTCGCGATCCAAATGATGATTGATGTCCATGTGCCACACGGCACCGACAAAGAGGATGTTCAGGAAAAATAGAAGGAACAGGAGGAGCGTCATATACTAGAACATAATATCTTCTTCCGCCCGCTTATACTCGTGAATCTCCTCGTCGGCGAACCAGTGCTTTAATTCGTGTTCTGCTTCCTTGGGATCGCCCGATGCATGAACGATGTTACGCAACGCGCGCTTGTTGGCGTTGGCAAGGGTTGGCGAGTCCACTGAGAAGTCGCCTCGGATGGTTCCCATTTCCGCAACGGCCGGGACCGTCTTTCCTACGATCTTTCGCACCATATCGATAGCGTGAACGCCTTGCGCCACCATGGCAACCATGGGACCCGAAGTGAGAAAGTCCACATTCCAGTCGGAGACCATTTTGCCAATCTCTAGAGTGTCGTCGGTACCGATCTCTTTGACCGGGTCCTTACCGTACTGGCGATAGTTGTCCAGCGTCTTTTCGCCCATCCCGCGCAGCCAATCTTCGGTCTGCGGATAGTGAGCATGCGCATGCTCGCGCGAAGCGTTAATCATCTTCATGGCGATGATCTTCAGCCCGCGCGATTCAATTCGCGTGATGACCTCGCCAATAAGCCCCCGCTTAACGCCATCGGGCTTCACAATAACTACCGTTTTTTCTTGCTTTGGATCCATATCGTCTTAAAAGAATAGTGAATAACAAACGATGACGGCTAAAACCTGTTGCCGTCACTATACAGTGTTATATCACCTTGAAGATCATTTCTCAAGACGGGCACGGCGCCCAGGCGTGAAAGTACTTCGGTATGTGGGTGGCCATAGGGATTCTTGCCTACTTGAATAATAGCTAAATTCGGCGTAGCGGCCGACAGGAACCACGCGGTACTGGAGGTATTGCTGCCGTGGTGGCCAAGCTTCAGCACGTCCACATCCAGGTCAATGCCCGCCTGCACGAGCGCAAACTCGCCACGCTTTTCCAAATCCCCCGTGAACAAAAAAGTATCGTTGCCGTAGGTGAGTTTCGTTACAACCGAAGTGTCATTGTCGCTTGCGTTCTTTAAGAACTCGCTCGTGGGGAACAAGACAAGCAGCCGGATGTTGTTATCAAAGGTGAACTGGTCCCCTCGCTCCACAAGGCGTATCGGAACGCCCCGCTCCGTTGCCCCCCCCGCAACGTCGGATTCGGCCACCACCTCCCCCGCTAGCAACTCACCCACTTCAAACCGCTCGAGCACGGCCACCAGGCCGCCAATGTGGTCGGCATCAGTGTGCGTGGCAATGACCATATCAATATGCCGGTCATGTGCGGGCATGGCATCCGCTAATTGTTCAAGCATCACCGTGCCGTCGCGGCCGCCGTCAATGAGCACCTGATAGCCCGCCGGTGTTTCAATGAAAATGGCATCACCCTGCCCGACGTCAAGGAAGTGGACAGCGAGCTGGTCGGTTTGCAATGAACCGGCCGCCAGACCTAATGCAAAAAGCGCAAACAAGACCGCTGCCGCCAGCACGATTCCCTTCCTTTTCCCGTACTGTTCTTTGATCCATCCCATACTCTTCCCCTCCTTCGTCGCCTAATTCGACGGCCGTCGAATTAGGCGACGCTATAACGCAAATCCCCGCTTCTTGAAATAATTCTTCAATGTATCCTCCTGACGAATCGCTCCCTCAAACAGCAGAAGAAATCGCTCAGCGCCCAACCACTCCGCAAGAAGCTGCACCTCTTCTTGACATGGGTAGGGGTGCACCCAGACGCTTTGCTGAACCTGGAAGAATCCCATCTTTTTCAGTTTGTCACGCAAAATATTCCGTACATAGCGGGACTTCTCGGGGACGTCAAACATAACAAATCGCCATTGACCGTCCCATCTTTTGGGCTGCTGAATCTGCAGCGTGTTCAACTGATATCCTTGCAAAAGCTCCTTGCCCAACTTCGTAAGCTCTAGCCGCGCAACGCCTTTCTTTTTATCGTATACCCATTTTGCATATCGGTCTTGTTTAATTTGATACAAGCTCGCTTGAATAGCCTTCGGCCCGAGAGAAAGGTCCCCCTCCTCAAATAGCTTCTTCGCTTCGCGGGCAAGGTTGCCCATTAAAAACCGTGAAGCCGAAGGTGAAAGGCTTGCTGCAACAACAAGAGTGCCGGCGGCAGCCGCATAGAGAAGGATCTCGCGCGTACGAGACCCTCCTGGTTTCGGAAATTTTCGCGAATGTTGCATATCGTTTTCAGTATACCCCTTCTCCCCCACATCGTAAGCTAACTCGACGGCCGTCGAGTTAGCTTACGATGTGGGGGAGAAGTAGCTGATAGTTAGCCGAGAAGGTTAGCGATGAAGAACATGTATTCACTCATCAGGAGCGCGGGGAAGGCCGCGATTGCTCCCACCACAGAACCTGCCAGCCCACCCACAGCCGCCGCGCCGCCTGCGATGAGAAGCCACGATGCCAACGGCGCTACCAGCACGTTGGCGAGTGGAGCGCTCACGGATAGGGTGCCGAAGTGATAGAAGATGAGGGGCGCAGTAAATGCCTGCGCCGAAAGCGTCATGGCTAGGGCTTGGCGCCCGCCTAAGAGATTAGGTATGCGAACAAGAAATCCTTCAATTTTTTCGGAGAATGCCAAAATGCCCGCGACGGCAAAGAACGAAAGCTGAAACCCAACATCGTGACGCAGGAGCAGCGGGTTCATTACCAACATGATAGCTGCCGCAAGGAGGAGCAGCCGCCACGCCGAACGCGGCCGTCCCACCCGTTCAGACGCAATCAGCGCCGCGCCCATCACACCGGCGCGTACCGCCGAGGCCGGCGCACCCACCAGCAATACGTAGGCGGCCACTACCGCAAGCGCCGCATAGCTTGCCTGCCCACGCCACAACCCCAATACCACGAGTGCAAACCCCACCAACAACCCCACCAGAATGGTAATGTGCATGCCGGAAATGGCCACGAGGTGCACAATGCCGGCCTGGCGCAACTGCTCTTGCCGGTCGGACGGAATCTGCCCGCGTGCCCCTAATATCATTTCTGCATACAACGATGAGTGTGGCGGCAAGAGGGCTGTTTCCACGCCATGCGTGAGGCGCGTGCGCACATCGGCAAGTGCTGTTTCAAGACCGATGTGGCGCCGGCCCGTGAGCTCAATGTCGGGACGGCTCATCACATACTGAATCCCCTCCTTGGCGAGCCACCCTTGGTAGTCGAAATCGTCAAAGTTCTCGGGTGTTCTCAGCATGCCGGCAACCATTACTTCCTCGCCCATGCGATAGCTCGCATACGCATCGGTCGTGACGCGCACGCGACCCCATTCAACGCTCTCTACCACTAAAAATGTCTTGTCCGGCCGCTTGTCGGGGTAATTGACAATGGTCCCCGTAAACGAAGATTCCCGCTCAACGGGCTGATGCCGCATGGCCTCGTAGGGAGCCGTGGCCTGCTGAAACAGCACCATGCCGAGCGCCGCAAACCCAAGGGCCGCGGCTACCAGGAGGGCCGGGCGATACCAAGGGACACCAACAAGTACAACAAAAGCGCTTATGAAAAGCGCGCTAATAAAAAGAGGTGGGGTGGCAAAAAAAGAGGCGTATGCCACACCCCCGAGTACCCCAACACAGGTTGCAACAACCAGATAGGCCCGCACCATTAGGGCTACTGTAGCGCGGAAGGCAAGAAAAAGAAAGATAACCATTCTTGATGGCCCGGGAGCCCCCTCCTTTATCCCTTTATACGATATCTCCGCAGCTGCGGAGATATCGTATAAAGGGAAGAACAAGATGATAGAGATGTGTGGGCAAGATTATCAAAACGTAGAAAAGTAAGAAATAGTAGGACACCGGGGAAAAACCGCCATATGTGTGTACACAGTGCCCAAGTCTATTGACAAATTAGTACACATGTGCTAATATATGTCTATTCTGAAAATGAGTTGTCGCACAGGGCGGCAACGCGCACGGAAGGAAGTACGATGTTCTTCAACAAGATTGTTCGCATGATGGCCGCCATCGGGCTGGCCCTTGCCCTCGCCAGCGGCGGTTGGATCTTCGGGCCCGACGGGGCTAACGCGGGCGGGGCATCCATGTGTGGGTACGATCTGAGCGGCCTCGCCCGGATCCACGCCACAGACCAGCTCTGCGAAGACGCCGTCATCAACGGCATCGTCGTGGACACCGACCTGGAGTTCGCGAAGGCGTTCATGACGCCGGATCGGTCCCAGGGACGCCTCGTCTTCCCGACCTATCGGGTCGGGAACAACGTTTACATGTTCGCCACGGTTTGGATGTCGACGACATCCGATCGGTGGT
>JBBDZE010000028.1:0-2422 GCA_040900345.1 Candidatus Spechtbacterales bacterium
ACTCACTCAAGACGGGCTACCATTACCGGCAACACTATAATTTGTTTGCTTTGCAGCTTCGATCATCGCTTAATTTTCAGCCGCGCTTTACCGGGAATTCCTTTGCTGACTTCTTGCTGGGGTTTCCGACGTCTACGGCGCAAGGCGGAGAATTGCTGCGAGGAAATTTCAAGCAAAACAGCAGCTAC
The DNA here is from genome assembly GCA_040900345.1 of Candidatus Spechtbacterales bacterium. GTDB lineage: Bacteria > Patescibacteriota > Minisyncoccia > Spechtbacterales > 2-12-FULL-38-22 > JBBDZE01. The sequence continues at coordinate 189 of JBBDZE010000028.1, forward strand.
TTCTATATACAAGATGACTGGAAGGCGAGCCAGAAACTGACCGTCAATTTGGGACTCCGGTATGAACACCGTTTCCCTTGGAAAGATAAACGGGGACTCATGTCGAATTTTGATCCAAAGACTCTCACGCTGGATCCTCCTCAGATTCAACTCAAATTATGCACCGAACAGGCTTATAACGACTGAACCGGAACGGAGGGATTGAAAGGAAAGTGGGAGTGCCCTAGGATAGGCGGTTTGCAAAGACGACCGATCCAAACTTGATTGAACGATCAAGGAAAGGAACACTCCCGAATGGAGAAGATAGCAAAAGCGCCGAGGCCTGAAAAGCCCGTTGAGAGCGGGAAAGAAGTAACGAAGGGGAAAGCCAATAGAATCGGGGCTGAGACCCGGTACGATTTTGGAGGCGGGGTGCTGACCCCGTACGGAGGTTTGTTACCGCTGGCGGCGCTCTGGGAGAAGTTGGACTTTCTGAAACTGTTGTGGGAGAAGTTCACGGTGAAGCGGCAGCCGGTGAGTTTGAGCAACGCCCAATTCGTGCTGGGGACCGTGTTGATGTTTTACTTAGGCTTTGCGCGTCTGCACCATGTCCGATACGTGCGGGACGATGAGATGCTGCAAGAAGTGTTGGGCAGCGAGGGGCGGCTGCCGGTGCAAAGCACCTTCTGGCGTTTTCTGGGCTCGCTGCATCTGCACAATGAAGAGCAATTGATGGGGATCAACCGCGAGATGGTGCGGCGGGTATGGGAGGCGGGCCGGGTGGGGTTGGAGCGGGTGCATGTGGACACCGACAGCACGGTCAACACGGTGTATGGGGAACAGATGGGAGGGCGGAAGGCCTACAATCCGGGGAAGAAGGGGAAGAAGTCAGTGCAACCGCTGCTGAGCTTTGTGGCCGAGACGGGAGAATGCCTGCGGGGCAAGCTGCACAATGGCTACACGCCCACGGGCGAGCAGATGGCCGAGCACATCACGGCGGCGTTGCGGAGCGTTCCGGCCTCGGTGCCCGAAGTGGTGGCGCGTGCCGATGCGGGGTTTTACTGTAAGGAAGTCGTGGCAGCGATTGAGGGATTAGGCGACCGCTACAGTTATCTCCTCAGTGCCGACAAGACCACCGCCCTGGTGCGGCAGTTAGAAGCGGCGGATTGGAAGCGGTGGGCCGGGACCGCTGGAGTTTGCGAGTTGTGGTACGAGCCGATGGGATGGGGCCGCCCCCGCCGGTTTGTGGCGGTACGCTACCAGTTGGAGCAGGAACCCAGCAACCAATATCAGCTCTTTGCGACCGAGCAGTGGAAGTACCGGGTCTTTGTGACCAACCGCCCCGAGGATAAGCGTGCTCTCTGCCGGGAGTATGACGGGCGGGCCACGGCCGAGAACTATATCAAAGAGGGATGTAATGATGCCGGCTTTGCGGTGCTGAGCGGCCGCTGCTTTGAAGCCAACCAGAATTATCTGCAGATGGCCATTCTCGCCTACAACTGCAACCGCTGGCTACAGCTGATGGCTCTGCCAGCTGAGCAGACCTACCAGCGCACCCAGCTGCGCACCAGCCGTTTGCGCTGGGTGTTTATTGCCGCCAAGCTCGTCCTGCATGAAGGACGGCGCTGGATTCGCTTGAGCCAAACCTTTGTCGAGAAGGAATTGTTCCAGGAACTGATGGAGCGGCTGCGGAGCATCCAGAAAATTAGGGGTTCTTACACCTCTAACCGGGCGGCCCTGCTCACCGCCAGGGTCTTCGCCTGACCCTGCCCTGTTTTTGCCTCCTTGGTTCTTTGAAGTTGTCGAGGTCGTAGGCACAGCCCCTGCGGTGGGACACGGCAGAAGTATGTCGACCATCGTCCCGAATCCGTCGCTAAGTTTCCGAAAAGCTTCATCCAATGCCGGTTTTCACGACTTCGTGCCGACAAAAAGTATCTGCCGAACTTTCGTGCATAGAATTTTATGCACCCCGCACCAAGCCAAAAGGCTGATTCGGTGCATAATCTGGGTTATATAATGTATGGCTTAGCCAATGATGGAAAATGTGACAAAGATGGACTTCCCAAAAACATCTATCATCTGGCACTTAGCGCGGTAATGTCCGATGCCGGCTTGCCCGGTTTTATGACCCTTATAATGCCCCTTATGAAAATAATTGCTAAAATGGCACAAAAGAAAGGCATTGAAAAGAGTTGATTGATAAGTATTGCTATTAGACTTTAAACAAAACTTGTCAATCTTTACTCGACAAATCT
>JBBDZE010000029.1:0-16549 GCA_040900345.1 Candidatus Spechtbacterales bacterium
TAGCGTGTTGCCACTTGAGCAGGTGGCGTTTCCGCAGTGGACAACCTTGAGGTCGAAGTTGGTGACGTCCAAGTAGCTGATGACGGGAAGGCTGTCCGTGCCTATGGCAATGGAGGTGGAAAAGCCGACACTGCCCGTTGAGTCCACGGTGGTTAGCGTGTTGCCGCTTGAGCAGGAGGCGTTGCCGCAGTGGGCGACTTTAAGGTCTCCGTTGGTGACGTCCCGGTAGCTGATGACGGGAAGGCTGTCCGTGCCTATGGCAATGGAGGTGTACTCGCCGACATTGCCGGTTGAGTCCACGGTGGTTAGCGTGTTGCCACTTGAGCAGGTGGCGTTTCCGCAGTGGACAACCTTGAGGTCGCCGTTGGTGGCGTCCCAGTAGCTGATGACGGGAAGGTTGTCTGTGCCTATGACAATGGAGGTGGAACGGCCGACATCACCCGTTGAGTCCGCACTGACGCTAGAATTCGTTCCACACCCCCCGCTCGTATCCTGGACGATATTGCTGGGTGCCGTTGTCCCATCCGTATCGCCGCATAAAGCGTTAGCCGCCATGGCCAACGCCTTGAGCACATCCCCTGCCGTTATGGCAGCAGCCGTTCCGGCTCCCGTGGTGCCGGTGCCGTCCGAGTCCAGGAAAGTGTCAGAGTCAGGTGCTGGTAAGGTGAGGTCAAAAACCAGGGTATTGTTCGTGCCAGGAGTAGGAGAAGCTGCAGGCGCATTGTTGTTGGTGAAGGTTGGGGAGGAGGCACTCACGAGAATGCCCCATCCTAATGCAGCCACCATACTTAAGGTAACTGCCAACGCGGTCAGTTTTTTGAGAAAAACGCTCATTGCATCTATTGTAACGCAGGTCATAGCTCTGGGCTACTCCTCCACTCGCTCTAGTTGTCCGTCAGTACTTCGATTTTTTGACTCCTTTTACAACGCACTGACTCGGCTAACTGGAAACACTGCCCTGGTCCTCGGGATGAATGGGCGCGTGCTCTTTGGGGATGCGGGCCTTTCGAAAACGCGTATTGATAAGATCGCGCAGAACGGAAAGCTCGGGGAACCTGAAAATAAGCGCGATAAGAAAATACACGCCCACAGAGATGAACAGCGCCCAGCCAGCCTGCAACCCGATGCGCACTGCGGTAAACGTATCAAGCGTGCCAAAGCCCTGAAATACCTGCAACATAACCCACGCGACCAAGCCCGTTATGATACTCGCAAGACCAATGCGGGCGAATGCGTTGCCCACTTCCGGCCCGATGGGTCGGTTGCGCCGTTCTTTAAAAAAGGCACTGGCAATAAGCACCAAGGCGACCACGCCCGAAAGCGAAAAAGCCAACGGCAAGGCAAGGACCGATACGTCCGGCAAATCTTCCACGCGCAGCATTCGCGCCAACCCACCAACCAGTATGCCCTGCGGGAACACCACATAAGCAAAGAGCGCGGCAAGACCAATATTGGTAATGAAACCGGCGGTTGTCGCCAAAACCGGCGTTCTGGTATTCTGGCGTGCATAGAATGCTTTGGCAAACAGCGGGGTCATGGCGTAGAAAAAGATACCGAAGCTAAACAGACCCAGCGTAGCCGCGGTAAGGCGGGTGTCTTCCCAGTCAAACGCGCCTGTTCCGTATACGATACGCACGATGTAGATGCGCAAAATATAAATAAGCGCACTGGCTGGCAACACGAGGAACATGACATTACGCAACGCCCGCGAAAGGTGCGCCAAGTACGTAGCATTCTCGTGTTTGGCCGCCGCACTGGCAAGCGCGGGGAACAGGGCGGTCGCAAACGAGGTTCCAATGATGCTTATGGGCAGATACTGCAGATAGCTTGCCAACGAAAAAATCGCCAGCACTCCGGCCGCAAGGGTCGAAGCAATGGCTGTAATCGCCAACAGATTGATGTGATAAGCAACAAGCCCAAGCGCCCTCGGTACGGCCAGCTTAATAATGCGAAGTACTGCCGTATGGAATATTTTACGCGGCAACGCAAAGCGAAATCCCGCATTAAAGCTTGCAACCGCCTGAATACTGATATGCAAGAGCGCCCCCAGCGCCACGCCCCAGGCAATACCGGAGATACCCCATACCGGATAAAAGACGACGGCTCCAAAAATAATGCCGAGGTTGTAGAGGATGGGCGCTATCGCATAGAGGACAAACTTGCGCAGCGAGTGGAGGATGCCGGAGAAAATGGCACTCATGCCCAAAAGGATGGGGCTTATAAGCATAATGCGCGAAAGCATGGCGACCTCTCCTTTTTGTTCGTCAGTGAACCCAGGCACAATCGCATCCACCAAGAGCGGCATGAGCACAAACGCAACGCCCGCCAGGACCATGGTGGCCAAAGCCGTCAGCACAAAGAACGAACGCGCGATATCCCACGCCTCGTTCTTGTCTTTTGTGAAGTATTCAACGAATACCGGAATAAAGCCAACTGATATGGCCCCGCCCAATACGATGTGGAAAATAAAATCAGGTACGCGAAAGGCGGCCAAGAAAATGTCATACTCCTGGCCGGCTCCCAGAAGACCGGCGAGCACCCGCACGCGCACCAAGCCAAATAGGCTGCTCAAGAGCGTGGCCGCGGCAAGAATGAACGCGGCGGCGGCTACGGAGTTGGTCGCTCTATTAAAAAATGAGATCATAGCGCACTACGACGATATCCGAATGTCACAGGTAAGACGTTCGTCGCCGGTTTGCAGAAAAGAAAACGCACCCTGTTCAACGGTAGCATCAGGAAGCGTGCATTCGCCTAACGATACCACCGAAACGTCCCCTTCTACCAGCCCTTCGTACCGGGCATTCACGCCACTTTGCTTTTGGACGGTAAGCGCGTACGAAGAATGCGAGGGTGTCGCCACGGTAGGCAGGAGATATGAAATCGAAACGGTATCTGTTTGCCCGGGGCGAATTGTAAACCATCCCCCGAATACGGTCATGCCCTGCTCTTGGAATACATCCACGCCGCCCGCGCCCTTTGTGAGCGTTTCCTCAATGCCAACCACCAGCGCGTCGGTCTGGTAACCCTGACTGGTGTAGCTAGTCTGAATGAGGCTCGGCTCGCGAGCAAATCCTTCCGCGACAATAAGCTCAGCCCCCCAGGGTACATAAATCTTATAATAGCCCACATTGGCTTTGTTGTACCACGCGTAGGGCGTACCTCCACCTTGGTGCTCTCGGGTAATAGTAACCGAGCGCAACACGCTTCCGCCCCCACCAAAACGTGTCGTGGTGGCAACGGCACTGGTGGTATACTTATCCGCCTTACCGCCGCCAAGGTTACTAATAACCACGGCGAGATAGTCGGTGAGGGTTGTTGGCGAGGGTTGGGGCGCGTTGAGCGCTCCGTCCCAGTTGCGCCCATGCACAAACCGCGCCACGCTCAGATCGCGCGCGTAAATCATGATATCTTTTTGTTCAAGCGCTTTGACAGCCATATTGAGGAGCTCCACGGTGCTTGCCGAACCGGCAAGACGCTCAATCAATACCGGCGCCATGTCCGCCAAGATTTGCTTGGGCTTGTTTTCTACCCGGTCATAGTCTTGCAAGGTCTCCTGCTGCACGCGCTCTAAAAAGTTGTCGGCGGTAACGGTCGCCTCGTAAGCAGGCATTTCAATGGGGCCGGTAATGCGCAAAAGCTCCTCCACGACGGCCGGGGTAATGGCAATGACCCCGTCGATGCTTTTCCCCGTATCCCCTGTTTTTTCGTAAAAAGAAATGACCTTTTCGGCTGAGGTGGGAAAATCAAAGAACCAGTTGGCATCGCGCGTACCCCAATACGGCGTTACGTATTGCAGGGGACGCGGCGGAACAACCAAAAGTTCTCGCTCTTTCAACTGCCCGTCCGGGTCATAAATGCCATTAACGAACAGTTCTTCAATGGCTCCCTTGTCCACTGTGGCTCGGCCGTAGCTGCCAATGAATCCCCCCGTAGGGCGCAGTTCTGACGCGTTTTGAAAAATAAACAAGTATGTTTTAGGGCGTTCATGCCCAAGCAAGGCAAGCAGTACGTCAAGCGAAGAATACGCCTCTTCAAAGAGGCGCTCAAGGTCTTGGGATTGTTGCTGAATGGCCCTGATATCTTCCCGAAGTTCGGTAGGGATATCTTCTGGACGTACATTGGCCAGCTCCGCGCCGCCCGCCCGTAGCGCGTCGCGCGCCCGTTCGAGATGCTCGCTTGAAGCGACCACCGCGTCGGTAAGGGCCTCGTCGGTTTGGACCGTCGTAAAGCCTCCCTGGGCGGCATAGACGATCTGAAGAGCCGAAGAAGCCTCATAGCCGGCAACCGCATACTGTTTGCCCGCCCGCAACAGGTGGGCGCCGGAGCTCACGCGGTTCTTCATGGGTACAGTAGCGGCAAGCGCCAACCCTAGGCGCGACACAGCACCGCGGCTGTTCTCTATTGACTCGAATGCCTCTCGAGCGTCCTCAAAGTGTCCTTTGGCCTCCCCGGTGCGCAACTCAAGCAACGCCTCACGTCCGGCTTGCATGGCGACATAGGCCGCCTGGGCGTCACTCATTAGCGGGCCGCGCAGCGCGAAAAATTGCAAGGCGACCAGCGCGAAAAGCCCGACGATAGCGGCCACCACCCCTAAGATAATACTATTTCGCTTGCGGTGAGAGCTACGACTTGACTGCAGTTGTGAATTGAAACGCTGCGCGTGCTGCGGAATGAGATTAAAATCGGAAAGGCGCGGGGTAATTTCGCGCGTCGCGATAGCTCGGTGGTAATTTGACGTATACCCGAACGGGCGGGCGGGAAGCTGGGACTGCAGGTGTAGGTCTTGCACGTCAAACTCGGCCAGCTGTGCGTGGAGCGTTTCGGGCGAAATCTTTTCCTCGTTATCCGCCGCTTCCACGTATTGGGCGGCAGTATGGACTTGGGGCTCTTCGGGCTTTTCTTCCACGTAGGGCAGTGCCTCAAAGTAGTTCTTGAGGTTTTCCTCATCCACAAAGGGTTCTATTGAGGGAAACGGAGCCGGCGATTGAGGAACACCAAAACGCTCTCTGCGCTGAGGAGTAGGAATAAATAACCCGTCGATTGAAGGCTGGCCCACTGCGCCCTCTTCCTCAAACTCTTCCTCGGTATCGTCAAAATCTTCTCTGCTGTCATAGCGAGCTACCTCTGGAGCGGCGTCTTTGCCGCGTCCTTTGCCAGGCTCCTGCCTATCGCGACGCGAACGCGGCGCAGGCATGGCGCGCAAATCCAAAACATCGTCTTCAATATGGTCGCGCCACGCCGTGTCCTCCTCTTGCCGCGGATTGTCGCTATCATCAAAAACACTGCCGTTGAAAGGCTTCATCCCCTTCAGTATAGCATGAAGGGTATGCGCTGTTTATAAATCGTTTCGCCCCGTACGTTCAAGCACGTCAAGAGTCTGCGCGGCGGCTCGGTCCCACGAAAAGGTGCGCGCTCGCGCCATCCCGGCGACGCGCAAACGGGCCCGCAGCCGCTCGTCGTAAAGCGTCTCGGCCATCACACGGGCGAGTTCGTCGGGACGGTAAGGATCGATAAGAATAGCCGCGCCGGCGGTTACCTCCGGCAGAGAGCTCACCGCGGACACAAGCGTGGGCACACCACAGTACATGGCCTCGAGTGGCGGAAACCCAAACCCTTCATATTGGCTGGGGTAAACGAACAGCCGGGCGTGACGGTACAAATGCGCTTTGTCCTCCTCGCGCACCGCGCCCACAATGTGGATGCGCTCGCGCACGGGCGATCGCTTCTGGGCGTGAACCACATCATCATATGACCATCCAAACGCCCCGGCGATGACCAAGTGCACCTGCGTTTCCCCTTGGGCTAGCAACTCAAATGCACGTATCAACATGCTCAAATTCTTACGCGGCTCCACCGTACTCAGTGAAAGAATATAGTGTTCCGGCAGCCGATAGCGGCGCTTGACGGCATTGAACCCATGCGTCTGCTCGGATAGCGTACCCGCATTGAGCCCCGAATAGACCACCGAGATAGTGTCGGGCGCAATGCCATAGGAACGCACGAGGTCCTGTTTGGTGGATTCTGAAACCGCGATAAGTCCATCCGCTCCTCTTGCTTGCGCTCCCGGCGCGATGGCTTTGTGCCAAAAGCGCTTTCGCCAACTGAATGTTTCCGGAAAGTATTCAAACGATAGGTCGTGAAAGGTCAGTACCTGGCGACATGCCGAGGACAACGCCACGGGAAAAATATGCGGGCTAAACAACACGTCCGCCCCGCCAACGAGCTGGTCCAGACGCGGGCGTTGGGCGTAGCGCATGCCCCACATAAAGAATTTATTGGGGTAGGAAAATTGATGGAGCGTGGCGTTGGGCGCGACCAGGTTGCGATAGTCGTTACGAATGCGCCGCCCATTCGTAATAAGATGAAACTCGTGCTGAGGAGCACGTGCAAAAAGAGCCGGCAGCAACTGATTGATATATTCAGCCACGCCGCCGTAACGGCCTCCCTCAAGGGGACGAACATCAATGGCAATACGCATAGACCCGTTTACCGTACTCGCTTAAATAAGCACATGGCGCGTATGCTCGGAACGCACGCGCTCAATTTCCTCAAGGATACCCTGGCGAAAGTGTATTCTATCAAAGCGCGTTACGCTCTCGCGAACCTCATGGGGCGAAAAGGAACGCTTTTGGAACGAACGAACAGCTTGTGCCAAAGCGTGCGGTGTTTGCTCATGAAAGAACACCCCGCTTACGCCCTCCTGCACACTCTCCAGCGCGCCGCCCGATCCGTAGGCAATGACTGGTCGCCCCGACGCCATGCTCTCAAGGGCGGTAATGCCAAAGTCCTCTTCCTGGGGGAAGATCAGGGCCTGCGCGCGGGACAGATGCTCAGCCAAATGGGCTTCCGAAACCAACCCAAGAAATTCAATGTTACCGCGCGCACGGTTTTTCAGATGCTTTAGTTCAGGACCCGTTCCGATGACCTTCAGCGGCACGCCAAGTTCGTTGAAAGCATCTATGGCAAGATCAAACCGCTTATAGGGCCACATGCGTCCCACGATAAGAAAATAATCTTCCACCGCATCCGCTACGGAGAACTTTTCAAGGTGCAGCGGCGGATAGACGACACGCGATTCTCGTCCGTAAAATTTTTTAATCTTTTGCGCCACGAAGTTCGAATTGGCCAAGTAGCTGTCGGGGCGCTGAGATGCCTGGCGGTCCCACATGCGAATGTACGGCAACATCGCCGGAATAATGCGATGCATGCCTTTTGGATAGAGTGACGCGCCGGCAATCTTCTTGTAATCCACCCATGCGTAGCGCAGGGGTGTGTGGCAATAACACACGTGCAGCGTGTCGGGGCGTGTAATAACGCCCTTGGCAAAACTTGCCGAACTGGAGACGACAACGTCAAATTCCGATAGATCGAAACGCTCCACCGCCAGGGGCATCGCTGCCAGGGCGAACCGATATGAAGATGCTACGCCGGGAATGCGCTGCAAAAAGGAGGTACGCACGTCGCGGTCGGCAAAGGCACGGCCGGAAAGCCGCTCATCGTAAATCAGCGTATAAATGGGCGCGTGGGGGAACATGTAGGCCAGTTCCTCTAGCACCCGTTCGGCCCCGCCGTATTGGGTTAAATAATCGTGAACAAGTGCGACTTTCATGCCAATTTTCTCGGCGAGGCAATTCGCGAAGCGAATCCGCCGAGACGTTTTAGAAAACTGAGCACCCCGCACCTAAAATGCTTCTGATACAATGGCGGCGCAAGGGCGGATAGCCCTGCCCTATTCGGGCACAGCGCCGCGGGTGTTTAACACATTGCACTACTGCTACCACCCTCTGCCTGTTATCCGGAGCATTTTAGGTGCAGGGTAACGCTGCCACTAGGCTCGCTCTCCGAGCTCGCCAAGTGCCTACGTTATATCCCTTTTCTGTCAAAGAAGAACATCCACGCTGTTTTGAGCAATATCTGCAGGTCCAGCATCAGCGACCAATGTCCAATATAGTAGTGGTCAAGCGCTATCTCTTCTTCAAAAGGAAGGTCGGAGGCGCCGCTGACCTGCGAAAACCCAGTGATACCCGCCTTTACCGCAAAGACCTTCTTATGGTACTGCTCGTACCGCGCAACCTCTTCGGGTTCATGTGGACGCGGGCCGACCAGACTCATCTCACCGCGCAGCACATTCAAAAACTGGGGGAGTTCGTCGTAGCGGTGCGCACGCAGCCATCTGCCGACGCGCGTAACGCGCGGATCGTTTGCAATTTTGAACAATGGGCCATCGGTGCGCTCATTGAGGTGTACCAGCAACCATTTATACTTGCGGGCATTCTGGATCATTGAGCGAAACTTGTAGAGGTCAAACTCTTTTCCCTGGCTCATGCGCCTCAGCCGTTCTAGCACGGGCCCTGAGGTTTCCCACTTGATGGCGAACGCCGCCACAAGAAATATAGGCGAAAATACCACAAGCCCCGCAAGCGCGCCTATGATATCTATGATACGCTTAACGACCCGTCCCCATCCATCCAACGGCGTGGGTGCCAGTGAAACTAGCGGCGTGTCGCCCAGCGTACTTACATGCATGGTCGTGACTAGGGAGCCGAGCGCATCAGGCGTATATGAAAACTGGATGCGGTGTTCCTCACAGAAACTGACCAGCTCCATTATCATAGGGCGCGGCATCGTGCGGGAAGCCACCACGACTTGATGCACGACACGATGGGCATGGAGCGAACGCAAGAGGTCGATGTTGGGAATTTCAATATGCGCCAGAAACCGCTTGCCCAGCCGCTTGTCATTCAGGATATTTCGTTTAAGTTGCTCCGCACTATCCCCAGTGCCAATGATTACCACCTGGTCCACACCCAGCCCTTTTCTCACGAGCAGAATACGCCGCACAATGCGCATGGCAAGGCGTCCCGTAACCCACATCACCAGGGCAAATCCCCATGCGGCCAGCAGAATGAAACGAGAATCAAAATCCGTGAGATTAAAAAATAAGAAGACGATGACCAGCGCCATACCGGCTGATATGGCAATCATGCCCGTCACAACTTCTTGAAAGAATGAGCGCTGTCCACGCATCGCGTACAACCCCGACAAAGCGAGCAACATGACGCCCCAGGCGCTCACGAACGCCGCGGGTACCAGGAACTCTGCCAGCGGCATATCAAAAAGCACCGGGCGTAGCTCGGTGACAGGCCCGCTTACGCGTAATACATAGGCGAACAAAGCCCCCGCAAGCAACATCGCAAAGTCCAGCGGGACAAGGGCAACATTAAAGAAAATATCAGTACGCTTCATCCCGTTAGAGATAGGAAGCACAGGGGCGCTTCCACAATAAATGTCGTGTATGCATATTCATGTATAATTTCTTCTCCCCACCAATCAGTATCGGACAATCCGTTATCTCTAACGGGATTCATATACGTGCTATCAATGGCGAACAATAGCCCCTCATTGTATACTCGGGCACACGGCATAACAACATTGACAAACCCTATAATATAGAATATAATAGGAACGTTTCTGGAATGCGGAGAGTTGCGCCAATTTTGTCCAAGCAACGCTTGGGTACAAAACTGAGCGTCCGCCGAAGCTTTACGCGAAGGCGGGCAGCCCTCCTTCGCTCCCTCCGGGAGCTATGGAAGGGCACTCAATCTTGCTACCTCGCTTTGCTTGGGCAAGATTGGTGAGGAAAGTCCGAACACTGCCCGACGTTTACGTCGGTCGTGGGTGGTTGGTAACACCAACCGTTCCGCACCTTGTTTCAAGAGGCGAGATAGGGAAAGTGCCACAGAGACCAAACAGCCGATGGCTCGCTCGCGAGCACAGGCGATAGGTGAAAAGCTGGAGGTAAGATCTCCTTTTCTGCAGTGGCGACACCGCAGGATGGCAAACCCCACCCGGTGCAAGGCCGTGTTCTCTGCTTTAGCAGAGGAAGTGCCGCTTGAGGCGCGTTGGCAACATCGCGTCCAGATAAATAGCTCTCGCCAATTTTGTCCAAGCAACGCTTGGGTACAAAATTGAGCGCCCTGAGAAGCGTAGCGTTCGAAGGGCTACCCCTCGACCCTTCAACGGGTTCAGGGTCGCCCTGAAGAATTTGAACGGGCGACTTCGCTCGGGGTACTCAATCTTGCGACCTCGCTTTGCTCGGGCAAGATTGGTACAGAATTCGGCTTACAGCATTTCAGACGAAAACACAAAAACCGCCCACAAGGCGGTTTTTGTGTGCCCATAAACGGCTAAAACGCCGTTTATGGAGGGGTAAAAAGACCTTTGAGGAGCAGGGGTATAAAGACTTGACAAAATAATTAATACATGCTATAATGTAGTTGTTAGCGAATGAGGAAAGTTCATTCGCAAACGCTCGGATGGGGCACCTTGGCTGCTAAAAAATATTTGAGGTAGCAGCCAATATGCCTCATCTGAGTGGGGTAATCTTGAGAGATTAGTCCTGAGGAGGACATGATGAATCAGGAGTCGGAACGCAAAGAATCAGGCTCCTGGATAGCCCTGCTTCTGCTATGGGCTTGCGTCGGCTGGCTACTCTTCCTGGGTGTGGTATTCATTCAAGGAATTACTGCTCACTCCCCGTTTGAAGGGTACGTCTACACGCTCGCCTACATGGGGGCGCCCTTCGTTGCCTGGCGTATTGGAAACGACGGTCACAAGATCGTTCGGCGGGGAGGAGCTTGGAACTCCGCAAGAGGATCAGCAATCGTTGGAATTGCTTGCCTCCTCTTTCTGGGTCTAAGCTTCCGTTCGCTAGGAGGAGGGGACCTCACGCAAGGAAGTACCCTGGCCGCAGTCGTCGCAGGGGCGCTTCTGACGGGTCTATACCGTCCCGTCGTCGTGCCGCTCATTCTTCCTCGAGTGCGCGCTGAACTCGAAGAGGTCCTCCATATATTCCGCGAGGGATTCCAAACCCTCCAGGATGAAGACGTGCAGAAATAGCGCTGTGTGGGAGCACAGCGCGTGGGGAGGACATGATCCTCCCCACCTTTGTTTTAAACCTTGGTTTCCCTTAAGTGCTGCACAATTCAAACGGATCACAAAAACCGCCCACAAGGCGGTTTTTGTATGCACGGAACAGCTCGATTAGGCGTTCCTACCTGCCGGCAGGAAGGTTAGCCGTTTGCTTAAGGGACATCAATACTATTGACAAATATTATATAATATGCTATCATATAAGCATCAGCACGATTGGAAAGGACTGGAACGCAAGATGCACTCTCTGTTTCTCACCATCGCCGGGGTTCTCGGCGGAATCCTGGGGATGGCGATCTTCTTCGCCATCGGGGCCTCAGTCGACGGAATGTTCGTCGGGAGCGCCGTCGGCTCCATGATCGCGGTCATAATAGGGGCGGGCCTCCTAGAGAAACGGGGTGCCCGCCCCCACGGGGAGAGCTCATAGCTCTCCCCCTTCGCTTTTAAAGATATGCCCTCTTCCATTCATGCTGCCTCGTGCAGCATTTTATTTACCATCTTCCCGTCAAGATATGTTTTCGTGGCAATGCAGTGTAAAGGCCAATAATGGTTATAGAAACAAAAATGGTGAAAAGGATATCATCTATCGGGAGAACATGAAGTCTTCCAATGAGCGCATCCTCGTTGTATGTCCAACTCTCCGAATGAATGAAAAAATAATCCATGGTTAATGCAATGACCAGACTAACAGCTAGTGTAACAATAAGCCTTACTTCATCAATTTTCTCTCCTTTCCTAAAGAGGAAAAATAGGGAGGGCGTGACAGCAAAAAATACCAACCATTTCCAATACGAAACCGGATCGCCAAAAAATAAGAATGCCCAGACCATCATTTGAACAAAGAATAACGCAACTGCTAATATTTTCTCGTTAAATCTTAGAACGTTTAATGTACCGTTTTTTCTAAAATGTGGCAGCGAAGTATAAATGCCAAGAATAATTGTCGGCATTGCTATAGCAAAGATATATTCCTCTATAGGCACGCCAAGCAACCAAAAGCTTACACTTGCATCTGGGAAGCCCCAAATATCAATATGTAGAGCTACTTTATCCCATAACACACCAATAAGAATGGAGAGTACTATCACTACTGCGAGCCTTTTTTCATCGAGATGCTCATGCTTACGAAACAGGAAAAAGATAGTAGGCAAAATTAGCAACACGAGCGCCCATTGTGTATATGCGGGAAGAAGCGAAAAATCAACCAGTATACCCAGGGCGAACAAGGACAGTATAAAAACAAGTGGACGAATTGAGTAGTGTGGAAGCGACATCCCCATAGCTTTTACATTTATGAACTAAACAACGACCCGCTCCCCTCGTGCTTATCCAACTCTTGGTTCACCATTTTGTCGGCACCCTTGTTTTGCGCGCGGGGGACGTGCTGAAATGCGACAGACCTATAATCGACCCGCAGGTTATGAATCTTAATAAACAGCGGGATGATATTTTCGCTATTTACCTTGTAGCGGCCGGAAAGCTGCTGGACCGCAAGTTGGGAATCCATGAATACCGTCACATCGGTACTTTTTGTTTTGCCTTTCCCCACTAGGGCGCGCAATTTTTCTAAGGCCAAAATGACCGCCTGATATTCGGCAATGTTGTTGGTGGTCTCTCCCAAATACTGGGAATAACTTTTATTATAGGGCGCGCCAATAACCACCCCTGCCGCTGCGGGACCGGGGTTTCCCCGAGCGCCGCCATCCGTATAAATTTCAATCATGGTCTAGGTTTTAGGTATTAGGTGTTAGGTTTTAGGTGGGACTGCTTATTCCGGATCAGAAGCTCTCCGAGGCAGCAGCTGCAAATCGCTGGAATTCGCAGACCGCGGTTCTGGTGAGGAATAGGCACCCCCAGCGACGTGTGTGAGAAAACGCTACTCCCGTGTAGCAACCTTAATATCCAATAATTCCAGGCATAATTTCCGGCTCCCGTTCCATTCATCCACCCCAAGCGTGAATGCAATATCAGCGGATTCACCGGCCCGTACGGGCAGCCCCTCCCGCGCCAACCCAAACCCAATTGCCTTAACGTACTCTTTATTATAGCCGCCCGACACCATGCACCGCAAATGACTGCCGTCACCTCCTACCGCCCGCACACCCTGGAGCGCCGCGGCGCGCATCAAAAATACCGGCTGGCTGTTCCCTTCACCAAAGGGTTCGAATCGAGCTATTTCCTGGTGAAGCTCCCAGCCGATATGCTCGGACATAATCTCGGCGTCAATCGTGAGGGTGGGCAGGAGCTTCTCTGCGCCCAATTCTTTCATGCGACGCTCCACGGCTGTCAGTAAAAGTGTGCGCAGACGTTTTTCTTTGCCACGCGCCGCGGCAAATCCGCCCGCCTGGGCGTGCCCGCCAAAACGCGACAATGCGCTCTGGCACGCCGACAACAGCTCCACGGTATTGAAAGCATGCGGAGTGCGTGCCGAGCCGACAAGTTTCTTTTCTTGCACTTGGTACAAGAACGAAGGTTTGTGGTAACGTTCGGCCAAACGCCCGGCGACAATGCCGAGCACCCCCACGGGCCAGCGCTCACTACCCACAACGATTGCGCTGTGTTCATTGATATCGGGCCGGTCTTCAATTTCGGCCATAATGGCGCGGACAACATTCTGGCGCTCTTTATTCTTTTGCTCCAGCCGGCCGGCTAGCTCGGCGGCGCGATGCTCGTCCTGCGTTTCTAATAAACGAAAGGCCAACTCGGCGTGTTCCATGCGGCCCGCAGCGTTAATGCGCGGCCCCAGTACAAAACCCAGCGTATAGGGGTTGAGGTTAGTACGCTGGCTCGTGCGGTCAAACACCGGGTCTACTCCGGCACGGCTCATGAGTGCCACCAGGCCGGGACGGCGCGTTTGCGCCAGGACCATCAGCCCGTACCGCACAAGCGTGCGATTCTCTCCAACCAGTGGCATGACATCCGTAATGGTGGCAAGCGCGACCAAGTCGAGGAGCCACTTATCCCAGCCCTCGTGCGGGACTTGTTTTCTTTTGATGCGACGGCTCGCAATCAACGCTTGGGCAAGTTTGAACGCAACGGCCGTGCCGGCTAGATCTTTAAATGGGTACGCGTCTCCTTTTTGGTGCGGATTGACGAGCGCCAGCGCCGCGGGCACGCGCTCCAGCACTTGGTGGTGATCGGTGATAATCACATCAATACCGAGCTTGTTGGCCGCGTCAACCTCCTCAACATTTGTAGAACCGCAGTCCACCGTGATAATAAGCGAGGCGTTTTCCTTCGCAAATTGCTGTATGGCAGGAATATTCAGTCCGTAGCCCTCGTCTTCCCGATGGGGAATGTAGACGCGCACATTGCGCGCGCCCAGCTGGAGAAATGTTTCGTTGAGAACAGTGGAGGCACACACGCCATCGGCATCGTAATCGCCGTAAATGACAATGTGTTCGTCGCCATCTATCGCGTCGCTAATACGCCGCAATGCTTTTTTCATCCCTTTCAACAGTAATGGATCGTGCACGTCGCGCTCGTAGTCGGGATTGAAGAACACGTCTACAGCCTCCTGCCCCTTCAAACCGCGGTTCCACAGGATTTGGTTTACAACAGAGGAATATTCCGGATATGCAGAAAGAAAGCTCTTAGGAGCTTTCTTCGCGACGTTCCACATTTTGCCGGTGCTACTCATTGTCGAGCTGCATATAAATTCACTTCCTGTGCATATATCTTCTCAACCGCTTGGGCGGTAAGAGCTTCCTCAAAGATGCGGACCTGATCAATGGAGCCTTGGAAAGACTGCCCGATGGTGAGTCTATTGGTCGAACTTGACCCCATCGTCCCCGGAGATGAGCTTTCACCTTCAAGTTTTCCGTCAATATACACGCGCAGCTTGGTGCCGTCGAACGTTCCCGTATAATAGTACCACTTACCTGCCTTGAAAGAGGTTTTCGAGTATGCCGCAGAACACGGGCCGCCCGATCGGCAATACTGCACAATAATCCTTCCATTCGCTTTTATAAAATGGGCTGCATATCCTCCCACAAGCCAAGGGCGCTTCATAATAAAAATTGGGTAGTTGTTTGTCATGGCGGTAACGTCTACCGAAGGCTTAAACCACCCTGAAAGCGTAAACGCATTTGAGGTAATATCCAAAGAAGAAGTATCGGGAGCCGTTATGGAATTGTTCCCGCTAAAAGAAAGGACGTACCTTCCCAAGTCCTCGTCCTCTACCCAGGTAGCGCCATTAATAGTTCCATCATTCTCAAACCCGGAACCATCGCGCGCCGTACTTCCGATTCCTTCCTCGAAGTCCCACACACCGACGGCATAGGCTCCCACAACATTGAATGCACTCTGCTCAAACTGCATAGCACCCTTGATGCGGGCCTCCTCCCGTGCGTCGTTCACGCTGACAATTACAACACTCGCGAGAAGGCCGATGATGGCAATGACCACGAGGAGTTCGATGAGAGTGAAGCCTTGTCTGCCGACAGGTAGGGCCTCACTCTGCTGCAAGATAGTTCTGTGCTTCCTGTACATATATCTTCTCAACCGCTTGGGCGGAGAGGGCTTCTTCGAAGACACGGACGTTATCGATACTGCCCTTGAAACGCCGGACGTTCCACCCCCCTATGAGCACCGGTGAGGATGACGTCGCAACACTCCCCGAAGCAGCAACTGCCGGCCCACTCTTTTTCCCGTCTACATATATTTGCGTTGTGCTCCCGTCGTAGACATACGCGATAAACTGCCACTTTCCGGGTTTAATGGCATTGTTTTCGGAAAGCGTCGTGACGTCCGAGATCCCTATACGCTGAACGACCTTAACGTTATTTGCCCCTCCTTCATTTAGAATAACACGCCAAACATTCCAAGCGCGGGAGAGAAAATCTCGTAGAGGAGTCTCGGCGTTTATCCAGGCGGAAATAGTAAGGGTATTGGTTGCGGCAAGGCTGGGTGCGTTTGGCACCTGTACAAGAGAGCTCGATCCATTGAATTGCAGAGCGTATCCGCCCAGCTCATCGTTGGCTACCCATGTTGCTCCGCTAATAGTTCCATCATTTTCAAACCCCGATCGGTCACCCGCCGTGGTGCCGCTTCCCTCTTCGAAATCCCAAATACCAATAGCGCCGTATCCGACCGCATTAAAAAGGCTCTGCTCAAACTGCATAGCACCCTTGATACGGGCCTCCTCCCGTGCGTCGTTCACGCTGACAATTACAACACTCGCGAGAAGGCCGATGATGGCAATGACCACGAGGAGTTCGATGAGAGTGAAGGCGTCCGCCCTCTTTCTTGAGATACTCATCTTTTTATATAGCTCAAGTGGATTGAGAGAAACCTGTCTACTATTAGTGTACCGCTTATCCTTCCATTGCTTCGATGCCGGGCGGGTACCATCCGCTAAAAACTCAACTATGACACCGTCCCTGATGCTTCGTAATCTGCGGCATCCTCCGCATCTGCAGAGGCTGGCGCACCAAATTATGGTAGCCAGTCAAGAGACCGTCAAGCACCGGATTGCGTATCACCCATTTTTTGAAAACAGGCACCTTCTACGTCACATCCGCTCCTGTCTGATAATACTCAAGCTCCTTTTCATTGATGATAAATATCTGGTTCCAGCCATAGCCAAGCTCTTCGAATCTCTGAGGGGTCATGTTGA
>JBBDZE010000030.1:0-15962 GCA_040900345.1 Candidatus Spechtbacterales bacterium
GGCCGTGTCGATCAATTCCCCAGCCCCAATCGCCAAGCTCCCGGGGTTTTTTGCGCCCCCGAGCAAGCGAAAGCTCAATGCACGTTACGACCAGGAGCTCTTTGGCCCGATACCTCCAGAACTGGTACGGGTCTTCATCCTTGCGCTTGTGCTTGGCGGCCCAATTGACTCGAACCGCCGCCCATAGACACCGTACCAATGAACGTGACGCGAGGGCCGCCAGGACTTCTTCCCGTTCGGGGAAGTCTGGCAGTTGGTCTTCCCTGCACGGAGTAATCCTCTCCAAGAGCGAGCTTACCTCCCGAGAAACAACCACCGTCACCTCCCCTTTCCCTATCCTGCTTCTAGTATACTATGAAAGGCGCTCCGGCTAGAAGTACTACTTCGCTTTGTTCTTCGCATGCCGCGGCAAGGTCTGCTTGAGCCCGCGGCCGCTTTGCTCTTGCGCGCGCTTTTTGCGCCCCTTCGCATCCTGCTTGCGCAGACGATTTGGTTTTTTGATGCCTGCCATTATACTGCTAGTATACCCCGTTTGCGATCATGCACTTTATGTACACAGAAACTTCACAGGCAGCATTCCGGTTGGCCAGCCCGATATGCTATGATGGTTGAACTATATGGCAGATGGAAACGACAAGATAGATCGCCTTCCACCGCAGGACCTTGATGCCGAACGCTCGGTATTGGGCGCTATTCTCATTGATAAAGAGGGTTTTTTCCGCGTGGCCGACTTGCTGGAGCCATCGGACTTTTACCAAGAGGGGCACCGCAAAATTTTTGATGTAATGACCGAACTCACCGAGCGCAGCTTGCCGCTGGATGTTTTGACGGTGGCCAGCCGCCTGCGTGAGAAAAAACAACTTGACCAAATTGGCGGACAAAGCTATTTAACTCAGCTGGTCAACGCCGTGCCTTCTTCCAGCAACATCACCTACTATGGGTCACTCGTGCATAAAAAGTCCATGCTGCGCCGACTCATCAGCGCTTCGTACAATATCGCGCAGATGGGCTACAACGAGAACGAAGACGTGGACGTTCTGTTGGACTCGGCAGAACGCGAGGTCTTTAAAATTTCAGAACGATCCAATACCCAGGCCTTCAGCGCGCTGAAAAATTCCCTCGGCGAGGCGTTTGACCGCATCGACCGTCTCCACAAAAATACCGGCGAGCTACGGGGCGTCCCCACGGGCTTTAGCGACCTGGACAACGTCCTTGCCGGCTTGCAAAAATCCGACCTCATAATTCTTGCCGCCCGCCCCTCGCTGGGTAAATCTTCCCTGGCGCTCGACATTGCCCGCAACGCGGCAATTAACCACAAGATTCCCACGGGTATTTTCAGTTTGGAAATGAGCCAAGACCAGATTGTGGACCGCTTCATTGCCGCCCAAGCCGACATTGACTTGTGGCGCCTGCGCACCGGCAAACTCGCCAATGAGGATTTCCCACGTATTCAAACTGCCCTGGGCGAACTATCCGAAGCGCCTATATTTGTCGACGACGGTCTGACCTCAAGTGTGCTACAAATGCGCGCCATGGCCCGTCGCCTGCAAGCCGAACACGGCCTGGGCTTGCTTATCGTGGACTACCTACAGTTAATCCAACCCAAAAACTCCAACAACGACAACTTGGTGCAACAAGTTTCAGAAATTTCCCGAGCGCTTAAGTCGCTAGCACGCGAGCTAAATATTCCGGTCCTTGCCGTTTCCCAGCTATCACGCGCAGTAGAGCAGCGCCACCCGCAAATCCCCCGCCTTTCGGACCTGCGCGATTCGGGCTCCATTGAACAGGATGCGGACGTCGTGCTGTTCATCTACCGCGACTTGACCAACCGCGACGACCCCGAGGCGGGTAACGTGGCTGAAATCCATATCGCCAAACACCGCAACGGTCCTACCGGCAAGATAGACCTTGCCTTCCACAAAAAATCCGCGACTTTCGCCTCGCTGGAACGCTATCACAACGCCCCGTCAGCCGAAATGTCCCTGCCGGGCGGCAACGAGGACTTCGGTATTGAAGATATTCCCTCATAGCTTCAAGCCACCGCCTTTGGCCACCGCCGCTGGCGGGGTCCCGAAGAAAGCGGTGACGGGCCCCCGCTGGAAGCGGTGGCTATGAGCTTTGAGCTTGCCCCCACATGTTGCCAGAACCACTCCAACAACTCAAACGCCACTTTCAAAATTATCCAGGCGTTGGCCCGCGCCAGGCCGAGCGTTTTGCATTTGCCCTCATGAAGCAACCCCCCGAGGAGGTCGAGCGAGCTATTGCCGCGCTCACGGCCATTTCTCAGAGCGTCCTACTGTGCACCAGCTGCAATATGCCGGCAGAGAAGAATAAAGAAAAGCTGTGCGATATTTGCCGCGACCCCAAGCGCTCCGCCAATGTGCTTTGTGTGGTCGAAAAGGAGGGTGATGTACTGAACATGGAAAAAGCGAACGTGCACGCGGGGCGCTACTTTGTGCTGGGTGATAACATCTCCCCCCTTCATACCACTGGCCTGGCCAAAGACCGCGTACGCGCCCTCCTCAAGCGACTGCGGGGCAACACCGCCAAGCACGAGGTCATTCTTGCCCTAGGCAACACGCGCGAGGGCAACTTCACCTCGATGTATTTACAAGAATCCCTCAAAAAGCTGGGGCGCAAGAATGTCACCGTCACTCGCCTTGGCCGGGGACTAGCAACCGGCACCGACCTTGAATACGCCGACGAGGAGACCTTGCGGAATGCGATTGAGGGAAGGCGGTAAAAAGAGGGATTAGGTGGTTAGAGGGGTTAGGTGATTAGCGACACAACACTAACATTCCAACATTCTGCAGAATGTTGGAATGTTAAAAAGCGAAACGGGAGCCCGAAGGCTCCCGTCGTTAGTGCGCAGATTGCGGCTCTGCGCGGCCTGGATGACTCCCGCCCGTTCGGGCTAGAGCCTAGCTCGCTCCTCCTCTCCAAACCACTCCCCCAGAGGGTCGGCGGCGCCCCCCATCCACCTCGCGTAGACGTACCACGCAAAGAGGCGGTTACAGTTGATCATCAGTTCCTCCATTGATGGGGAGGACAGGCAGACTCTCTGCTCTTTGCCTCCACCCACCGTCTGGACGGCAACGTCGACCTTCCCAATCCTGTAGGCGAAGTCCGGGAAAGTTCCTGCCTTCACGCGGCCCTCCACCGAGTAGTGGTCGAGGCCCCTATAGATAAAGAGCCCTACATCGTCCGGCACCACCACGAAGCCGAGCGGAACCGTGAAATACATGTGTCCCGAAGCCGGGTCGGTCTGCATCAGGAATCTCTCCTGAGCTTCAGGCCCAGCCCCCTCGATATATCCTTCCAAGAATCTCCCGGGGCGTTCCCTCTCCTCTGCTGCCGCTTCTTGATCCAGCCAAACTCGAAGTTGCATCATTTCCGTTCCTCCAGTTCCTGCGCCTCCGCCTTTGCGGCAACTTTCGTTTCGAATGAATATATATTGGCATAAATTATTATATTTGTCAATAATTTAATGTTGTGCGCGCAAACACAAAACCCCGCCCTTCCATGGAAGGGCGGGGTTTTGATTTACGTAAATCGGTACGTAAATTACTATTTCGTTGCTACGGGTTCCTTTTCTGTCTTTTGGGCAGTCGCTTTCTTTGCTTGCCCTGCCTGCCCGTCCTTTGGCGTGGAGGATTTCGAAGGGGCAGCTCCTCCCGTTTTGATGTCCAAAATCTCTACCGTGGTCTGAAGCTGGCGGTGGCCATGCATGCGCGAATAGCGTTTGCGTTTCTTGTACTTATAGGCAACAACTTTCTCGCCCTTGCCCTGCTCGGTCACTTTGGCGATAACTGAAACGCCCGAAACTATGGGCATACCTAATTGCATGTCGTCGCCGTCGGCCGTCAGCAAAACCTCACCCAGGGCCACTTCATCGCCTTCTTGGGCATCTATTTTCTCAACGGCAAGACGCTGGCCTTTTTGTACCTTATATTGTTTTCCGCCTGTTTTGATGATTGCAAACATGATTTTAGAGCTTTAGAGCGTTAGGTTTTAGAGCTTTAGGACGCTCACACAATGAAATTACTATACAGCAAATGACGAAAGGTTGCAACCCTTTGCATCGCCCTCCCAATTCTCGTATCTTGACAGAGAGCGTTAGGTGCGTATACTTACCCCGCAAACGGAGAGTGACTATCGGAGGTTCGAAATGCTGAAGTTCGTAACGCCCTCTCGTATCGAACGGGCGGTCGATGCAGTGATGGCGGTCACACTGAAGGATGAATCGCCAGATTCGATCGGTTCTCTTCTGAGCCGACGGATGGGCAACCTCGTGGTTGTGGGACCCATCCAGGAACCCGTGGACGTACGAAGCAACAATGAGTTCCTTGAGGCACTCCAGACCCCCAATCTTCCCGGCTACTTGTACTACGAGCTTGCCTTCGGCAATCCCGCCGAGTGGCCGCACGACTTCCAGGCAATTTCTCGCTCAAAGGTCCTACAGGTATGTCAAGGCCGACACGACAGCGGGACCGATGCCCTTCCCCACATGCTCTTTCCCGGGGACACCCCCTACTGGGCAGCCGTGAAGCGATACGGCCTCGTGGTTGGGTTCTCGGGCGTGCAGCCCTACTTCGACCGGATGATCGCCGGCATGGTCCTGGAGATGATCGTCGCACTGGCCTACGACGCGTGGATGAAGAGCGAGACGAAGGAGCAAGGCCTCAACTTCATCCCCTAGCGAGTCGAGCAGCCAACCACGGAGGAGGGTTCCACTGGAACCCTCCTCGATTTATTTTTATCCTCACTTTTGCCTGAGGAAATTTTTTACTCCCCACGGATAAAAGATGAGTGGGATAACCCCCAGGGCACTAATCCAAATGACATCTCCGTACAAATGCTTCGGCTGTTCCATGACACCAAAGAAAATCATGACAATTGCATGAAATAGGTTTCCTAGAATCGTAAAATCAACAAAAAGCTTGTGCTTTAAGGGATCTCTTGATGCAACTACCATCACAATGCCCCAGGCGATATACAGTCCTCCAATCATGAATTCATAAGGGACATTCTTTGGGGTCCAAAAAAACTGCTGCTGGAAAAACCAAGGAAGAATAGGGTGCACCAGGATATTCCCCAACCCAAATACCAGCAAAAACTTAGCTAATCCTTGTTCTTTTGACATATTTTATAGCTACCAATAAAGTAAAACCGAGAAACAACCCTAATCTTCCTCGTCATCAGTCTGTGGCCGCTCTAACTGCAACGGTTCTATCCCCGGCTCCATGGCCTCTACCTCGGGCGCGGCGGCGGTGATACGCACTACATCCTTGTCCACTTTTTTGAGTTCCTTGTAAGCGGTATTGTAGTGACTGACGGTCGTGCCCAGCGAATTACCCAGCTTTTGCATGTAGGAATCGTAGCTGCGAATATGCCGGCCGAGTTCTTCAACCCGTTTGCCGATAAGTTCCGCCGATTTTTCAATTTGCATGTTTCGAAAACCAAGGAGCACCGTATGCAGATACGCCGAGAACGTGGTGGGGGAAACAATAATAACGCCCCGTTCCTTTTGTGCGTAATCAATGAGATCGCGCGTATTGACCTGCACGGCCCCCACCTCGTTGACGAGCAAATCGTAATAAATACCTTCGGCCGGTATGTACATGAACGCGAATGGCAGAGTGCCCTCTTTTGGCTTTATGTATTTTGAGGTCTCGTCGATGCGACGCTTGAGGTCGTTCTTAAAATCTTTTTCCAGCTGGAGGCGGCGCTCATCATCTTTTTCTTCAGCGATGCGCACATAGTTTTCCAAAGAAAACTTAGCGTCCACCGGAATAAGGCCATCTCTTGTTTTCAAGATAGCGTCCACGATCGTGCCGTCGTTAAAGGCGTACTGCATTTGATAGGCATCGGGGGGAAGCATGTTGGCAAGAATAAGTTCAAGCCCCGCCTCGCCTAAGTTGCCCCTCTGCTTTTGATTTTTAAGGACCTGCTCCAACGAATGGAGCTGCTCGGTCATGCCAAACACCTGCTTGTTGGTTTCTTTTACCTCGGTGAGCTCGCGCGTAATGGACTGAATGAGTTTTTGTGACTCCGTGAACTGGTGGCGAACCGCCTCTTGCATGGAACGCTCCGAACTGCCGAGTTTTTCGTCGAGCGTGCGGGCCATCTGGCTCATCTGGTTTTGCAGCATCACTAAACTCGAGTCCTCTTTGGGCCCTGATTTGGTTCGTTCGCGCCGCAGTAACGCAACAGCTACGACGACCGCAAGAACCGCGATGACCGCGATATACAATGTATCAGACATATGAACGCACTATACTTTATTGAAGACCCAGAACTTGTAGCCGATAAAGTTCCACCCCAGCGAGACAACGGTAGCGGTCAGTTTGCCCACATTGGCCCACAGTTCTGGAGCAGTACCTTCGGGAGCACCTATGACGTTTACGATAACTGCAGCCGTGGCAACATTGAGGCCGATACCGACCAGGCTCACCAAAACGAACTGCGAAAACTCTTTGCCGGCCCCGCGATTGGAACTGCCAAACACCCACCATTTGTTCCAGGCGTAGCTGTTGATGACAGCCGCCGTAAAGGAAATGGCGGCAAAGGCAACGAATCCGCTACCGGCGGCAACGCCGGTAGCCAGGATTAGCGCATTCAGGACACCCAGGTCTACAAACGTATTCAATGCCCCGACCAGCGCAAATTTGGCGGCGCGGTATATAACTTCAATCTTCCTGCCGATGATATAGGCCACATACAGTCCTGCAGCAGAAAGCAGCGGAAAGGCAACTGCCAGCATAAAGGCTGTCTGTATATCGACGAGCGCATCCGCTAACCCAACGGGAATCGGCAACTGGGGTGCATTGACGCGCGCCATAATATACAAAAGCCACGCGACGGCCTCTCCAATGACTACTGCGCCTAAAATATCCACGAACGAAAACCTGATCCGCGGCGCGCTCAGCGCGACAATTGGTTGTCCATTCATACGAAGAAAGTTAATGCTTACTCTTCATACTACCATGCGAAAGGACAGGTTGTGAAAACTTTTTTGGACATTTTTTGGTATACTGAACCCATATGTTGAATGCCCTGCAACGACCTCTCGTGATGCGCCTGAGCTTAGCAATTGCTGCGGTACTGTTGCTTGTTATGGGCGGGCTGCTGCTGTTTCGCGCCTACCACGATGCAGCTATCTACGACGAAACGGCACACATCATCAGCGGATATGCGACTGTGGTGGGGCGCGACTACCGCATCAACCCCGAACATCCGCCGTTGGTCAAAATGGCGTCTGCCATTCCCCTGGCCCTGCAGAACTTTAACGACCCGCTTGACCGCGCCGACTTTGATGAAAAACTGGGAACCGATTCGCAATGGACGCTTGGCAATGCCATTATCTATGAAGTGGAAAACGACGCGACCGCACTGACCTTTTGGTCACGCGTCGGGCCGGTTCTGCTCGCGCTCTTTTTGGGCGCCTTCATTTTTATCTGGGCGCGCCGCCTCTATGGATGGGCCGCAGCCCTGCTGGCCTTGGCGCTGTTCGTCTTCTCCCCAACCTTCCTGGCCCACGGCGCGTATGTAACCACCGACGTAGGTGCGACGCTCGCATTCTTTTTTGCTACCTACTTTTTATTCAGATACTTGCGCAACGAAAGTGCCGTCAACCTTGCGGTCGCCGGCGTTGCATTCGGCTTGGCACAATCCATCAAGTTCTCGCTGATTCTGCTCATTCCTTACTTTGCCGCTATTGTTGTTGCCTGGGTTCTGTTCAAAAACCGCCCCATCAACCTCCTCTCTTTTCGGACGCTGGGGCGCATCGGCGCATACTTTGGAAAACTCATCGTTATTGGCCTCATTGGTCTGGCGGTCGTCTATCCTATTTACCTCTACGCGATTTGGGACTATCCGGCCGAGGAGCAGATAGAACAAACGAGCCAAATCCTTGCTAACTCACCGTTTCGCATCCAGGGCAATCAGTACGGCGAAACCGGGCAACTGCGCCCGCTAGGTATTGAAGTTTCCTCCCCTGGCGTGGTGCTGTGGATGGCCCACCAGGAAGTCTTGCGACCCTACGCGCAATTCTTTATGGGTCACCTCATGGTATTCCAACGCGTCTCCGGCGGTAACACAACGTACTTTATGGGCGAGGTCAGCGCCGATGGTTGGTTGGAATACTTCCCGATCGTCTTCGCCGTAAAAGTTCCCCTGGCTCTGCTGGCGCTCATGGCTCTCGGAAGCGCCGTCGCCGTCATTGCGTTCGTTCGCGGCACCCGTTTGGGCCTACGCGGCTATAGCGCTTTTAGCACGCGCGTCAAGGCATTCCTGCGCATGGTAGACGGCTGGGTTCAGGAATACTTTTGGGAACTTATGTTCGCGCTCTTTATCGTCCTATACTGGACCGCCAGCATTCTTGGCAACCTGAATATTGGCGTACGCCACATACTGCCGACCTTTCCCTTCCTCTACTTGTTGCTGGCGGCTATTATCGTGCGGTGGGTCCGTTTCGGCACCGTGCGGCGCAGTTTGAATGTTGTTGCCGTCGTGCGCTCCTTCGCGCGCCTGATGTTCATGCGCTGGGTTAAGATAAGCGTCGTGTTGGTATTGTTAATTTGGTATATGTTAAGTTCGCTTTCCTATTATCCCCACTCGCTTGCCTACTACAATGAGCTAGCCCGCCTGGCCGGTGGCGGCGAGGAGATTGCCGTAGATTCCAACCTTGACTGGGGACAGGATATTCGCGGCCTTGCCAGGTTTGTGGATGAACGCGACATTGAAGAAATTCGCGTTTCCTACTTTGGCCCGTGGGGAGCACCCGGCTACTACCTGGGCAACCGGGCTTTGCCGCTGGACTGGTACAATGAAGAGCACCGCTCGGGGTGGATTGCCGTTTCAGCAACCTTCCTACAAGGCGGGCGCGCCGAGTCCGACCCCTCGTTCAACGAGTCAACCACGCACTTTATCTGGCTCGATGCCTATAAACCCGAGGAAATCATCGGGCACTCCATCTACGTCTTCTACATTCCCGAGTAGTACGCCGCCCTGCCGTGCAAACAAAGAACGGGTCACATAATGACCCGTTCTTTGTTTGCACGGCTCCCGCGTAGAAGGACTACTGGGCAGATTCTTGAGAAGTAGCGCCAACATCGTCCACCTCGCCAACCTCATCGTCCTCCTTGAAGTGATAAAAGACCTTGTTAATGAGGCGCACATCAATATAGGAAAGCTCTGAGCGGCGCACGCCTACCTCTTCTTCCACAACCAGCGCGAGGGACTGGGCTTGGGCGCTGAGATCATTATTGGCCGAAAGGTAGGCCTCCCAGCCACCACTAAACCCGGCGTGTAGTTCGCCATTACCCAGAAGAGAAATATACTGCGGCTTGACGTAGGCGCGTTCAATTGCGTTGCGAGCTTCGGTTACCGATTCGACGTCTTTAGGCGAAAGGACTGTGTCACCCGCTGCAGCGCTTTGGGTGCGAAAATCATACATGATATCAATGAGAAACCCGCGCGTCGCGTTGGGAGCCCTTTTATACACAATGCCCGCCTCGTCGTAGAAAAAACAGTCCACCGCACTGCTTGCCTCTCGACCCGCGACAGCACACCAAATACCGACCGGCGTACGCTCGGATATTCCAACGTTCAAACTGTTGGGAAACGAAACTTCAAGGTGAACATCCGAAACTCCCGCGAATGTGCTCATGATGTTGGCTCGCGTTCTTTCGTGGGGGAACAGGACTGTCTTATTTTGCGCAAACACCACCCAGCGACGCTCAGAGAATTGCTCATTGAGGCGCGCGCGGATTTCGTACGCGCTCTCTGGGTCGGTTCCGGTAATATTGACCGTAGTTATGGCGAACTGATTTGAAAACACAAACACGTAAGCAAAACCGACCAGTGCGATGCCGGCCGCTCCCAACAAAAAATATGCGCTTTTGGGAATGCGCGCGCCAAGCCTGCGCCACGTGCTTGCGCGCGTGGGTGACGGGCGCCGGATGACCGGATCAAACCGTGTGGATTGTCGCTTGGGAAGCCCACTCCTCATGCGCTCGCGATAACGTCAAATCCCGCGTAGGGCTGCAGGGCCTTTGGAATCGCAATACTGCCGTCTTGGCGTTGGTGATTTTCCAACAACGCAATCAGAGTGCGGCCAATGGCGAAAGCGGTTCCATTGAGAATATGCACGAGCTCCGTGCCGTCGGTGCCGCGACGGCGGATGTTGAGGCGGCGTGACTGAAAATCAGTCGTATTGCTCGTTGAATGCGTCTCGCGATACCTCCCCTCGGAAGGAATCCAGGATTCAATATCGTACTGATTTTGTGCTGAAAATGCCATATCCCCCGTAGCATTATGCACCACTTGGTAGGGAATCTCGAGCGCCTGCATAAGCCTCTCTTGTATGGCGAGCATGCGCTCGTGCTCTTGCGCCGAGGTGGCGGCATCGCAGAAGGTGACCATCTCTACCTTATCAAATTGGTGTACGCGCAAAATACCCTTGGTATCCTTGCCATAGGATCCAGCCTCGCGGCGAAACGCCGAGGAAAAACCGATAAATCGCTTGGGTAACTCTTGTTCACTCAAGGTCTCATCTTTGAACATCGGAACAATAGCGTGTTCGGCAGTCGCCACCAGGTAGAGATTGTCCTCCACCAGATGATAGACCTGCTCCGGTTCTTTATCCAAATAGCCGATGCCGCGCATCGCCTCCTCATTGACCAGCACCGGCGGGACGATGGGCATGAAGTTCTCTTTGGCCGTTTCGTCCAGGGCCATCCGCACGAGCGCAAATTCCAGCACGGCGGCTTCGTTCTTGATATACCCAAACCGTGAACCGGAAACTTTGGCGGCCCGTTCAATGTCGATTAGGTCATGTTGTTGGGCTAGTGCCAGATAGTCTTTGGGTTCAAATGAAAATTGGGGAATATCCCCTACCGTGCGCACTACCACGTTGGCGCCTTCGTCTTGACCGCGCGGAACGTCCTTGGCCGGCGGGTTGGGCAGTTTGCGCAGTATTGCCTCCAGTTCTGCGGTAACCTCAGCAAGGTGTTCCTCTTGTTCTTTGAGCGTTCGCTTCAGCTTTTCAGCTTCTTTCAAGCGCTTTTCTCGTTCGTCCGCGTCCATCTTTGCCATCTCTGAGGAAAGCTGATTGCGCTTGGCCCGCAGCTCTTCCACCTCATGAAGCACAGCGCGTTGGTCTTCATCGAGTTTGAGGACGTGCTCAATATCAACATCAGCCCCTTTGCTTCTAAGCTGCTCCTCCGCCGCTTCAGCGTTTTGTCGGATATATTCAATTGAAATCATAGTATATGTTCATTCCTACCTCTTGGCGGATATTGGGGCTGGAGGAGCTCTCGCCCGCCTCTGCCAACGCCTGATGCGGGCAGGCTATGGCGGGCAGGGAGCCCTCCCTACTCCTCACCAGCGGTTAAAGTGTTGCGCATATTTTTATCATCTCGCAGGCCGAGCGGGCACGGCTTCTTCGCGAAGCGAAGAAGAGCGAGGCCGAGAGTGAGCGCGTATTCCTCGCTGGGGAATGCGACGCGTATAAAAATATGCGTGAACATTTTAACCGCCCAACCCCATTCCTGCTTGTGCGATCCTCAACTGTGCCGACTCTAATGCGTAGTCCTCGGCTTCTTCTTGGGTCCCGAACGTATTCATCCATGTGAGGGGCTGGTTGGCGTCTTGGGTCAGCGGGTCACCCTCTTCGTCGGCGTGTAAAAATGCACGTGGTACCCACTTACCCGTTCCCGGATCTTGGTATGCTTCTGCAGTGATGCGATATCCCTGATATTCTATTTCTTGCATGTGATAGTGCTCGTGAAGCAAGCGGACTTGCGCCACGAGGTATTAAGATGTCTACATTACATTGTAAATGACATCCTTGCGCTCAACAACCACACGCCAATGATTTCGCTTCGCGATGCGATACAGGCCCGAGTTGGGATTGAACGCGATGGGCTTTTCCACCATCTTTAAAAACGCCGCGTCCGATTCCGTATCGCCCACCCCCACTGAACCGCGCAACGTCAAACGCTCCTTCTCTATCGCGCGTTTGAGCACCTTGTCTTTACGCAAAATGAGGTCCCGATACTCCACTTCTCCAGTGAAGCGTTCATCCTTATCAACGGCATAGATTTGCGCGTATACTTTTTGAAAGCCCCAGTGGCGAGCGAACGGCTCAACGATATGGTAGGGCGAATGCGAAATGGCGAGCAAAAAGTGTGTGTCTTTTATCTGCGCAATCAAATCCCTCGTATAGCGATACGTACGATTTTTATGAAAAAGCAGCGTTCTGTCGGCAACCTCCATGATCTCCTCGAGCGCATGTCCTTTAATATGTTCAAGATATACGTCGACGACCTTCATGATGTACGTGTCGTAATCGCCGCGGCGGTCCAACCATAGGAGAAGATCTTCCCGGTAGTGGTTGCGTGCACTTTTTGGGAAGTATCCTTCTTCGATGAGGTTTTCAACTAACTCAATGAGTAAGCTGGAACGAAAGAATGTCCCATCAATGTCAAATACCGCAAATTTTTTCTGCCCGCCTTTTTCAGCCATATCTCCAGGATACGCAACTCATTCCGTTATGCAAGGGCGCACGTTCTGTTAGACTTCAACGCCCTCGCAACCACTAAAGGTGAAGGTGTAAAAACGAATGTTGTCGGAGTTCACAATGAGCTTCAGTGTCCCTTTGTGAAAACGCCGGCTACTGATAACGCTGTACATACGATAGCGCGTTACCAGTATATACGTACGGCCGTTCTCCTCGCGGATGTCATGACCGCGCATGCCTCCGGGAACCGGCTCGCCGTTAAACTCCACGCGCACTCGGGCTTCGGTCGGTTTTTGCAGCTGCGGCTCCTCCAATGCTTTGGCAAGAAATGTCGCCCCGACGGCTGGGGCTTTTGGGAACGGAGCGAGGGACGCATAGTTTGCATTCAGCGGCTCCACCCCCGCCACCACATTTACGGCGAGTGCTTCGTAGTTGAGGCGTACATAACCGTCGTACTCTTGGCTATGTGTCCTGTCGGCGTGGTGAACATACTCGGGTTCGGCAATCCATCCGCCGCGCAAGAACCACGCATGCGGCTCGCTCCTGCCAGTATCCTGATAATGCTCACGACGACCCCTATAATACCCGTGCGCGTTGCCGATGCGCCCGCGTGCGTAGCCAAGGTACGTCTCGGGCGTTGTGGGATAGCACACCGCCCCGGAGGCGTGCAGGTCAGGCGCGTTGTCGGT
The DNA here is from genome assembly GCA_040900345.1 of Candidatus Spechtbacterales bacterium. GTDB lineage: Bacteria > Patescibacteriota > Minisyncoccia > Spechtbacterales > 2-12-FULL-38-22 > JBBDZE01. The sequence continues at coordinate 13,213 of JBBDZE010000030.1, forward strand.
GGGTGGAGGAAGGTTTTTCGCGCCTGCGGCACGCAGGGCTTTACGGATGGCGTGTTCGGTTTTTGCGTACCCTCCCTCACCGCTGTGATCATAGACCACTTTCCCGCGATAATTAACAATCAGCTTTCGCGGCCAGACATGGTTTTCCCAACGTTGCCAGACGGCGCGGTTGGAATCCACCACAATGGGATACGTGATGCTGAATTCTTCCAGCGCGTGCTCTACATTCGTGACGCACCGCTCAAAATCAAATTCCGGAGAATGTATCCCAATAATGACAAGACCGTAGTCGCGATATCGTTCATGCCATGCAAACAGGTAGGGAAGGGTGCGAATGCAGTTCACACACGAGTACGTCCAAAAGTCGATCAGGACGACATTCCTGCTTTGTTGAAGCTGCCGCATCGTCAGCGCCGGTGAGTTGAGCCAAGTAAGTCCTTCGGGAAATTCCGGTGCGCGGATACCTGTTAGGTTTTCGGAGAAAAGAGGCATACATGTGGAAAACGTGCTGCCAAAACTCTCTTGCCCCACGCGACATGAACAGCTATGGTTAGTATAGCATTCGTGCCATGTTCCGCTAGCGCTATTTGGGAGCCTTTCACTTCGTTCAGATACAATTAGGGTGCCCTTCCATCCGTCTTCGACGACCTTAGGGTACTGAATGTTGTCCTTTCGCTTTCTACCTGCGCGTCTACCTGTGCCGTTGGCACGGCAGACAGGTTGCTCAAACAAAATTCGCATGTGCAAAAAATGCCTCTTCATGTTACTCCTTTTTATCGCGGCCCTCATAGCCGCTCTTGTGGTCGTCGTGCGTTCGGTTCAAGGTGCACAACCTCCCGTGCATATCAACGAAATAGCCTGGGCCGGCACGAGTAGCTCGGCCAACGACGAATGGATAGAACTCTATAATACTAGCGCCAGCGACATTGACCTTACGGGTTGGCGACTGGTCGCCGAAGACGGCTCTCCCGCTGTTACCTTGAAAGGCGAAATTCTCGCGCACGGTTTTTTTCTCCTTGAACGCACTGATGACTCTACCACACCGGCTTTAGCCGACATGCTCTATACGGGTGCGCTCTCCAACAATGGCGAGCTCCTCAAGCTCACCGATCCTGCCGGCCGGTTGATAGACAGCGTGCCGGGCCTGCCTACCGAGGCCTCTGCGCAAGGCGGATGGCAGGCGGGTGATAATACCACAAAGCAGACCATGGCGCGTGCGGATGACCTCACGTGGCGTTTTGGCATGGTCGACGGTACACCTGGGGCTGCCAATACGTTCTCTGCCGCCCCGGTTTCACCATCCAAAACGAACAAAAAGGCAGTCACTCCCACCAAAGCGATACCAAGTTCTGCCGCGCCAGCGCCAAGTACAACACATGATGCGAGCATGAACGACCAAAGCCCTCCTGCCCAAAACCTCCCCGCGACTGTAGCCATAGCGCAGCCATTTCCAAAAGAGCTCGCGTACCTTGCCATACCCGCCCTGCTCGTATTTGTCGGCGCGTTGTGGGGAGCACGGCGCCTCGCGCGAAAACCCACTGCCCCGCTATGAAAGCTCTATCTTTTTAAACCCTTCCGCGTAGCGGAAGCCGGGTTTCTTGCCCACGGCATGTGCGCGCTGACGCACGCGCTGTTCAAACCCCTCCGGCACTTGGCTGGCGTGCGCTTGAAGCGCCCGCAGTTTGGCATCGAATGTTTTGGTAATGTCTTCAAAGTGTTCCGCGCCTTCAAAGGCCACCAGGAGCAGCGTTTTCACTTTATGGGGCATAAGCCCCGCTTTTTCATGGTGCGGAAAATTCAAACGATCACGAGCGATGGGATAGACGGCATCAATGGCCGCCTGGCCGACAGCGCGGTGGTCGGAGTGATTCACAAATCCGCGCGCGGTTGAATACACGAAGGTAGGATCAAGCGTCACCACCACCTCGGGTTGCTTATGCCGAATAACTTTGGTGATATCTTCTTTCAGCTTATAGTCCCCGACGAGCTCGCCGTCTTTGTGGCCAAGAAAGAGCACCTCGCGCACGCCCAAAATCTTTGCCGCTTCCTGCTGTTCTTTTGTACGCAAACGCGCTAACTTCGCCGGCGTCATTTTGGGATCATCGCTCCCCTTGCTGCCGTCGGTGCAGACAAGGTAGGTGATATCAGCCCCCTTGGCTGCCCATTTTACCATCGTGCCGGATGAGCTAAAGTCCATATCGTCGGGATGGGCGAATACGGCAAGTACGGATTTCGGTGTTTTAAGATTTTTTGTCATGGTTTTATTCTTCTCCTCCTTCCCCGCCTCCTCCTTTCTGCCAGGGCGGAAATTTAAAAAACGGATAGTAGAGATCTTCTTCTAAAGGAATCTGAAACGACGAATAGGGTGTTGTTGCCTCGTATGGCTTTTCGCTAAAGGTCACAAACGGCAAGTCGGTTGCCAGGGCAAGCGGGGTGGTTTCGCTCCCCTCGCCCATACAGAGAACCGCGGCTCCTGCCAGGCCATCGGGAATGTCAGTCAAGGATACTTTGTACGGACGGCCAAACAAATCGGGCGTGCCACGATAATCAATAAGAGGATGAAACCCCCAGTGCGAAAGCGAAATGCCTACCGTCCCCCGACGCAGGGGTATGCTATGGGAATCTACAATGAGGATGCCGACATCCTGTACGCCGTACTCTTTGCGCACCCAGTCGTACCATTTTTTTGCCGAGACATACGGGTCTTTGGGCCACAAAATGTAGTGCCCGTCGGCGTTGCTCTCGTCGAT
>JBBDZE010000031.1:0-15143 GCA_040900345.1 Candidatus Spechtbacterales bacterium
GGCGCTTTACGTAATATATTACGTAAAGCGCCGCGCAACAAAAAATACGCAGGGGATGCGTATCTTTTGTTGCGCGCTAGTCTCGCTCAATACGCGCCATCCTGCGACGGCCGACGCGTACGGTATGGGGCGCTGAGGTGTCCAACGTGGCGCTCGGATCGCTCATCCGCTCTTCATCCACATAGACGGCCCCTTGCTCAATATGGCGCCGCGCCTCGCTCTTGGAAGTGGCCAACCCGGCGGCGGCAAGCACCTCGGCAAGCGGCATCTCATCGCGAGGCATTTTGTGGGTAAGCAGTTCTTCAGGAGTTTCGTGCTTTTGGAACACCGAGAGGAACTGCTCTTTTGCTTTAGCGGCCTCCTCTTCCCCCCAGTAAACAGCGGTGATGGTCTCGGCAAGTTTGAGCTTGGCATCGCGGGCAGCCATGCCGTCCGTCATGCTCTCCTCAATTTCTCGTATTGCTTCCGTGGGCACCGGCGTTGCCAGTGTGAAGTACAAAATAATCTCATCGTCTCGGACAGACATCACGCGCCCGAACATCTCGGTAGGCTCACCCTGCAGCCCGATATAGTTGTTCAGGCTTTTACTCATCTTCTCCTTCCCATCGGTGCCGAGCAAATAGGGCGAGATCACCACGTCCTGGGGCTCCTGGCCATAGGCTTTTTGAATAGTACGGCCCATCAGCAAGTTGAACTTCTGCTCGGATGCGCCCAGCTCTACGTCGGCTTTGAGTGCGACCGAGTCGTACCCTTGCAAAAATGGGTAGAGCAGCTCGTGCGCGGAGAAGGGATCCTCGTTTTCTAAGCGCTTGCGGAACGTCTCGTGCGAGAGCACATGCCCCACCGAGTCTTGCGCAAGCAGTTTGATGATGTCGTGTAGCTTAAAGTCGCCGTACCACTCACTTTGGCGGCGTACTTCAACGTTTTCGCGTTTCAGCACCTTGAACGCTTGCTCCTCGTACGAGGCGTAGTTTTCCTGAATTTGCTCGGGGGTCAGTGGGGGACGTGTTGCATTTTTTCCGGACGGGTCGCCAATAGCGGCGGTGTAGTCTCCAATCAGCAGCACGGCCGTATGCCCCAGTTCCTGAAACTGACGCATCTTCCAAAGATTCACAGCATGGCCGAGGTGTAAATCGGGTCCGGTTGGATCGATACCGAGTTTTACGCGCAATGGCCGCCCTTCGGCGAGCCGGGCCATAAGCTGCTTTTCATCAATTACTTCGGTGACGCCGCGGGTAAGCAGGTCGCGTTGGTTAACATCCATAGTGCCTGTAAGAATATTCGGTATAGGGCGTCGTATAACGACGCCCTGAGGGTTTTCTGTTTTGCGTGGTATACTTGAAAAAAGTGCCGTTTAGTTGTACACCCCGTTAGAAATCTTGGCGCACAAAGCACTTTTGTGCACAGAAACGCGGCTCTCGCGGGGTCCATACAGCTTTCTGCCTGTCCGTGTATCCCTTGCCAAACAACTTCTAACGGGGTATACTACGCGCCGTCAGAACTCTGCAACTGCTTATAAAGCCTACCACAAAGCCCCTGCATGCGCTACGTTAGAACATTCCTCTCGCGGGTCAACGCTCACAAACGAACCCTCCTTAAATTAAGCGCCCTCTCTGTTCTTGCGGGCTTCGTTTTTATTGTTCTCCTTTTCGCGTATTTCAGCAAGGACCTTCCCTCTTCGGGGAACATTGGCAGCTTGTATGTCGTAGAGTCCACCAAGCTCTATGACCGCACGGGCGAAACGGTGCTTTACGACATTTACGGAGAGGAAAAGCGTACTGTGGCTGCCCACGACGAGATTGCCGACTCGCTGCGCTTTGCTACCATTGCCGCAGAAGATACGAACTTCTATAACCACTATGGCATCGATCCCGTGGGTATCGTGCGGGCTGCTCTCCGCAATATCCGGGGCGGCGGTATCAGCGAAGGCGGCTCAACTATTACCCAACAATTCATTAAGGGCGCACTCTTAACACCCGAACGCACCTGGACCCGTAAGGCGAAAGAGGCCATTTTGGCTATTGAGCTTGAGTGGCGCTACGACAAAGACGAGATTCTCGACCTCTACCTAAACCAAATCCCTTATGGCTCAAATGCCTACGGGGCTGAAGCAGCCTCCCAACTATACTTTGGCAAGAACGCCAAGGACCTCACCCATGCCGAAGCGGCGGTGCTGGCCGCAGTCCCGCGCGCCCCGACCTTCTATTCACCCTACGGCAACAACACCGACCGGCTCAAACAGCGCCAGGAGCACATTTTGGGGCGCATGCGCGACCTAGGTTACATCTCTCAAGAGGACTACGGGATAGCAAAAAGCGAAGATGTTACCCCCGAACCATACCGCCAAAATATCAACGCGCCCCACTTTGTCATGTATGTACGCGAGTATTTGGAAAGAAAGTATGGCGCTGAGTACGTGCAGTCCGCCGGCCTGAAGGTTACCACGTCCCTTGACACTGACCTCCAGCGAGCAGCTGAGGGCGTGGTCGCCGAGTACGGCCCCCTCAACCAAACACGGTACGGAGCGCGCAATGCCTCGCTCGTATCAGTCGATCCTCACACCGGACACATACTCGCCATGGTGGGTTCCCGCGATTACTTCGACGTTGAAAATGACGGTAATGTCAACGTAACAATCCGCCCACGCCAACCGGGGTCTTCGTTTAAGCCGTTTGCTTACGCCAAGGCGCTTGAAAAAGGCTACACCGCAGACAGTATGATTTACGATGTCCCGACGGAGTTCAACCCGACCTGCTCATGGGAAGCAACGGGGACGCGCGGGACTAATGGGCTAGCTTGCTACAATCCGCAAAACTACGATGGCAGCCACAGGGGGCCGATCTCCTTTAAAGAAGCCCTGGCCCAATCCTTGAACATCCCTGCCGTAAAGGTCCTCTACCTTGCGGGCATCCCCGACACTATTAACCTCGCCAAGCAAATGGGGGTGAACTCTTTGGTAGGCCGTGAAGACGACTTTGGCCTGGCGCTTGTCCTGGGGGGCGCTGAGGTAACCCTTTTGGAAGAAACCTCCGCGTTTGGCACCTTCGCCACGCGCGGCGAAACGAACGCTCCGGTGGGCGTGCTGCGCGTTGAGGACAACAAGGGAAATGTGCTCGAGGAGTTTCGCAAGAACCCCCGCGACGTGCTGGACGAGGGTATTGCCGACCAGATAAACTACATGCTAGGCACGAATGCACTTCGCGCTCCGCTGTTTGGCGTGAACAACTCCCTGAACATCCCCGGCCTTCCTTCTGCCGCCAAAACGGGTACGACCCAGTTCAACAACAACGCCTGGACCGTGGGCTACACGCGCAGCATCAGCGCGGGCGTTTGGGTGGGTAATAATGATAACAGTGCTATGCGGGGCGCTACCGGTGCGGGTGCCGCCGCCCCTATATGGAAGGCTTTCATGCAAAAAGCTTACGAGGTGAAGGCGACTGCGCAAACTGACGCCGACAATGCCTCGTCGTCTTCGGAGTATGCATTCTCCCTACCCACCCGCTCGGCCGAGCAGCCATTCGTCCAGCCCTCTATTCCCCGCCGCGGCAAAACCATGCTTGACGGCGCGCTGGGTGAACGTCCGCATTCTCTCTTATTTTACGTCAACCGCGACAATCCGCTTGGTTCGGCGCCCGGTTACGGAAGCGACGACCCTCTTTTCAAGAACTGGGAGCCGGCCGTACGCGCTTTCTCGGGGCTGGACCCCTTCGCCACCGATCGCCAACTCGAAGAACAGGAACAGCACGACGAGGAGGAAAACGGCGATATTGACACCTCGACCCCGGGTAGCATTGACATAACGTTCATCGCGCCCCAGAAACACTCGTTCTCTCGCAGCGAAACGCTCCCCGTTGAGGTGAGCCTCACCTCTTCCTACAACCTCGCATCGGTCAGCGCCCGTTTAGACGGGCAAAGTTTTTACCAACAAGACATTTCCAGTGCGAGCCAAACAAAACAGTTCTCATTCTCTACGAGCAGGTCTCTTTCCGGGCTCCCACCCAAAAATTTCCACGAGCTCACGGTGGAAGTTGAGGACGTCCGGGGCAATGTCCGCACAAAGAGTTTTGTTTTTACTGTTGACTAGCGCCCTTAGAGCGTAAACACAATGGCGTCGATTCTAATCGAGGATCCCTGCCGCATGCGCTCTTTGAGGAGAGTTTTGTGCACCTCAAGCTCGCTCACCCATATTGTGTCATCAACCGCTATGTAGAGCGTGTCCCCGCGTAGAGCACGGTACTGGGTGGCCGCAAGCGCTTCAGGGTATACCTCGCGCAAGGTTCGCTCCCAAAGCTGTGGGAGCTCGGCGAGCTCAAAGCCGTGCTCAAAGCGCGAGCGTTGACGGCGAACTATACTGGCCAGGTCAAGCCACATACGCTACGAGCTACGAATAGGCATAAGCAAGTAGAAGTATCCGGATTGTTTTGGCGAGCGCAAAAGCACCGGCCCATCTTTTTTGCTCACATTTATCTGCACCTCGTCTCCCTCGATGTTCTGCAACCCATCGGCAAGATAGCGCACATTGAAGACCGCTTCGACAGCTTCCCCGTTGGTGCTAGCCGCCAGGGAGGCCTGAAATTCCCCCGTATCGGTGTCTTGGGCGCTTACGGTGACCTGGTCCTCCCCCACGGCTACGCGGACGTCATTTATTTTACTCGCAAACAACCCCGCCGTGCGCACTTGCTGAGCCAAGTCGTTCTTATCCACCGTCGTGGTGGTCACGAATGTCTTAGGAATGATTTGTGTGTAATCGGGGAAGTCCCCATCCACGATTTTTGTCACAAAATGCACGCGTGCACCCACGGCTTCCATATCCCTCGCGGCCAGCTGGCTCTCTTCAAAGGTAACTTCTACATCGCCCTCAGTCTCTTGAAAAGCCCGGACCATCTCTTGGGCGGCCCGAAGCGGGATGATAGCCTTCGTTTCGCTAGAGAGGGTGCTTTGCTGAGAAACCGCCCGCTCAGCAAGGCGGAAGCTGTCCGTAGCGACAAAGCGTATCTCTCGCGAAGTCACCCACATAAGCACGCCGGCGAGCTCGGGTTTTACATCTGATGTGGCTGCCGCGTTCACCACGAGAGCAAGGCCCTGCACAAGTTTCCTTGCGGGTATGTGAAGGATGTTTTGGCCTGAAACTTTCGGCATAAGCGGAAAATCTTTGGCGTCTTCCCCTTTTATAGTTGTGGTACGCGAACCCACCGCCACGTGTAGTGCGCGATTGTTCGTGGAAAGCTCAGCAATGTCCTCGGTCGCGCCCCCCAAAAACCCCGACAGGAGTCGCGGAGCTACTGCTGCCGCTCCTCCTTGCTGAACTTTCGTCGGGATAACAACCTTCAGAGCCATTTCAAGATCGGTTGCGAGTAGCGTGAGCGTCCCCGCATCAGCTTGTACTAAAATATTACTCACAATTGGTAGGGTGGTGTTTCTACCCACCACGCGCTCGAGAGCCTGGAGTCCTTTTACTAATATTTCTTTTCTAATTAATACATTCATTGGTAGTAGTAAGAGAGAGGTTTTTTTGGGGAAAAGCGGCGGGAGGCCTGTAAGGAGGGGCTATTGGGGCTCGGTGGGGCTGGGGAAATTATGGGGGTATCCGGGGAGAGATTGGCGCAAGGGGGGAGGGAGGGGTTTTCGTACGAAGCTATCCCCCCAAGCGCAGCACATCTTTTCCCCACGGTTGTGCACACGCTATGCGTTGTTGTAGAGTTGTTGTTTGATGAGGTTGACCTCCTCTTCAAACTCACTGCGTTCCCGCAGCCGGGATTCAATCTTCACGCAGGCATGCATGACGGTGGTGTGATCACGGCCTCCAAAACGGCTGCCGATATGCGGGTAGGAGCCTTTGAGTTCATCGCGCATCAAGAACATAGCTACTTGGCGGGGCAGCACCACTTCCTGCTTACGGTTCTTCCCCATCAAATCTTTTTCCTGGATTTCGTAAAACGTGCTAACGGTTTTTAATATCTGTTTGTAGGTAATGGGTTTTTGCGGCTTGCTGATGAGGTGAGCCAGCACTCGTTTGGTCTGGGGGGCCGAAATGGGTCCCGAGGCGAGTCGCGAGGAAGCAACAACGAGGTTCAAAGCACCTTCCAACTCCCGGACATTTTTTTTGATGTTATTGGCGATATACGTAAATACCTCATCGGGAAGGTCTACTTCCCGCTCTTTCGCTTTGGTTTTGAGGATCGCCAGGCGGGTCTCGTAATCTGGGGCTCCAATATCTACCAGCATACCGCCCTCGAAACGGGAGCGCAGGCGTTCCTCGAGGGTCGGGATGGCCTTTGGAGGGCGGTCGGAGCTTAAAATAATCTGCTTGTTGTGCTCGTGAAGCGTGTTGAAGGTGTGGAAAAATTCTTCCTGGGTCTGTTCCTTGCCGGCGATGAATTGGATGTCGTCAATAATCAGTACATCTTTTTTTCGGTACTTATCTTTGAACGCCTCGATCGTCTTGTTTTGTACGGAGTAGATGAAGTCATTCGTGAACTTCTCCGAGGTTAGGTAGAGCACTTTTTTGTGCTTGCTCAATTCGTTCCCAATAGACTGCAGCAAGTGCGTCTTCCCCAAGCCCACTCCCCCGTAGATAAAAAGAGGGTTGTATGCCAGGCCGGGGTTCTTCACGACCGAAAGAGCGGCAGCGTAGGCGAGTTCATTGGAGGGGCCTACCACGAACGACTCAAAACCATACTTGGGGTTGAGGTTCGTGAGCTTATTTACCTGGAACTCCTCGAAAGCGAGTTGCCTTCCCTCCTCTGCCGATGCCCGGGCAGCGGGCGTAGCGATGGGTATGTGGATCGCCATAGGTTTCTTGTTCTCAATAACGTAGCGCACCTCCTTGATCTCGGAAGTGATATTACGCAATGCTTTCAGAATGGGCCGGTGGTACTTGTTCTCCAGCCATTCCTTGGTGAAACCATTCGGCACGGCAACAAATACCACGCTACTTCGGCGCGAACTAATATACGTGTTGCGAAACCACGTAACAAAATTGGCGCGCGAGGTTTGCAGTTCTATGTCATTGAGAACCGCTTGCCACAGCTCTTGCTCAGTCATTACGGTGTATTAGAGAATCTTTTAAAGTACATTACATAATAGCACACTTGTGCAAACGGTGTGCAAGTAAAGGGTTGAGAGGACATCTGTGTATAATGTGGGGAAAAACTGAGGAGTGTTTTTACGGGATGAGGGAGGCTTGAGCAATTCGGATATCTGTGGTACAGTGCGCGGGTAATAACGACCTCTAAATTGCCGCATGTATGTCAGTAACTGATAAACGAAAACGAGCAAAGCGACAACGAACGCACGGATTTTTAAAGCGCATGGCCAGCAAAGCCGGGCAGCGTGTTGTCGCGCGGCGTCGCGCGAAGGGGCGAAAGCGCGTAGCCGTATAAACCTGCCATGCCTCAACGAACCCGGCGTCTCACAGCACAAGGCATAGAGCGAGTTATGAGAAAAGGGGCGCGCTACGCAGGCGCCTCTTTTTTCATACGGGTCTTGCCCGGTGCGGAAGGAACGAGCAGAATGGGTGTGGTGGTGGGGCGTAAAGTGGCGAAGAAAGCGGTTCGGCGCAACTACTATAAGCGCGTACTGCGACATACCCTCCGCACGCTCCTCAACGGGAGCGAGCGCGCCTGGGATGTGGCCGTGGTAGCAAACCCCGCGATTGCCGAACAACCTTTCGCAGAGCTGGAAAAGGAGTTGCGTGCGGCAGCGCACGAAGCCGGCATCCTCGGAGAAAAGCGTTAGGGAAGCTAACGCAAGGCGTGGAGACGATACGGTTTCCGTCGTTCGCCATAAAGCTCACGCCGGAAAACGTTGTTGCAGCCCTACCTACCGGCAGGCGGGCACTCGGGCTGCGTTCACGAACACTCACGTGCCCTCGCGGGCAACAGAGACACATGCAGCTGATTATCGACATTTTTAATGAACTGATCTTTCGTCCCATCCTGAACCTCTTGATGGGAGCTTTAGACGTGATTCCCGGGCATGACCTTGGCGTGGCCATTATCGCGGTAACGATATTTGTGCGGTTTGTGCTCTACCCTCTCTCGTACAAGGCGGCTGTGTCACAAAAGAAGATGCTCGCGCTCAAACCCCAGTTGGATGAGGTGCGCGAGCAGCACAAAAGCGACCGGCAAAAGCAAGCCCAAGCTCAGATGCAACTGTATCGGGATAACGGCATCAGCTTGTTTGGGGGCCTCAACCTCATGTTGATACAACTGCCGCTCCTGTTTGGGCTGTTCAGGGTGTTTTCCCTGGAGGTAACTCCCGCCAACGTGGCCCCGTACTTATACTCCTTCACGCCCTTAGTGGAGCGGATTAACGTCAACTTTTTGGGCCTTATTGACCTTACTCAACCGTCCTATGTGCTGGCGGTGCTGGCGGGGCTTTCGCAGTTCCTGGTAGCAAAAATGCTCTACGCTCAACGCAAAGAGAACGCGCCGGTCAAACCCAAGAAGAAAGCGAAAAAAGAAGGGCCCGACATGCAGTCGATGCTTGCTACTCAGACGACCTATGTGTTTCCTTTTCTCATCGTAATCTTTGCTTCGCAGTTTGCGGCGGGTCTGGCGCTCTACTGGATAGCCAGTTCGCTGTTTTCGCTGGGGCAGCAGTATTTGATTAACAAACGGGTATAATAATTTGTGTGAGGGGTGCTTTTATGGTAGGAAAAGGGAACAACAAACGCGTATGGACCTCTCAACACAAATTCAAAAGGATATTAAAACTCTCGTAGAAGGTCTTGGTTTTCAGTTTTTAGATAATCCGATGGTGCACGAAGAAGACGATCGATTTTTCGTTGACATCTTTGTGAACGAGCCCCAAAACCTTATCGGCGAGCGCGGCACGAGCTTAGCTTCACTGCAAATGGTGATGCGTCTTATTGCCGCCAAAAAGTATCGTCCCGACATTCGGCTCGACATTGATGTGAACGGCTACAAGAAAAAGCGCGCGGAGTTCATCAAAGATATGGCGCACCAGGCTCGCAAGCAAGTGCTCTCGCGGCGTGCGCCCGTTGCGCTGGAGCCCATGACAGCATTTGACCGCCGTGTTATTCACACGACGCTCGCCTCGTTTGCCGACGTTTCAACCGGCAGCGAGGGTATGGGTCCCGGCCGCCACGTAGTGGTGAGCCCCCAACAGCACGAAGGCGGAGAGCACTCGTCTTCACATGAGCTTTCTTAAGCAAGCTACTCTCAACACCGCCGCCTCGGTAGGCGGCCGCATCATAAGCGCAGCATTTGCGCTTATTTCATTTCGGCTCATCGCGGAGACCCTGGGGCCGGCGGGATTTGGCGAATATGCTATTGTCATCGCTTATTTGGGCATTTTGCAGGTCTTCGCCGATTTGGGCCTGTATACGCTTATGACGCGCGAAATATCCCAAAAGCCCGAGCGCGAACGCGAGCTGGTGAGCGAGTTTTTCACGCTACGGCTGGTTGCAGCAGCCCTCTTTTTGGCTATTGGCGCGGCGTTGGTGTTCGCTTTCCCGTACTCGCACAATGTTCAGCTGGGCGTGGTGTTTGCCTCGTCCGGCTTTTTAGCGCTTTCGCTCTCGCAGATGGCGATGGGAGTATTTCAAAAATACATGCAGATGTACCGCGTGGCGATCATTGAAATGGTCGGCCGGGCGGTACAGCTGGGACTGGTGGCCTACGCGGCATTGGTGGTGAATGCGGGCTTTTTCGCCTTTATCGCCGCGATGGTGGCGTCCAGCTTTGTCATCGTGGCGCTCAATGTGGTCTTTGCCCGTCGCCTTGTTCCTTTTTCGCTTCGGGTATCCGTGAGTTCTTGGAAGGGAACGCTCAAAACAACCTTGCCCATTGCCGCTTCACTGGTATTTACCATGCTGTACTTTAGGGCCGACACGATTTTGTTGTCACTGCTAGCCACTGAAGAGGATGTGGGCCTCTACGGTATCGCCTACCGAGTTCTTGAGCAGATTATCTTTTTGCCCGCCGTGATGGTGGGGGTCGCTTTCCCGAGACTGGCCCACTATGCCCGCGAACACGCCGAAAGGTTCTTATCGTCGCTGGCAACGCTGTTTGGCGTTATGGCCGTGGCGGCGTTTCCGTTGGTGGCGGGGGGCATCCTGTTGTCGCCATCCATTGTGTACTATTTGGGTGGCCCTGAATTTACTGACGCCGCCCGCACCATGCAGATGCTGTTTGTGGCGGTGGGCATTATCTTTTTCGGTACGCTGATGGGCAACTCGGTCATTGCGCTCAATATACAAAAAAAGGCCATGTGGGCCTATGCGGCGGGCTTTGTATTCAACTTTATTGCCAACCTTATCGTAATTCCGCGGTTCACCTACGAAGGCGCAGCAGCCACAACCGTGCTGACCGAACTCGTGGTTACCGGGTATCTCATATGGGTGGTCTACCGAGCGGCACCGTTTCGCCCTGACGGTTCTTTGATAGGACGAGCGCTTCTGGCCACCGCGGTGATGGCCGCGGGAGTTTGGCTGGTTATCGCTTCCCAGCTTCAGCCTCTCGCGCCGTTTGCGTTTGTTGCCGCTGTGGCGCTGGGCGTAGTGCTCTTCAGCACCGCGGCCTTCGCTCTGCGTATTCATACGGGCATTCTAACGCGCTGGAGACGCCAAGTAGCTGAGTAACCACACTACTCGCAAGAATTAGTGACCGCAGTACTTTTTGCGGGGCCTCTAAAAAAGTAAAAGGGGCCGCCGGCGAATGCCAGCGGCCCTTCTTTTGCGTTTCGGCGCGTCCTTCTCGCGCCTATGAGCAGTCGCCTCTGTAGACGACCACTAGCTTGCCTGTCGGCGAGGTCGTCTTATGGGTCTGGAAAGGACCTAGAAGACCTCGACTAGCTGCGGCATCCACAATCTCTGGCGGGAGGAAGGTGCCTTTCCGCTGATCGGGGGTTTGGCACCCGAACCGTGCCACCGCACCCAGCGAGAGCTTGAGGTATTCGCTCAGAGCGTCCTCTTGTCCCTCATACAGGGCTTGAGAGGCACGCTCAGCGTAGAACGTAACCTGCTCAAGGGGCGGCAGGGAGGAACCCGGATGTTCCAGTTCTTCCCGCGCGCTGACGAGCGCGTTGGCTCCTTGTGTCGCCAAGCTCGGCAGTGCGAAGTAGACTGCACTCTCGGCTCCCGCGTAGACTAGGAGTTGCGGGTGAGCGCTACTCCCCGGGAGAATGAACACCAGGTAGTCCCGGTATTCTGTCCCCGGGAGTACCACACCTCCCTGGGGTTTTCTGTTGGGGCATTGGTCCCAAATCTCCTTGTTGGAGATGAGGGAACCGTCTCCCAAAAGGAGGTGGTAGCGGCCCTTATCCAGGTGGCCGTTCTTGGCTCCGGCGTCCTCCGCCAGGCCGACCACAATCTGTACGCGGTACCACGCGCCGTCACGAGGGGCGGCGCAGGAAAGGAACCCCGTCCCCACCTCCATGACCTTTGTCTGCCAGCCGTAGGACAGGCCAGCAAACCTTTCCACGGGCATGGGGTCCGTTTTGGTCCCCATGCCATTGCGTGAGGCAACCACCTCCGCCTCCTGGCGGAGTGCTTCTCGCACGGCCTCTTCCGCCGTGGACGAGCGAGCATCGGCACCCCCGCCGCACGCTGCCGACACGAAAAGAACGAACAGGAGCATCATGCCCCATGCGATACGAACCGACATGACGTGCTCCTTCCAGAGCGACTCGTTCAGGCGTTGTCCAGCAAACTTTCTTGCTCACAGGGTAACATTTTTTCAGAGGAATGTCAATACTAAAGCGGATACCTCAAAGGGCCTTTTCCAACAAGGTATCGCCAAGACGGGGAATATGCAGTTTCTCAAAAGGTATTAGCGGGGCGTTTTTGGAGGCAGATCGTATTTATATCTTAGGTATCAGCTGGAAGCAGTAGTCTACGATGGAGTTTTTTTGCCCGACTGTTAGTGCTGTTGTGGTAGCATCCCCAATGGAGCACATTTGTCGTCCTGCGAGGGAGGGACTGTTGGGGTCTTCCTCGCTACAAAATTCTTGTACGGCAGAAAGGTTTTTTGCGAGCAGTTCCCGTATTGCCCCCTCCTGAGCTGAAGGGTTTGTTATGTTCATGAGGGTTCCGCCATTCCTTGCCGATGCGTAGGGATTAAAGAGCTCTCCGCCTGCAAAGGTTTCTCCAGGACCTGTATTTGCTGTACAGAGTGCCCCCATCGTAGTTTCAGTTAGTTCGATTTGGTCTCCTTCCGCTCCCACGATGCCGCCCGGCACCGTGCATTGCTGCGTGGCGATAGCGAGTATTACATCAACATCTTCCTGTATATATGCGTTGCCGCAGGAACCGTCAAGGTATTTTTTAACCTCCCCCTCAGTAACAGTACCATCTGAACATAATGATTCGGCAAGAAGTTTAAGGGAAGGGTCATTTTCGACCAATACCTCCGCACAGGTTAAATCAGTACCGGGCACCTTTACCGAAGCATCATTTCCTTGGCGAGGTGCCCGCAGGTCGTAGTCGCAGGTAACGCCGGGCGGGCAGTCCAGATTGAGTTCTCGCAGAATGACCAAGTCGGGGTTGAGAAGGCGCAATAAAATGACGGCCACGAGCAGTAAGACGATGCCGATGACCACCCCGATAAGGCGCTGGCGCGCATTTGAGCGCATGGTCGCACTCTCCCCCGAAAGGATATAGCCAAATCCCACGTAAACGACCATAATAAAGGCCAAAATGCCGCCAATCCACAAGGCCAGCGCGTAGATAAAGGTAATGAGCGCCGGCCAACTTATTCTGTCGGCCGCCACAATGTCGTTGAGCGAGCGGTTAATGCCCGGCAGCGTGGGCCACTGCAGCTCCAGCTTGATGTCGATCGAAGGGAGGTCGCCGGCGGCGGGGCTGAATATCTCGCATGAGAGGTTGTGAACGGGGTGGTTTGCATCTTCGCATAGGTTGGCCCCACATCGGCCCGCTGCGGTCCAGTGGCAAAATCCTTGGGGGGTATTCAGCTTATTGTCAAAAGCGTATTGTGCGTTTACTATCGGGTCCCAAAACCGATGCACCGCATCTTGTGTCGCTTGGGGCTGACGCGCGAGGCGCTCTGCTTGGCTGAGGCTGCTGTAGTCTGAGAGCTGCACGCACGTGACAGGGTTGTTCTCGGCCAAGAGGTTTATTTGGAATAATCCAGCGCTTAACTCTGGCTGCCCGGGACCCGAAAAGTTTGGGTCGGCACACGAAATATTAAGAGCTTGGGCGTCGTCCACGCCCTCCATACTGCAAATGGTGGCCATATGCGCCGCCTCAGAGCCAAAAATAGGCTCCAGAAAAGAAACCGTACAGTACTCCCCAGTTTCTACTACGGGATGGGTATGCGCGGCATGCGCAGGGGCCGCAAGACCGAAGAGGCCCACAAAGGCAGCGAAGAGGAACGCGAGGTGTTTGTAGCGAGGGAGGCGCATCAGAGCAGGGCTTACTGTTCTTTGCAGAACGAAAGGAAAAATACTTGGCCTGCGAGGTTTGGATTTGCGTAGAGAGGCGTCCTTATGGTGACATCGAGTCTGCACGCCTGTTGTTCGTTGATATCGAGCACGCGAAGAAAGTCTTGTTCGGCGGCTTGGCGAAACTCATCAAACGGAGGGTCGGTTATGGTGATTTGGAATCGTTTGGTTTCTTGAAAGTAGAGTATTTTATAGCCGACTCGGTCGGGAAATTTCATGTCGCCAAACTGGCCATGCGGTATAGCTTCTAGCTTTACGGGAGCATCCTCAACGACTTCGTCGGCAGTTTTAAGGGAGGGAGCGAAGGCAATATTAAAAAGCGCTATTACCAGCACGATTGCCGCCAGTACACCAGCCCCAAGAATCACTTTGGTTTTTGTATCCGCGCTTCTGAATTTTTCAAGCCATTCCATAAGCTTCCTTAAATTATACACTACTTCCCCGCTCAGCCGGGGCGTTATGTGCAGATGAACACATCAAGCGTTGTGCATCCGGCGGTGGCGTCCAGGGATGCCTGGTCGGGGCAACAGGGGGTGCCTTCAACGCAGCTGTTGTTGCGGTAGCGGTTGGGGTCGGTGGTTAGGCGGTTGATGAAATTGGTGGCTTGGGCGCAGAGGAAGACGCTCAAGGAAGCGCTATCTGATACTTCCCTGAAGGCTGTCGAGTGCGTCGATATTTTTGGCATAGTATTCGAGGGCTGCAATACTTTCCTCAAGGCGTGTCGCAAGAGTAGAAAGTTCAGCAAGTTCTTCGAATAGTTCAGGGGGGCAGCCGGTTCCCCCGCCGCATGAGCCGTTTCCCTGCGAGCAGTAGTTGCTATCGGGGCAGGAGAAGCCGGTATGAGAGCAGCTCGCCGCGCCCGCCGCCGAGGTAAGGGTGAGCAATGTTTGGCGCAGGAGGCGCTGTTCGGTGAGTACGTCGCCAAAAGGAATGGAATGTTTTGTTTGGAAACTGCCCCCCGAGGTGCTGCAGAAGAAATCTTCCTCGGTGCAGGCACTCGTAGCGGAGCCCGGACTAAGAAGGCGCACCACGGAGCACGGCACGAGGGTGCCATTGCCAGCGGCACACGAGGCTGCGGTAGTCTGGGCTTCGCCGACCGCACGGTACAACTGTGAAAGCGCGGCAAGCGATCCCTGCGCGTTTTCTAGGGCATTTTCCGCGCTGGAACGCTGGCCGAGCGGATCGCCGACGCACATCGTTCCTCGACAGGTAGCCACCTGGCAGGAGGAACAGTCGTATTCGTAGCAGGACTCTCCTGTGCCGGGGTCACACGCGGTGCAGGTCGCGGCAATGCGCCGGGAATACTGGACGGTTCCCGGCGTGCAGCGCGATGCGCTGCACTGGTCCATATACAGCGCGACGCGGTCGAGAATAGTGTTGCCGTTACGGTCTTCTTCGGCGAAGGCTGTAAGAAGCTCCTCGGTATCAGCCATGGCTTGAGAAAAATTAAGCTTACTCCAGCGGCGGCCAAACTCAAAACCCGGTTCTGCCTGGCGAGGCGCCTGAAGGCCGGGGTCGTCGCGCTCGGGGAACGATATGGGTTGTAGGCGAATGAGGTCGGGGTTGAGAGTCTGTAAAAGGAGTACGGCAAACACCAGCAACAGGATGCCGACGACCACACCGACGAGACGTTCCCGCGCCTGGGCGCGGGCCGTGGCGCTTTCTCCCGAAAGAATGTACTGAAAGCCCACATAAATAGTAATGATAAACGCAATAAT
>JBBDZE010000032.1:0-13745 GCA_040900345.1 Candidatus Spechtbacterales bacterium
CAAATCCGACGACCAAGTCGCCGTCAATATCAATGACGGGTACGCCCATCTGGCCCGTTTTGTCTACCATTTCTTTGCGCGCCTCAAGATCGGTAGCGACATCTTTGTCCGTGTAGGCAATGTCGTGTTCCTTGAAAAACTCCTTCGCCGCGTGGCAGTAGTGGCAGGTTGGGGTGCTGTAAATAGTTACGTTTGCCATGGTGTTTGTATTGTACTACACGGTGCGTACTCAGACAAGCAGCCGAATGCTACTTCTGTACGGTGAGCAACTCAACTTCAAAAATCAGGGTCGCATTAACGGGAATGCCCGGGGGCGGCGTTGCCCCATAGGCCAACTCAGGCGGAATGGTGATTATTCGCTTGCCGCCCTCTTTCATACCAAGGAGCGCCTGGTCCCAGCCCGCGATTACCTGGCCGGCTCCCAACTGAAACGAAAAAGGCTCGTTGCGCTCACGCGAGCTGTCAAATATAGTACCGCCTTCCAATGTACCGACATAATGCACCTGGAGCGTGTTACCATTTTCGGCCACCGCGCCCGTGCCTTCGGTGAGTACTTCAATATCGACCTTCGGCTGTGATTCGTCTGATTGAGTGTTTGGATTCATAGTGGATTGTTGATTTTCAGCGACCTCGGAGCTTCCCGTATCATTCCTATCGCCAAAATACAAAAAGCCAACAAATACCAGTGCGACGATGCCCAATCCCAGGGCGAGAGAAGCGATAGTGTTCATAAGGTTTTAGGCATTAGGCCCGCCTCCGCCCTCCACCAACTGGCGGGGGCGGGTGATGGACAGAGTGCCCGGATGTGTAAAGTTTAGCAACACGGAACCCCACAAGGCGCACAGCCCGGTGGTCTTGCAAAAGCGGCCAGACAAGTTTCAGGGCCGCTTTCTTAATGTATTCTACATCAGTAGGAAATTTTTCGCTAGATGAGCGATTCTTCGTCTGAAAGCCCGCAAATCGCACGACAACAGTGATAGTGCCAAATGTTTGACCGCTCTCAAACACACGCCCGCACACCCGCTCTACCGAAGAAAACAATGCCTCAAGCACCACCGCAAGCTCATGGGTGTCCTGTTCAAACGTGTGCTCTTCGCTTACGGACTTTTGCGCGTGCTCCTCTTGCACGGGACGGCTGTCAATCCCGTGGGAGGCCTCATACAGCCATGTTCCCCGCTTACCGAACCATGCAACCAGCTCTTCTTGCCTACGGCCGCGCAACTCTTCAACGGTGGTAATCCCCCGTTGTACGAGAAGCGCTGCGGTCTTGGGCCCGATACCGGAAATCTTATCAACTGCCAAGGGTGCCAAAAATTGTGCTTCATCTTTTGGCGTTACGAGCGTCAAACCTTGCGGTTTGTTGAAGTCCGAAGCAATTTTCGCCACCAATTTTGACTGCCCAATGCCAACCGAACAGGTAATCCCCTCCTGGGCCATAACTGCCTCTTGAAGCGCCCGAGCTACTGTCCGCGCCTTACGAAAGGATTTGCAGGCGGAAAGGTCCACGTAGGCCTCATCCACCCCGACCTGTTGCACGTCGGCACCAGAGGCGGCAATGAGGGCCATAACGCGGCGCGAAACAGCCCCGTAAAGCCGCCCGTTAACGGGTAAGAAAACCGCATCGGGACATAGTTTCCAAGCGACAGAAATGGGCATGGCACTATGGATGCCAAATGTTCTCGCCGCGTAGTTGGCCGTAGAAACCACCCCTCGCCCGGTGCCGCCCCGCGGGTCAGCCCCCACAACTATAGGCCGTCCGCGAAACTGCGGGTTGACGACCTCCTCCACCGAGGCAAAGAAAGCATCCATGTCGATGTGGGCAATTATGCGCTTGTTCATGGGAAGTATATTGTAGCATTGCTCCCAAGATGGTACGAAGAAGATATATGAGCAAGATGACCCCGCAAGGGTACGAACGACTCCAACAAGAACTACAGCGCCTCGAGCAAAAGGAACGGCCAGCCATAGCCCGCCTTCTTAGAGACGCGATTGCACAAGGCGACCTTTCAGAAAACGCCGCCTACGAAGACGCCAAGCAACGCCAAGCGGCCTTAGAGACCCGCATAGCCGAACTCAAAGACACCCTGCGCACCGCGCAGGTGGAAAAGACGGGTGGCAATGGCCGTATCAAAATGGGTACGACGTTTGCCGTCAAAGGCGAAGATGGAACCACGCGTACCTTCACATTGACGGGCCGCGAGGAAGCCAACCCCTCCACCGGTAAAATCTCCTACGATTCCCCCCTCGGCGCGGCATTTATCGACCATACGGCGGGCGAGAGCGTGGTTGTAGAAACCCCCGCCGGTAGCAAAACCTACATCATAATCGACATAACCGGCTAGGTTGCCGCCCACGCCGCTCAAAAAAGAATTGACCGGACCTCGTTGAGGATGTCCTGGGGAATCGGATCGCGCTCGGGACTCTTTCCGGGGTAGCGCCACGTCGTAATAATCCGCAGTTTTTTATCTTTGGTGGGAGCGTACATCGCCCATATCTCGCTGTAGTTTTTTGATTGGGCCGGTCGCATGACGGCGATGGTGTCTTCCACAATGCTTTCTTCCACACGCGCGGGAAATCGAATCACCCGTTTGACCAGCGATTCGGACAACCGGTACTGTCGCATTTTGTATTGGGAATGCGCTGTCCAAATATATTTGCTTTGGGGTTTTTTGAGTTCGCCAAACATATGCACATCCTACCGCGCTTAGAGCTAAACGAAAACTGCCCCCGGGGTGCGGGGGCAGTGGCCAAGCGATTCGCTTGTCCTTCCTATGAATGGGGACACACGGTCACGGTTGGGTACGCTACCCCCCATTCATTTGCATCGGCTTTCCGATGCATCCAAAGATCGATTCGGCCGCGCGTAACCGCGCTTCCACGGTCCACCACGGTCGCCCAGCCGTAGCCGGGCACGTGCACACGGCTCCAGAACGGAATATCCCGGGCTGCTGCCACATAAGCCTCAGGCCGAAGGTTGCCGTCCGTGTCCTTCAGGTAGAAACCCGAAGCGGTTAGGAACGGGTCGCCCCATGTCTGCTCCGGGAGCGAGTTATACGCGCTAACCCTCGCGCGCATGCCATAGCACTGCGGCGATGAAGAACTGCCCGAAGCCTGTCCGCTTCCCGCTTCTGCGGGGCCGCGCGCGGCTACGGGCTGTGCCTGCTCGCCTTGAGCGGGCACTTCCAACACCTGTCCGACCAAGATGAGATCTGGGTTCTTTATCTCATTCATCCCAGCCAGAACCGAGGCGGTGGTCTTATACCGATGGGCGATACGCGCGAGCGTATCGCCGGACCGAACGGCATAGGTATCGCGCTGCCCCGAAGCGCCTGCCAAAGCGCTACCGGGCTGAGCGACAGAACCGTACTGTACTGCTTGAGCTCCTCTCCCGCCAAAGGCAGAAACGGCCATAGCACACAGTACGAGAGCAGCCATGCAGTGCGCCGCCCTCCGTGTCGTTCGCATCTCATTTCCCTTCCTACTCACTCAGGCATGACTATCAGCCGCATAGCGGCCCGAACACGACGAGGGCCATAACCGCCAAGAACCTCGTCGTACTAGTCTAGCTTTTTTGTGGCACCTCGTGCAAGGCGGACCCCTTCCTGTTCCAGCCGCAATATCTTTTCGCGCTCCCCGCGGTTATACCCACCCAACGTGCCGTCAGAGCGAATGACCCGGTGACACGGAATGCTGGGGTCATAATTTTTGCTCATGAGCGTCCCCACGGCCCGGTATGCGCCGGGGTAGCCCGCCATTTCTGCGATCTCTTTGTACGTGGCCACGTGCCCTTTGGGAATTTGCCGCACGACATCATGAATGCGCTTGGTAAACTCAGTTTGTCGAAAGTGAGAATCTTTAAACCCCATATAGTTTTGTCGTACCCTTCGTTGAGCGGGTGGAAACAGTATATCGCATCTCCTACGCGCGCCCAATCTCCCCCCCCTCCTTCCTTCTTCCCCGCATTCTATATAATTTTGACGGCCGTCAAAATTATATACAGGGGCGAGACGTTACTACAAAAAGGACCTCGCTACTCAATAACATAGGTTATTACCCCGGCAAGAATGGTCAGGATGCCAAATGCCAGTACAAAATATCCAAAATTGAACTGTCGGGCGAGCTTTAGCAACCAATGGATGGTCACCAGGCCAAAGAAGAACGAAGCAACAAGCCCCGCAAACATAGCCGGGTTCCATACAAACTTATCCGCGTTTAAAACAATATTGGCTCCCAGCACGACTGGCAAACTCATAAGAAAACTCAAATGCAGCGAGGTGGTGTCATCAATTTTGCGAATGAGTAGCATGGCCACCGTCGAACCGGAACGGGAAATACCCGGAAGCACGGAAAACCCCTGCAATCCACCCGTCAATAGTGCGTCCCACACGGTCAATTCGTGCACAGTGCGGGTTCCGCGCCGCTTGACCCGCAACTGCAGCCACGCGGTTACCAAAAGTAGAAGACCAATGGCCACCATAACAAAGCTTCCCGGAACAGCCGAAAGATCATCTACCCGGCCCAGCAACAACCAAATACTGCCCCCAATAAGGGCCGTCACCGCTGTGGCCACGGCCAAGAAGCGAAAGACAGCCCGCTCCCCCTTGGGTGTTTGCTTCCAGATAAAGGGCGCGCGCGCGAGGGCAAACACTTCCCTCCAAAAATATGCCAACGCGGCGAAGAACGTCCCCATATGCAAAAAGAGCGCCAGGCGCAGTATGTCATCCAGGTCTGCGATCCCGCCAAACGCCATGTGTGCCAGCACAATGAGCCCCTCTGAACTCACCGGCAACCACTCGGCGACACCCTGAATCATCCCGTAGATCGTGTTTTCCAGCATACGTACTGACCTTATTCTAGCACACTAGATGCTCGCTCCCAGCAACAAAAGCAGCGATCCAAGCAGCGCGACCACCACCATGCCATGCTTTTCATACTGTGGTGCGTCCCAAACATGCCCCACTTGCGTGAACCAATTTTTGACACCTTTCAGTTGCAAATAGTCCCGATAGATATGGACAAAACAAAATGCAGCGAGGACAAAGAGTAGTAGCTTGAGCATAATAATCATACTTTCCCCTAAACCTGTTTCCCTTATACTACGATACTAGCTAGTATCGTAGTATAAGGGAAACAGAAGGTTTGTTATTATTTCACTACCCGCAATCGGCGGGCCTGTCTGCCTAATCCCTCCAAACTCACCGGCAGCCACTCGGCGACACCCTGAATTGCGCCCAAAACGAGTTGCTCAATCATGCCTCAATAGTACTATTCAAATAGCTTTTTGAGAATTTCAATATTTTTGCGATCGGGTCCGTTTCCCGAAAACCCCGGGACCTCCAATATCCACGGCACGGCAATCGCCTGAGGAATTTTGGCAAGGTGTTCAAATCCGGTCATGCCAATATGCCCCTCGCCGATGTTCTCGTGGCGATCTTTCAGCGAGCCAAACTCCGCTTTTGAATCGTTTATTTGCATGACCACCAGAGCGCCACTCCCCATGAGCCGCTCATATTCATCAAAGTACGCCTGAAGAGCTTTTAGCGTGAACTCCATCACGCCGGCGCCGAACCCATGCGCGGTATCAATGCACACCCGCACACGCTTGTTGCCAACGCCCTTCATGATCTCTGCCAGTTCGGACGCCTCGTCGCCCAACTTCCCGCCGGTCCCTGAGCCGGAACCGTTCTCTAAAATAAGAAATGCCTTTCCAGGCGAGCGCTCCAATACTTCTTTGGCGCCGGCAATGACATTCTGCACGGCCTCTTCGCGGACGCCGTCCGTGCCGGCCCCCGCCTTTGGAGGGGCCTCGTCACCGCTTTCTTCGGGACCCCGGCGGCGGCCGGCAGCGGTGGCGGAGCCAACATGGAAAATAACGCCTACCGCGCCTATCATTTCGGCTACCTGCATATGACCGGCAAGCGCGCTGACCGAACGCTTGCGCATGGTGGCGCCGTCCGAGGCTAAATTAATCAGATAGGGGGCGTGCAAAAAGGCCTGTTGTACTAAGCCCGAACGGGACAATTCAGCACGAAAACGCCCGACCTCATGTTCGTCCGGCTTGTTTACGTGCCACTGGCGGGGTGAGGAGCCAAAAAACTGCACTACTTCGGCGCCAATCTCCTCTCCGCGCGCAATGGTATTGGACACCCCGCCCGCGGCGGATACATGTCCGCCAATAAGGGGTCTATGAGCCATACTAGACAATATCAAAATGCAAAAATTTCTTCACCTCGCCCTCGGTCACCTCAACACTGTCTACTTGCGCCATGGCAGGCCCCTTCTTGCACCAAGCCACAAAACGATTGAGCGCATCTTCGTCGCTTTCGGCCTCAATGTAGACGGAACCGTCCGGATCGTTTCGGACAAACCCGCGAACGCCGAGCGCTTCGGCTTTATCCCGTGCGCTTTGTCGAAACATCATGCCATGCACCTGTCCGAATATCCGAATAATGAAATGGCGGGTCATCACCTTAGCTTAATTTTGGAGCAAGAGATCTATCTTCGCCGCAAGGATAAAATCGTTCTCCGACAAGCCGCCAATAGCGTGTGTGGAAAGCGTTATCGTTACCGCGGGGTAGGTTAGCAGTACGTCAGGATGATGGTTTTCCCGCTCGGCAATGTCTCCGATGCGGTTAACGAGTTCCAGCCCTTCGTTAAAGTCCTTGCGCGCTATGACACGCCGTAGTTTCGTATCGCCATCAACAAGCTCCCAGTCTTCATGGAGCTCTTTGAAATGCTCACGCGCCGCGTCCCCTGCGAGTGGAGGGATTCCCCCCTCGCAGGGGCGGCACGTTTTGTCAGCAAGTGCTGTCATGCTTACATGGCGGAAGAGTCGTCTTCCTTTGCGGTGTCGCCGCCTTCTTCCATGTCATTTTCGTCGGCAGGCTCACTCCCCGCAGGTGCAGCGTCTTCTTCCGTGCCGTTACCATTCGTGCTGTCGTTCTCCTCGGGTGCCGGCGTACCGCCCCCCATGTCGTCGTTGCTTCCGCCGTCAGCAGGGGTAGTGTCGTTGTTCATTTCGTCATCAAAAAGAAACATATGGGTCTGTTCTTTTTAGTTGCTAAGTATCGAACCACCGACCTTTACCTTACTATTGTACCAGTACTCGCCGCCCCAACACAACTACCCCACACGGGGCCCACCAAAGAACGGGTCATGCGCATGACCCGTTCTTTTAGCCCGAAGCGAGCCAGTCCATCAGGCGCTTGCGGTGCCTATCAATGGACCATTCATCCGGCCGGCGAAAAAGCGAGGGATACTTCATTTGAAATTCTCTCAAATCCGCACTTGTGGCGCGGCGAAAACCGCGCGGAACGCTTTTATTGTAGTTTTTCACGAAAACCGCCAACGAAGTAACCATTTGGTTCTCTTCTAGTTCCGCGCTGTAGTAGGTCATACGCACATTAAATATACCACGAATCCCGGTAAAAATCAACGAATTTTATCTCCCCGCTTCCTTAACTCCCAACAACCAAAAACCCCTCGGCGAGAAGCCGAGGGGTTTTTGAAATGGCGAGATTACGCCGCGCGCTGTACGTTCCCAGCGTTGGGTCCTTTGTCGGACTCAACGGTCTCGGACGCGCGCTGTACGTTCACAGCGTTGGGTCCTTTGTCGGACTCAGCGGTCTCGAAGGTAACTGCGTCACCTTCGCGCAATTCGTCAAACTGTACTCCTACCAGAGAATTGCTGTGGAAAAAGAGATCCTTTTCCATACCTTCGGCTGTAATGAAGCCAAAGCCTCTCTCGGTAAGTGTTTTGATAGTACCGTTCATGAATGAGATAAATAGCGAATAATATACAAAATAGCGATGCGAGGATTCGACGTGTCCGATCAACAACTTTTGTATGTCTAGACTAACATGCATTGATATAAAAGTCAATGACATTTCCACTCTTGTAGCTTTTTAGCTCCTCAGATGGACTCCGCTTTGCGCAACCAAAAGGGCGCCCACACCGCAAAAGGCGCCTACCGTACAAAGATTTCCCACAGCGCCCATACCATAAGGCCTACCCATACAAGAGTGCCTATCCAGTTTTTGGTCAAAATATTCGTACCCGATTCAATGTCTTTCTGAATCGTCCCAAACAGCTTGCCGGTATAAGGGGTCATGTCCAGCATATAGACCAAAAAGCCAAACACCCCCGCGGCAAGAACTTGCGTAATGGTAAGTTCCTGCAGCAAAAACCACAGCACCACGGCGCCGAGCGCAATAATACCCGGATAGGCTACGGCGGGCACTGACCAAAACTTTCCTGCCGGCCCGGCGTACCAAGCCGTTGGCTTTATAAACATCACCGCAATTTTAGTTGCCGAGAACACAACAAAACCGATCGCGATTATCTCTATGGGTGTCAGTGTCATACTGTTTCAGTTACTTATATCGAGCAACGATTTCTTTTACCGTACGCTAGTTTTAACAAAAAAACAGGCCTCCTAGGCCCGAGCAAGACTGGTCTGGCAATGTACGCAGAAACGAAAAGGCCGCCCGCGGAATGGACGAACCTAATCGTCACGCCCGCTGGGCGGCTAGTCGACGGTCGCCGCGGCTCGTTGCACGGTGACATCAAGAGAACCGAAAGAAACGTTGCTACAGAGGAAGGAAATGACCGCGCTGGTTTCTTCCTGCTGCCGAGCAAGAGAACCCCGCTCCTGGATGCTTTCTGCCTTTCTTCTCAATACGACCACTTCGAGAGGCCCCCTGGCCGCCCAGGCTCCGGGCAGGTACCAAGCTTCCCAGAACTTGCCGTCGGCCTCCCTCTGGGAGCGCATACACACGAATCCGTAACTCTCAAGGAGCTTGGCGTTCATGCGGTACCCCTCGGCCGTGTAGTGATAGCCGCAGAGATTTTTGACCATGAACGACGGTGAGCCGCGCCGTTCTTCTGGGTCAAGGATTGTTTCCTGCAGGCGCCCCTGCACTTCCTGGGACTGGTCGTGTTGACGCCAGAACGGCAACATCTCGGCGTCTTTGACAGGGTCTGGTAGGGGTTCTGCGGCCGGAGAGAAAACGAGATTGCCGTTCTCCACCATCATCCAGAAATGACCCTGGATCATTCCTTCGAATTGTGCACGTTTCTCCTGGGGAATCCCAGAAAGCGTTACCCGCGTTTCGTCCCCTTGTCTTGGGCCGCCCCAATCCACCACGCGGACTCTTGTTGGCATTGGCACAGTTTCCCTCCAATCAGCGGTGTAGGTTCTGGTCCAAAGCTATCATGGATAAGAAGGAGATACAATAGAAATTTTAGCTCCCCGGGTAGGACTCCGCTTCTTCCCAAAACGAAAAGGCCGCCCGCGGAACGGACGAACCTAATCGTCACGCCCGCTGGGCGGCCTAGGCGCGCTCTTGCTCTGCGGGAACTCCAATCTCCCGGCAACACTCTCTCGAGAAGACGAGCTCCCCAACGAGGGCCCATGGAGCGAGGTTTTCCCGCCACCACGCAGCCGCGCCCGTACACCCACGCCGTTCGAGCTGTTCGAGGGCCGTGTGGGTTGCCACGGCATACCCCTCCTCAACGGCAATCGCTCCCGAGAGAACCCCGTAGACCATATGTGTGCCACCCCGCCGAGCAGGAAACACGCATCCGATCCAAGCATCGCGCACCCAGACAGGCGCTTCGCCTTTCGGAGTCGCGTCGATCTCAATGTATACCAACATGCAGAACCTCCTTGTGCGCTCCACAATAGCAGGAAAGTAGCGGAAAGTAAACGAAAAGCCACCCAGCGGAGAAGGCGACTTCTCGTGGGTGGCTACTGAGCCCCAGACGGCTTGAACTCAGCCAATCCTCCCCCGTGACTCGTTCAGGCTTCTTGTGCGAGGAGGGTACGGAGGCTGCTGAGCGCTTGCTCTCTGTCCGGTCTTCCCTGATGGAAGGCATCCAGAACTGCAACGACCTCATGGTATCCTGCGGCTGGCTTGTCTTCCGTCCAACCGAAGGAGGGGCTTCCATTCTTGAGTACCAGCACGTTCGGGTTCAAAATAGTGCTGGGCGCCAAGGTTCCCCAGATGGCAGCGAGTGCTGCCCGGGCGGCAAGGTCGTTGTCCGCCTGGGTTGCCTTGTTGTGCACATGGAGCATCTCCAGGGAAATGCTCGACGAGACCCCTCGTTCCACAGGGTTCCCTTCGCCAGCCCACACCGATTGGGTGATTTCACCCCAAACAGGGTACACAGCGACCTGCACGTCGGGCGAGCCAAAGGCGATTGTGGGAACAACCTCGAGACGCTGCTGAAGCCTCCTCAGGTCCTCCTCATCTTCAGGGTACGTGAGGTGCCGATTCGTGACACTGACTGCGATGCGGGTCATCCGCTTACTCCTTTCACTCTAGGTGCTGACGATAAAATACCATTAGGAAGGGCTATTGTCAACTTTCCTACAGGCTACTGAATGGGTCTTTTGATTTATTTTCTTCCCAAAACGAAAAGCCACCCAGAGGATGACGAGGGTGGCTTTTCGTCATCATGGGTGGCGCTAGTGGGAAGATGCTTCCCTGGGAACCCTTGGGGCGCTCACGAAGGGTCGCTTTTGCTCTACGGGGCGCTTGAGAAGCATCAGCGTAGGGCGAAGCCAGTCAGTTTGCGGGAAGTTCCATACTACTTCCCATCCCTCCCGCCCGAGGTTGTTGAGTGCGGTTTGGAGACTCACTCTGGAAGCGTTACTTCCCTTGTATATCTCCGTGTCACCGTCCATAAACATATACTCCCACTTCTGCATCTCGTATTTCTCCTTCCTTAACCTTGGCGAACGCCAAGTTCTCTCCGCTATACTATACTTGAAACCATGCTGAATGTCAACTAGCAGGTTTACCGTCTCTCCTGCGGAGTTGAGTTATACCACTGATGAAACTCTGTGCATTTACCCTCCTCATCCAAGGTTACTTTATAAATTCCATCCAGTCTTGCTTTTTCCTTTGAGGGTACTCTTGTAAAAGTTGCACGCCAATGAGCAATCCCAACATTATCTTCTACGGTATATATTTCGTACGTTACGTTTATCTCCTCGTGATTCAGAATGGTTTGCCATTCTTGTAAAAGGTCCTCCTTTGTTGTTATTGGTTTTTCAAAAGGAGCTTCATGCCATATGAACTTTTCCGCAACTAAATCTAAAACTGCGTTGGGATTTTTTGTTTCCCAAATATGTACGAGCCGCTCCAGCCATTCTTTATAGTGTTCTTTCGTCATAATTTGAGCAACAATCTGTTATTACATTGAAACCCCTCCCTTCCAATACGCCACACGCTTGGCGTGTTCACAAACATTCTAACATTCTATAGAATGTTAGAATGTTTTCATGAATTTAAGGAAGTTCTCACCGTAGGGGGAAAGAAGATGCGTTACCTCTCGCCCCCGGTATTTTTTATTCAGGAGTCCGGCGTGAACTAAACGGTGCGTGTGTTGAGAAATATTTTTAAAATCACCACCTAATTCTTCTGTAATGTTTTCAACCGTAATTCCCGGACTTTTCTTTACTGCAAACAAAATAGCAATGCGCCAATGATTAGACGCACCCTTGAAATAGCGTTCAAGTTGTTTGGGTGTTTTCATATTCTAATCCTAACATAACATTCCAACATTCTATAGAATGTTGGAATGTTATGTTGCACGGTTTGACTGGCTCACCGTAAACGGTAGGTGACGGCGTGGCCTACCTTGCCAACTTGTTCCACCTTGCCTTCCGCTTCCAACTCATCCATATACCGCACGACAGTGCGGCCGGACACCCCCAGCGCCGAGCGGATTTCAGCATTAGAGAGTACCCCTTTACCCTGAGCGGAGTCGGAGGCCCCGCGCTCGCGCAGAAGCGCGAGCGCTGCGTGTTTGCGCACCTCCTTTTGCGAAGCCGTTTCAATAGCGGCCTTGCAAATCCCGACCAATTCCTCTCTCGTCTTTGTTCCGTGGCGCCCCGCCTCCCGTTTGGCAAAGGCAAATGCCACTACCACAATCAGCACCACGACGATAATGAAAAGCAAAATTGGGGTCATAAAGTTAGTTTACAACAAGTCAGCGAGTTCTTCACGCTCGTCCGTTAACCCTGGATGCCTACCGCGTCCCTCTGTTGCGATGCACCCCCCAAAATGGTATATAATGCACTCACTATGGCTGAACAAATTATCTCCACAAATTCAGCTCGAAATTACGAAGAAATTGGGCGCATCGAAACGACCGACAAAGCCGAAGTTTCAAAGGCGGTTGTTAACGCTCGCCAGGCATTTCCTGCGTGGCGAGACTTAGGCTTTGAGGGTAGAAAGCCTTATTTTGAGAAATTCCTACAAGTTTATAAACCCAAAATAGACGAAATTGCCGAGCTACAAACAAAAGAGATGGGCAAGCCATTGGAGAGTTCTCGTGGCGAAGTGGAAAGTGTTATCGGATGGCTTGAAAATCAATTGAAAATTGCCCCTGATGCGTTAGCTCCCGTGGTGACAGATTCATACGAGACATCTGACATTTCGGTACATCGCGAGCCATACGGCGTTGTCGGTTCTGTAACGCCTTGGAACTTTCCGTCATTCCAGTTTGCACTGGCCACGCTCCCACAATTGATTGCGGGTAACACAGTGGTGTTCAAACACTCTGAGGAGTGTGTGCTGACGTCAAAACTACTTGCTGACGTAGCGAGTGAAGCAGGCTTCCCTAGCGGTGTCTTTACCACAATTTACGGCGATGGAAAAGTTGGACAACATCTCATGGAAGAAAAAATTGACCTCATTTTCTTCACGGGAAGCACCAAGGTTGGACAGATGCTTTACAAACTTGCTGCAGACAAATTTATTCCGGCGGTACTTGAAATGGGCGGTTCGTCTCCGGGTATTGTATTTGAAGACGCTGATTTGGAAGATGCATGCTTGTCCGTTTTCAATGAACGAAATGAAAACTGCGGGCAAGTTTGTTCTGCCCTCAAGCGGCTTTTCGTTCACTC
This sequence comes from Candidatus Spechtbacterales bacterium, assembly GCA_040900345.1. Lineage (GTDB taxonomy): Bacteria > Patescibacteriota > Minisyncoccia > Spechtbacterales > 2-12-FULL-38-22 > JBBDZE01. The sequence continues at coordinate 12,918 of JBBDZE010000032.1, forward strand.
GTCAAAATTCGATGAGGTTGTAGCAAAATTGAAAGTAATTTCAGGACAGCAGAAACTCGGCGATCCGATGGACGCGAACACCACCATGGGTCCACTTGTCGCTGAGCGTCAACTTATACAGATTGAAAGACAGGTTGAAGACGCAAAGTCAAAAGGCGCAACCGTTGTTTGTGGCGGCAGGCGCCCAGACGGATTAAACGGTGCCTTCTATGAACCAACAATTTTGACTAACGTGACCGACGATATGGCTGTTATGAATGAGGAAGTTTTTGGTCCGGTCTTGCCGGTAGTGAAGTTTGAAACCGAGGAAGATGCAATTCGCATGGCTAATGCCACAGAGTACGGACTTAGCGCGTTTGTGTACTCCAGCGATTTATCTCGCGCTGAACGTGTTGCACATCAGCTTGAGTCGGGACAAGTGAGCATCAACGGCGAACTATCCTTTGGCGACAACACTCCTTTCGGGGGATACAAAAAATCTGGAATTGGAAGAGGTGACGGCAAACTTGGATACTTGTACGTTACGCAGGCAAAAGTCATTTCAAAGCCTAAAGTCTAGGCTCCCGCCCGTGCGCCTGCCTGCCGGTAGGCAGGGAGAACCGCAGTTCCCCGACCCCTTCCACACTGATTCGAGTCCAGCCCTTCGAAACCCCTCATGTTCAATACGCCACACGCCTGGCGTATTGGTTTTTTCATGTTCCGGTTTAGCTTTCACTCGAGACACGTTGTTCAACAAAAACCACCCGCGCAATGCTGGGTGGTTTTTGTTGAGGGCTCGCCGGGCCCTCCTTCGCATGAAGCTACGGACGGGCGCAGCTGGGCTCTGCC
>JBBDZE010000033.1:0-6049 GCA_040900345.1 Candidatus Spechtbacterales bacterium
GCATTTTAGCGATTCGACCGGGTTGGATGCTGCGAACGTCTCAACAGCCTACGAAGTAGCACAACTTCTCTACGCCGCATACCAGACCGAAGCACTGCGACCCATTCTTGCCACGGGTACTCATGTGGTACAGACCGAAATTCCGGCAGCGGGGGAAAGTGAGACCCCGCGCATCATTGAACACGCGTGGCGTAGCTCCAACCAACTTTTGGGGAGCGGCGGCATTGTCGGTGGCAAAACCGGCTACACGAGCGAGGCGGGGCAGTCGCTTGCAGTTATTAGCGCCACGAATAACAGGCACATTATCGTAGTGGTGTTGGACGCTGCGGATAGATTTCGCGCGGCACGCGGTCTGCATACTTGGGTACGCTCGGCCTACCTTTGGAAAACCTAATAGGCCGTGGTGTGCTATGATGCCTCTATGGAACAGCATCAGATTGAGCTTGCGAGAATTCTCATACTCGGGTTTGTCGCTTTTGCCATTGCGTTCTTAGCAACTCCGCTGCTTACCCACGTTCTCTATAAGTATAACCTCGGTAAGCGGATACGGCGCGATCCCAAAGCGCCTATTTTCGCTAAACTCCACCAACACAAAGAAGGGACCCCCACCATGGGCGGCGTATTGGTATGGGGGACCATGCTTGTCCTTATCTCGGTATTCGCGTTGCTGGCAGCGTTGGTACCCGAGTCGCCCCTTACCTTATTCAATTTTCTTGACAGGGGGGAAACGTATCTACCCTTGGGCGCCCTTATCGCCGCCGCGTTGATTGGGTTGCTGGATGACATTCTTAATATACGGAGCATAGGTCCCTTTGGCGGAGGACTGCGTATGCGTCAACGCCTCCTTCTCTATACCACCATCGCCGCCTTGGGTGCCTGGTGGTTCTATTTCAAATTGGACTGGAATATTATCACCGTACCTATCTTTGGAGAAACGCTGGCGCTGGGTATCTGGTACATTCCGTTTTTTATGTTGGTTATTGTGGCCACGGCCTTTTCAGTCAATGAAACCGATGGCCTCGACGGGCTGGCCGGCGGTGTGCTCATGATGGCTTTTGCCAGTTTCAGCGTTATTGCTTATGTGCAAGAGCGGTTTGATTTGGCGGTGTTTTCTGCGGTCATTGTCGGCGCACTCCTTGCATTCCTATGGTTTAACATCCATCCGGCGCGATTCTTTCTGGGGGATACGGGCTCCATGTCGCTTGGCATTACACTGGGAATTATCGCAATGCTTACCGACATGGCGCTGGTACTGCCCGTTATCGGCTTTGTACTCGTTATCGAATCGGCGTCTGTACTGGCGCAAGTGACCGGTCGGGGATTGTTTGGACGAAAGCTGTTTTTATCAACGCCCATTCATCAGCACTTTCAGGCGATCGGCTGGCCCGAAGGAAAGGTGGTAATGCGGTTTTGGATTATTTCAGCGATTGCGGCGGGCCTCGGCCTTATTATCGCCATCACAGGATAGTAGATTTCTCGCATGTTAATCAAAGGAGGTACAGTATTTGACGGAACGGGCGCTGCAGCTACACGCAGTGACGTTCGCATTGAAAAGGGAGTTATTCAGGAGCTGGGCAACCTTGAGCCCCGGGGTGACGAACTGGTCATTAATGCTGAAGGCACCTATGTCACGCCGGGCTTTGTGGATATTCTTAACCACTCTGACGCCTATGTGACGCTTTTCTCTAATCCCGTCCAAGAAAGCCTTCTTCAGCAGGGTATTACGACCATTCTTATGGGGAATGAGGGGTCATCTTTGGCGCCGCTCGTGGACGGGACATTCGTCAACTCGGTGCAAAAATGGGGAGATATTTCGACACTGAGCGTCAATTGGCTTTCGGTCAGCGAATATCTGCAAGAGCTCAAGCGGCATGCGTTTGGCATCAACCTGGCGACGCTCGCGGGGCACTCAACCGTGCGGCGCGGTCTCATTGGCGATGAATCCCGTAAGCTTTCTCAGGACGAGCTTCGCCAAATGGAATATATGCTCAAGACCGCGCTTCGGGAAGGGGCATTCGGTATCTCTACTGGCTTTGGGTTTACCCACGCGCGGGATACCTCCCCAGAAGAAGAGGAGCTCCTCATGCACATTGCCGCCAACGAGCAGGCGCTCTACGCCACCCACTTGCGCAATGAGGACAAATATTTCTTTTCTACCTTGGAAAAGGCCCTTGCGCTCGCCCGAAAATTGCCGGGGGTCAATATGGAGCTATCCCACCTGAAAGTAACAGGCAAAGAGAACTGGGGACAGTTTGAGGACGCGCTTGCGTTGCTTTCCGATGCCGCGCTTAGTAACGTGCATTTTGACGTCTACCCGTACCGAACAACGGCGTCAGTGTTCTACCAATTCTTGCCCGTCTGGGTGAGCGAGGGTGGCAAGGAAAGCATTCTCAAAAATCTTCGCACGCAAGAAACTCGCGCACAGATTATTACCGAAATGCAGCAGGACCGGCACGATTACGCGAATATGGTTGTGGCGATGGGTTCGGCCAGCATGCCATATTTCGGTAAGGCATTTGGCGAAATAGCGCGGAACCAAAACAAGAGCCCCGAGGATGCCGCTTTGGACGCGCTCTTGGCTTCCGAAAACCGTCTTATTGTATTCACGGAGGTTATGGCCGAAGAGAATGTGCGCGCCGCCTTGGCGCATCCAAGCGGCTTGGTAACCTCGGCAGGTGTTGGCCGCTCCATGCAGGAAGCGGCGAGCGGACAATTTGCCCACCCACGCTACTTTGGTGCCATGCCGCGCTTTTTAGGCAACTACGTTCGCGATGAAAAACTTTTGAGCTGGGAGGAGGCCATTCGCAAGATAACCTGGGGTCCGGCGCATAAAATAGGACTGCACAAGCGGGGCAAGATAACGCAGGGCTTTGCCGCGGATGTGGTTGTCTTCGACCCCCAAACCATTCAAGAGAAAGCAACATTTTCCAATCCATATCAATATCCGACCGGCATAAAGTATGTTATCGTAAACGGTGAAATCGCCGTGGATAGGGGCGAATTTGTGGGCGCAAAGAACGGCGAAGTATTAATCCGTTCGTAGTGGACGGCTGGTGGTCTGCCCATGGATTTTCGCGATAAACATATAACGATTATGGGGTTGGGGGTTGCCGGAGGCGCTGTAGAGGACGCCTTATTTTTTATTCGCCAGGGCGCCCATGTGACCGTTACCGACACTAAAACCGAAGCGGAGTTAGCCTCGTCAGTGGCTCGCCTGAAAGGCCAGCCGGTAACCTTGCATCTGGGAGGCCACCGAGAGGAAGACTTTACCAAAGCCGATCTTATCCTAAGAAACCCTGCCGTACCGAGTAATTCACCCTTTCTGGATACGGCACGTCGGCATCATGTCCCTATTGAAATGGGAAGCGGCCTTTTCAGCGAACTGGCCGACCTGTCAAAGCTTATCGGCATTACGGGCACAAAGGGGAAGTCCACCACCACGGCGCTTACGCATGCAGTGGTTCGCGTGCGGCATCCCGATGCCTATTGCGGTGGCAATGTGGATGGTTCACCTCTCAAGTTCGTAGACGAGGCCAATCGGGGCCAGTGGGGAGTGATGGAGCTCTCCAGTTGGCGACTTGAGTCCATGGCAGAGCATGAAAAAAGTCCTCATGTTGCGCTTATAACCAATATCGCCCAGGATCACCTCAATCGCTACGAGCGTTACGAGGATTACCGGGAGGCAAAGAAGCATATTTTTCGGTTCCAAAACAAAGACGACATAGCCATTCTCAATGCCGACGACGGCTACCTGCTCAGCGTTGCGAATGAAGTGCCCTCAACGTTGCTATGGTTCTCGGTGCTGGGCCGCCCCGATGCGCCCGGTGGTTCCGTCGGCGTGTATCTGAAAGAGGGGACCCTCCACTACGGGGAAGAGACGGCTCTCTTGGCGAAGCTCTCCATGCGGGCGGTGCATCACCCGGCAAATATTGTAGCTGCCCTCACCGTAGGGCGGGTATTGGACGTGCCATTTGCGAAAGCGCTGAAGGCCATTGCGGAGGTTCCCACGTTGCCGGGCCGGCTCGAGTATGTGGCCACGGTCAGCGGGGTGGCTTTCTACAATGACACGACCGCCACAAATCCTTACGCCGCAAAGACCTCGCTTGAACGCATGGCCATCCAAGGAAGCGTATCAATAATCGTTGGTGGTGAAGATAAGCGTATGGACTTTTCAGAACTGGCCGAGGCGCTTAGTCAGGCCAAAGCGGTATTCGTGCTTCCCGGAACCGCCTCTGAGAAACTGCTTGCCCAAGTGGCCCGTTTGAATGTCCCGCATGTTACTCCGGTAGCAACGCTCCGCGAGGCGGTTGAAGGAGCGTTCGCGTCAAAGGCGGACATTGTCCTGCTTTCGCCCGCGGCAGCGAGTTTTAATATGTTTGTCAACGAATTTGACCGCGGGGATACCTTCGTTAAAGAGGTGCAGCGATTACACCAACATGCCGCGTAAAACCCTCCATCCTCCCGATAAGATACTCCTGGCGGCATTTGTTGTTCTGCTGGTTGTCGGCACGGTCGCGCTGTTTTCGGCTTCCGTCAACGCCAGCCAGGAAGATTATGGAAACCTCTACGGCTACTTCTTGCATCAAGTCTTCTATGGCTTGCTCGTTGGAACGGTAGCGGCAGTCGGAATGTATCTGTTTCCATACCGGCATTTAAAACGTCTGGCCCTACCCGTTTTTCTTGGCGCATTATTTTTGATGATGCTCGTATTCGTGCCTGGAATTTCCCGGGAAGCCGCCGGGGCCCAGCGCTGGATTGATGTAGGGTTTTTTGTATTGCAGCCTTCAGAGCTGGCGAAGTTCGCACTCATTATTTATTTGGCCGCGTGGCTGGAAACGCACAAAGCGCGCCTGAAAGACTTTTCGGCACTGGTCCCGTTTTCAGTGTTGCTGGGGCTTATGGCCGCGCTGCTCATTCTCCAGCCAAACTTTAGCACCCTCATGTTGACAGCCGTTATCGCGGGCGCAATGTACTTTGCTGCGGGGGCGCCTTGGAAGTACGTTGGGGGCCTTATCGCCGCGGGGGTACTCTTTGCTGCTGCCATGATCCAAATTGCTCCCTACCGCCTGCGGCGGCTCACGACATTCTTTAACCCGTCTGAAGACCCTCTCGGAGTAAGTTTCCAAATAAACCAAGCGCTTATCGCCATTGGCTCGGGCCGCATTTGGGGCAAGGGATTGGCGCAGGGCCTTGAACACAAGCGGTTACTTCCCGAACAGATGAACGACTCTATTTTCGCTGTGTGGGCTCAAGAAACAGGATTTTTGGGTGCGACATTTCTTATTGGGTTATTCGGTGTTATTTTAGTGCGCGGTTTTCGCGCGGCAACCCAGGCAAAAGATATGTTTGCTTCGCTCGCCGCGCTGGGTATCACCATTTGGCTTGTAACCCAGGCACTCTTTAATATGGGTGCTATGATGGGCCTTGTGCCGCTTACGGGAATTCCGTTGCCTTTTGTGAGCTATGGGAGCTCTTCGCTTGTGGTTTCCATGGCCGCTATGGGGCTTTTGTTGCAATTATCGAGAAAAGCCACATGATGATAGCAGATATACGTAATATAATAACGGGATGCGTATCGTATTGACCGGAGGCGGGACCGGAGGACACATTTTCCCGCTCGTTGCCGTTGCCCGGGAGCTTGTTGCAGTCGCCGCGGCACGCCAGGAAGCCCTCCGGTTGGTGTTCCTTGGCCCGGCTCGTGAAGCAAAACAGGCGTTGGATGCCGAGGGTGTAGTGGTGCGGGGTATCGCCGCGGGCAAACTGCGCCGTTATCTTTCCCCCTACTACCTTGTTGACATCCCCAAGATTGCTTTTGGCATGGTTCAGTCATGCATCTACTTATGGTGGTACATGCCCGACGCGGTCTTTTCCAAGGGCGGCTACGGCAGCTTTACCACGGTACTGGTAGCGTGGCTGTTTCGCATTCCGGTATACCTGCATGAGTCAGATAGCGTGGCGGGCTTGAGTAACCGGCTCTTGGCACGTTTTTCGCGCAGGATATTCGTCTCATTTCCCGGGGAGTATCCCGAGTTTTCGCGTGATAGAATAC
>JBBDZE010000033.1:6149-25298 GCA_040900345.1 Candidatus Spechtbacterales bacterium
AGGATATTCGTCTCATTTCCCGGGGAGTATCCCGAGTTTTCGCGTGATAGAATACATTTGGTAGGCAATCCGGTTCGCGACATGCGCGGAGGAGCGGCAGCTAATATTCTTGAGAAACTCGTGTTGTCGGACGAGCGCCCTGTAGTGCTTGTCGTGGGCGGTAGCCAGGGGGCCCGGCAAGTCAATGAACTTATGTTGGAGGCAGCAGAAGAGTTGAGCGCTTTCGTTTCTATCATCCATCAAACGGGGGAGGGGAACATTGCGGCCGTCCAGAAGCGCGCTGAACAACTTTCAAAAAGGGCCCGACAATGCTATCGTCCTATTGCGTTTTTAAGCGAACAAGACATGCGCGACGCGTATGCAGCCGCGGCCCTAGTGGTATCTCGCGCAGGGTCAAGCGTTCTCTTTGAGCTGGCCCTGCTCAAAAAACCGAGTATTCTCATTCCGCTTATGAGCGCCGCGGCGGGCCATCAGGAAGAAAATGCGCGTATCTACCAGGCAGCTGGTGCGTGCGCTCTGTTAAATGCTCGCACCGCCACGCCCGCCGAGCTGGTTACCGCGGTAGCCGGCCTTGTGGCCGCTCCAAAGCGTCTGGCGCAGATGGGAGAGGCGGCAGGTACATTCGCCAAGCCCCAAGCCGCCGCAACCATAGCCCAAACCATTCTTAAAATATGACCACGCCTCTTATTGAAGATAACCAGCCACCCCGCGTTCGTATGGCGCCCTCGCCGACGGGGAATTTGCATATAGGAACGGCTCGTACTGCGCTATTTAACTACCTTTTTGCCAAGCACTACGGTGGCACGTTTGTGATGCGTAGCGAAGATACCGACCTGGAACGCTCGACCAAAGAATTTGAACATAACATCTTGGAAGGCCTTGAGTGGCTCGGTATTGTGTGGGACGAGGGGGTTACGGTTGAAGGGGAGCGAGGAGAGCATGGGCCGTATCGTCAAAGTCAGCGTGCGGACACCTACCGTACCTATCTTGAGCAACTTCTCAAGGAGGGCAAGGCCTTCTACTGCTGGCATACGAGTGACGAACTGCAGGCCGAGCAGCAGGACCAGGTTGCCAACAAAGAAGCACCGCGCCATGTTTGCAGCTATCGCGACAGCCAGCCGGACGAGGCAGTAAAGCAGCAAGCCATTGTCAGATTTCGCAATGACGCGAAAGATTCGGTAACCTTCCACGACTATGTAAAAGGAGACATTACGTTCAAGGCGGAGCTTTTGGGGGACTTTTCCATAGCAAAGCGCCTGGACGAGGCTCTCTATAACTTTGCAGTTGTTGTTGATGACGAAACCATGCGTATCACCCACGTTGTGCGCGGGGAGGACCATATTTCCAATACTCCCAAGCAAATCTTGCTGCAGGAAGCTCTGGGCTTCGTGCGGCCCAAATATGTCCACCTGCCGCTCATTCTGGGCTCCGATCGTTCCAAGCTTAGCAAGCGCCACGGTGCTACGGCCATTGCCCAATACCGGGAGCTCGGATATCTGCCCCGGGCATTGTTTAACTTTATTGCGCTCATAGGATGGCACCCCGCTGATACGCAGGAGATTATGCCAAAAGAGCTTATCGTAGAGCACTTTTCCATAGAAGCCATTCAGCAAGCCGGCGCCATATTTGACGTTGAAAAGCTCAACTGGATGAACGGCGAGTACATCCGCGCCACTGGTATCGCCGAACTTACCCGCGAAGCTCGCCCATACCTGGTTGCTGCCGGCTTCGTTGACGAGCAAACCGACGAGGCCTGGTTGCAAAAGGTGGTGGCCTTGGAACAACAGCGTATCCATAAGCTTTCCGAAATAGTTGAAGCCACCGCATTTATCTTCAGCCAACCCCAATACGAGCCCGCGTTGCTCATTTGGAAAAAGTCCGATGAGGGAAAGACGCGGAGTGCGCTTTCTCAATTACTTGGTATAATACAAGGGATAGACGCATCTTCCTGGAATGCTGGCGGGATTGAGGCTGTCATTATGCCGACAGCCGAGGCCACCGGAGACCGCGGCAGTATGTTATGGCCGTTGCGCGTCGCCCTTACCGGTCGGAAGGGTTCGCCCGGCCCATTTGAAATAATGGAGGTTCTCGGAAAAGAACAAACCCTCGAGCGTCTTGCTCGTGCCCAAGAACTTTTGCTCCAGTTTTCCTAGCTGTACTTGTGCATCGTCTTACCTACACTACTATAGTGGCCCTTCTCGTAATCGCAGCGGTTGCTGTATTGGCGGGTTTTGGAGGTGGGGGAGTGATAAATGTTTATGCCGATGAAATTGAAGATCTCCAGCGGGAAATCGAAGAAAAACAACGCGCTATAGACGAGCTGGAACGCAAAGCGGGGGAGTACCAAGAGCATGTTGATGACCAACAACATTATGCGGCGACGCTGCGCGGGCAAATAAACGAGTTCAACGCAGAAATATCAGGCCTTGAAAGGCGTATAGCCCTCACCCAAGCAAAGATAGGCCGCACCCAACTGGAAATCAAAAAAACGGAGCTGGAGATAGCAGAGCGCGTTGAAGGTGTTCGCCAAAGCCATGAGCAGATGGCCGAGATTGTTCGCCAGGTCCACAAAAAAGAGAGCGAAAGCATGGTGGAAATCCTGTTATCTCACCGCGATCTCTCTGATTTCTTCATACAGCTTGAGGTGCGCGAAACCCTCCAAGAGGGGCTCTCCGAGCGCCTCACTGAACTCAAGCGTCTTACGGCAGAACTGGAAGAGCGCCGCGGTGTCCTTGGGGATGAGCGCGACCGCCTCGCCGCTGAACGAGAGGAGGTGGGGGGCCAGCGCATCGTTCTGGCCTCACAGCGTCAACGCCAGCAGGGGCTCTTGAGCGAAACGCGGGAAGAAGAGGCCCGCTACCAAGCGCTTCTTTCCCAAGCAGAAGCCCAGCGTAAGGCCATTAATGAGGAGGTATACAACCTTGAGCGGCGCCTGCGCGAAGCGCTTGATCCTGGAAGCGTTCCGCCCGACAGCGGCGATTTTATTTGGCCGGCGGCGAATTTTCGCCTTACCCAGGGGTACGGATGTTTGCGTTCCTCTTGGGCGCGTAGGTCCTACTCCTCCTGCGATGGGGGAGCGGGCGGCTGGCATAATGGTCTAGACTTGGCAGCGCCTTTGGGCACGCCTATTTATGCGGTCAATGATGGGCGCATTATTGGGGTAGGGAACAACCCCCGCGGGTATGGCTTGTGGGTCGCCATTGAGCACGCAAACGGACTTGTGAGCAGTGTGGGCCACTTGAGCGCGCAACTGGTGAGCGTAGGCCAGTTCGTCACGAAAGGTCAGACGATAGCGCGCATGGGTTCAACGGGCTTTTCTACGGGCAGTCACACTCATTTCATTATATTTGCCCCCAGAACCTACCAGGAGGTGCGCAGCCGCATATCTGGAACCGTTCCCATTGGGGCAACGGTAGAGCCCCGCAATTACCTCCCGTAAGAGCCACTCCCCCTACCGCTTCCCCAAAAATAAAAGACCACGTAATAATAGAATGTCAATACTTGGGTTTGGCACCATTCGCATAGTGCTGGCAGTACTCCTGATACTTACTGCTGGTGTACTGCTTACGCCAGGGGAGCGCCTGGAGCAAATTCCGGGCGCCAATTCAATCGGTTTATTGGCGGCGCGTCAGTGGGTTTACACTCATGCTTCACAGCAGTTTTACAGCGGCCGTGAAGCGGTCAAAAGTTTCATCGTGGACGGTATATCAGCCGTGTTTGATACCGCACAAGAGGACATTCAAGGCCGTGTTGAGGATCAATTTAACGCTTCTGAAGAAAGGCTTCAAGAGAAGGTAGAAAAGTTCTAGATAATATAGGTATCAGATACCGTAGAATGGGCGGGCCAGGGGGCCGTTTTTTATTTCCACAAGGGGAGTGGTTGACGTGGTATCGAGTATTGATAAAATGATAGTATAGTTCGTTTAACTACAATTATGCGAACAATACCATAGTGCTTTTGCCCCAGAATCATCCTCTACGCTATTTTGCATGTACCCTCTGTCCCGGCCACCCCTTCCCTTCATCCTACTAATACCTATAACCTAACACCTAACCCTCTGGTCTCAGCCTCTCCCCTATTCTTATAAGAGGGGACCCCTTGTGAAAAATTCAGACAAACCAATTGTAGAACATGTTCCGGATTTTCTTGACTGGATAGATGTCGAGCGTGGCCTTTCGTCAAAATCACAAGAAAACTATTCGCGCTTCTTGCGAAAGTTCTTAGTATGGCTTAAAAAAGAAGGCTTGGAAGACCTTAAACCCCACGAGCTCTCCCCCGCTCACCTGTGGGAGTATCGTGTCTTTTTGGCTCGTACGCATCATGGCTCCCAAGAAAAGTCCCTCAAAAAGAGCACGCAGAACTACTATCTCATCGCACTGCGTTCTTTGCTTAATTACTTTGCCGAGCGGGACATCACTTCCCTCCCCTCCGAGAAAGTCAAACTCGCTCGCGGTAAAGGCGACCCCGATGTGCGCTTTCTCGTGCTGGACCAGGTAGAACGTCTGCTTGAGGCCCCTGATACCAACACGCTCGCCGGTTTGCGTGACAGGGCCCTTTTGGAGACACTTTTTTCTACCGGCATGCGCGTCTCCGAGCTTACCGCACTCAACCGCGAGCAAGTAAAGGTAAAAGAGACCCTGGTTCGACAAGCTCACCACGAGGGCGAGGATATGGAGCTTGGCATTGTCGGAAAAGGAGGCCGCGCCCGCACGGTGTACCTCTCCCAGCGCACGCTCAAAGCTCTAAAAGCATACTTGGATGCCAGGGACGACATGGAACAGCCCTTGTTTATAAACTACCGCAGTCTTATCGGCGCCTCGCGCCGCCTCACTCCCCGATCGGCGCAGAACCTCATTAAAAAATACGTGATACTTGCCGGCCTTCCCATCACGACCACCCCCCATGTATTGCGCCACAGCTTTGCCACGGATTTACTGGCCAAAGGGGTAGATATTAAAATCCTGCAGGAGTTCCTGGGTCACAAAAACATTGCGGCAACCCAAATTTATGCGCACGTTACCAGCAAACAACTACGCGATATTCATCGAAAATTCCATGGTTCGAATACCTCACCACAAGATGGTTCGAACGGTTCTGAACAATGAAACCTCTCCCGGGAAATGAAACGTGTGTGAAGCACTCTCCCCTACTCCCTTCAACGGCTAAATGGGTTAGCCGTTACTTAGCCGTTGACCTAAAACCTAGCACCGAGAAACTATTGTGGCATTGACAAAAAGTTCCATAGTGGGAATCAGTTGGGGGAGTAGCCTATTTTGTTCGTAGCTTCTTGACAAACAACGTAAAGAAGGGCATAAAGAACCGGCACAAGGTGCAGCTCCAGGAGGATGACATGTCTAGTCAGTCGCCAAAGACTCTACCCATATCGGAGATCGCAGAGGAGTTTCGCGAGCTTTTCGACTTCCCGCTGGAGATGCTCTTCAACGCCCTCCAGCCCCCGAACGAGAACCCCCTTGCCCGCTACTTCGCCGCAGCGGAGATGACGGAACTGGGAATCGAGCTGAGCCCTCATCTAGTGATGATGCTCAGCGCTGTCGCTGCAGCGCAGATCGAGGCGAACACTAGCTGGGTGCGCTTCCGTAGCGAGTTCCGCGACAAGGTGATGGCCGAGATGACCGAAGAGGCGACGAGAGAAGCCGCTGAAGAACTGCACGCGGCAGAGCAGCGGGCTAGGCAAGCCACCCGCAAGGTAAAGGCCATGCGCCGCATCGCCGCACGACTATTGGACTATTGGGCCCCCGACTCCAGCCTCGTCTAGTTCCTAGGTCGCCGGACCATTCCGGCATCCATCACGCGAACAGCCCCTTGAGGGCTGTTCTTTCTTTTTGAAGGTCGCTATTCCTCCCCCGGACATTCCGCAAATTCGCAATTTGGCCCCGTCCTGCCGACGGCAGAGCCGTCAGGGCATAGCTTCGCCTCCAGCGTGCAGGCGACCTCCTCTTCCCCGTCTCCCGACGTGTACCACACATAAAATCCGCCCGCGAGTGCCAGGGTAAGAATTGTGAGTGCAATAAGCGGCCATTTCATGCATCCGCAGGGAGGACCTCCCTGGTTCTTTTAGCCAATACTTCTCCTAGTATTTTATGCATTTCGGAGTCCAAGTGAAACCCGTCTTTCGCGCTTGAAGTAATATAGTCGCCGGCGTTGAGGTAGAGACACTTCTGCTTTTTCGTCACTTCTTCGAACTTCCCTGGAAGCGTTTTGAACATTTCTAAAGCGCGCTGCCGGAACAACCATGCGCTTTTCCAGCCCCCTACTCTAATGGGTGGCGGACAAATAACAAGAACGCGGGCATCTGTTTCTTCGCGAATAAGCTCCAATGTTTCTTTTAGGTATTGAGCGATATCATCTTCCGAAAGGCCGAATTCTTCCTTAATGTCGTTCGTACCCAGCATCACGATAACGAAATCTAAGGGCTTGTGGCTTTGCAGACAAGGACGCAGGTATGAAATTCCGGCGCGATAGGGCTTCTTTAGGTCCACGTCGCCAAATGTTCGTCCGCACAACCCTTCGCTGATAACTTCGTAGTCGTTTCCTAGTTCACTCTGCAAAACTCCCGGCCAGCGAACATCCGCCGGCCAACGGCCATCTGCGCCCGGCATATCTCCCCACGTATTGGAATCACCGAAGCACAGAATGGTTTTTGCGCTTGGGTTGATGTTCATGCTTCCATCTTCCCCCAAACTCCCCCGCTTCGCAAGGGCAGATATGCGCACGCCCCGACCTGGCTGGTCGGGGCGTAAGGAGCAGAGCGAATTTAGAATCCGCTAGCTCTTGGTCGATGTGTCATTCTGGAGAGCCCTCAGTTCGCGGAGGCGAAAACTGAGACCTCCGAGCTCATCCCGCACTTCGAAAAGAACTGCGGAAATAGCTTTCGGAACATCCGGCCGAAGAATCCAGGGGTCAAGGTCCCAGGGTGCTACGTCGTTGGTGCTTGCTCCGATGTCCGCTTCCTTGAATAGGTTGAGGATTCCTTCTCGGATTTTCCCGGGAGAGCGCTTGTAAAAGGGGTTGGAGCTGTCTCCGGTCCACTCCCACCTGGGAGCGCGCTCGTATGCCGCGCAGAGAAAGCGGAAGCAGACATCCGCATCACGGCTTTGAGTGCGGATGTCGGCGCCGACCAAACTGAGTCCGAACCCAAAGATTCTATCCCATCGCCAGCCCGCAATGATGCGCTGCAGAACGAGCAGATGAAGGTCTACTGCAGCAGTCTCAACTGTGTCATAGGGATAGCCCCTGTTTTCCTTCACCATGGAGCGTGCTGCGCTAAGCTCCATGAGGTAAGCACGGAACCCTATGGCATCACAGTGAGGCTCTTCAAGATAGAGCGCCTCCAGGGCCTCCACAAGGCGAATGGCCTCCTTGCTGTGGTAGCCCTCCCAGACATCCCCTCGCCCCAGCGTTCGCTTGATGGCCGCAATGCGAGCCTCGCGATCGGGAAGCTGGACGAGTAGGTCGTCCAGCAGGAGGAGGGCGGGATCCACGTGGTGGGGGTCGCCTTTCACGAAGGGGCCCTTGAGTGGCCCCTCATGTTCAGTTTGCAACGTTCAGTCCTTCCTGTTCGACGGGCGTACCCGCCACACATGGTCATCTCCCTTGGGAGATGAGCTATGCACCGCCTGCGTACAGGCCACGCACAACCGACTCCCAGCGAAATATACCCAACTATACCCCAAACTCCCCTGCTTCGCAAGGGTTGTGCTGTTGACTTTAGGCACTACTTTCAGTATTGTTGAGATATTCGTTCATTCCGAGTTTTAGGAGGGATCATGTCTGACCTTATCCACGCGCCAGATGCGCCACAAAGTCTTGTCGCGCCACTTCGTGCGCTTCGTGTCAATGGGCCTTCAGGAGACGTCGCCCTCAGCATCCAATCCGCTGACGGCGAAGAGAGGCTCCTCATTACGCGTTCCTCGCAACATCTTGGCGGTGGACGTACACCCGTTGAGGTCTGGGAGATCAATGGCGTACGCATGAGCAGAGGACAGTTGCTGGGAATCCTCTCAGGACTGGGCCTCGTTCTGCCGACCAAGGTCCCGACCCCCGCAACCTAAGACACTTCAGGCCCGCTGGCCATCGCTTCGGCTCAGCCGTTGCGGGTGGGGCCTCACCTGGACCACCAAGACCGCCCCTCAAAAGGCGGTCTTCCCATTGCTATTGACTTTTTTGCACTATTCTGTATAATATATATACAGAGAATTCAGGGTTCTTTCAATGAAGGTGAGGCAGTATGACCAGCGATATTTCGACACTCCCCGAGGTGGCGCGCGCGCTCAAGCACGAGGAACAGCTCGTCGAGATGATCCGTGGCTTCGACGAAGTCACGGAGGGAACGGCCCAGGAGCCCGAGCTCGACGGCGTCTTCTCGCTTCTGCTCGCGGTGCGCAGGCAGGTGATAGCGGCGAAGAAACGCGCAGAAACGGCTCGTTCTCCGGTACTCCGCAAGCGACTAGGTTCTGCCGATCTAGAAGTCCTCGACAGAGTCGGCTCCCAACAACTGGAGCAGATTCACGCAATCTACGTTCGCATGGGGGCGGCTTTTGCAGAGTGGATAGCGCGTATTCCGCTCTATCCCGACGAGACGCAGCAAGGGTAGGGGCAACCCCACCCGTTCCTCAGAGCCCCGACACGTGTCGGGGCTCTTTGATTAGAATCTTATCTTCCCACCAAACTCCCCCGCTTCGCAAGGGTTGGCCATTGACTTTAGACACGACTTTCAGTATTATTGAGGTAGTTCATGGAAGCTTGGACCGCCTAGATTCCCGGAAGGGAGGACTTAATGTCGAACGGAGCGAACGTTCCGCAGCAAACACTGGAGGGAGAGTTCAAGGAGCTCTTTCCTGAGCTTCGTTGGAGTGCGCTCTGGGGTGACCGTCAACCATCTGGAGTACCGCTGGACCTCGAGCCGCTGTTCCGCACACTTATAACAGATCGCATCAAGCTTCTCAACGAGCACCTGGAGTGGCAGGACTCCGTCAGGAGAGCGCAAGACACACACTTCCAACCCATACCGGAGGACATGCTTCGGCAAGAGCGCGAGGCGGTGAATGCGCGCGAGCAGACCTACCAGGCCTCCCTTGCTCGCTTCGAGCGAGCCCTGGACCTTGCAGGGCGGCTCATGCAGGAAGCTGCTCGCCCCTAAGCCACCAGGCCCGCCCGCCATCGCTTCAGCTCAGCCGTTGCGAGCAGGCCCTCGCCCAACATGCCGGAGCCGTCCACGTGGACGGCTCCTTTCATTTGCGTTGACGCATTGCTGCTAGTTCTGTACGCTGATAGTATCAGATAGCGGTCTGGAGGGAGGAATGCCGAGATGACGCACGACGTTTTGGATGTTGTCGGAGTTCCCCCGAAGAGATTCCTGCTCCTTGGTAGAGAGTGTACCTTTGAGGTGCTGGTAGCCCCTGAAGAGGTTCGCGCAGTTCGAATGTTGCTCGTCGAGCAGCTCGAACAAACAGAGGGAGTGCAGGTCTGCTCTGTCAACGCCTGCTTCCCGCGAATCCAACGTAGGGACGAGCACTGGGTCGAGGGCGTCCGCCTCGTCTACCACATAAAGGAGGGGCGCTTCACCCTCGAGGGCGAGGATCTGCACAACGGACTGTACGCGGTGCAGCGAAGGGTCCTTGCCAGGCATCGTCGGTAAGACACCTGCCTACCCTGCTACACTTGAGCCGTCCCCCTAGGGCGGCTCCTTTCTTTTACAGATTCTGTATATCCTCCACTAGCTCAGGGAATTCTTCCTGATTGAAGTGTCCCCTATCCTGAAACACCCGCGGAGTGGCGTTTGGTAAATCCTTTTGATACTTTTTCGCGTCCGCAAACGGCACAACGGGATCGTCTTCGCTGTGGTACAAAAATATCTTTCCGCCTTGTTTTGCGAGGCCGTCTAGGTCGTCCGGCAGGACAAAATCCATAAGGGTTTGGCCCGCACCCTCCATATCATAGGGGGCCGCGACCAAAAACGTTGCCGCGATGTTCTTTGGGAATGTGTTTTCGGCAAGATATTTGGCGACAAAAGTCCCGCCAAGAGAGCCTCCTACTATACTGATGCCATCCTCCACATAGGGCAGCAGCTTTTCAAACCAAATTTTCCACTCTACATACCGCGCATTGCGCTTGTTGGGCATTGTCGGCCGGATAACCTGAAACTCCGAGCCAAGCGCATCGGCCAAGTTTTCGCCCCATCTCTTTTGGTTGAGTTTCTCCAGAGTGAGCTCATAGGCGCGCAAATACTCCAAATATTCCTCGTAGGTTTCAAAGAGATCGCCGCCGTGTATTACTACGACTTGCTTTTTCATAATTTACTGCTCATCAACCATAGCAATCATACTTATTTCCATCTTCGCCCCAAGGGGAAGCTCTTTTACGCAAACCACCTCACGGGCCGGAAAAGGTTCAGAAAAGTAGCCGCCGTATATCTCGTTGATGGTCGTGTACAGGGACATATCCGTGACATAAATCGTGCTTTTTACTACGCTCTCAAAAGAAGCGCCTGCCGCTTCTAACACGGCTTGAAGGTTCTTCATCACCCGGTGCGTTTGTTCTTCAGCCGTCCCTTCCAGCAGATTGCCCTCGGGCGTTAGGTAGATTTGTCCGGATGTAAAAACCCAACCGTTCTGAATAACTGCCTGTGAAAAAGGCCCCGTTGCTTTTGGCGCCTTATCGGTAGAAATTTTTTCTTTCATATGCCCCCATCTTCCCCCAAACTTCCTTTTCCTGCAATACTGGTTGCTTTTTTTGCTTTTGTGGAAACGGCCAAATGGTCACATGGAATCATGTGGCCATTTGGCCGTTTATTTCCTCACCAGCTTCGCTACGGGGACCTACTGTTATAAAAGCGAAACAGAGTGTATAAGAGGCTGCAAACTGCCCTGCACGGTACCTTATATACATGATGGCTTATTTCTGATAGTATGGAGGTTCTATCAACTAATCCCCTAATCGAGGGTTTATAAATGGTTTATAAATATACACACTCTATGAGGTATACTTTTTTCGTTTCGAAGCGAAGCGTTCTCTCCACATCATTACTCATAATGGCGGCTCTCGTCTTGGTCGGGTTTTCTTTAGCCCACGTCAGCTACTCCGACGCCAAGGCGGATGCGGCCAAGGAGGCACTGTCAAAGAAGCCCAAGAAAGAAACACCCAAGGATCTCCTGCTCCAGGCCTATATCGATACCAAAGAGATTGGCACGGTCTTTTTTGGTGAATACGATGCGAGCGCCGTTGAGCCAACAGAAAACGGCAACACCCTTGAACAACTTGCCTTCATTGCCGAGGAAGTAAGCGGCCCCGGTACCCCTACCGGCTCGGGTGAAAATCCTCCCGTTACTTTTGACAAAAAGCCCAAAAAGAAAGATCTCATTCGTGAACTCGCGGCAGACCTGGCGCTTATTAAGAATATGCTTTCGGGTGATTATACGGCAAGCGGCGTGTCGCCCGACCGTTACGGAAATATTCTCGAGCAACTGGCCTTCATCAGGGAGAACGCATCTTTTGGTTTTCTTTTTGGCTCCAACAGTGCCAACGAGGTTTTGACGAGTGCTAACGGCACGTACGAGGCAACCAACCTTACTCCGGATAATGTACGCGAGGGTGTCGCCTATGGCGATGGGCAGATTGGCGAACTCGCTTGTTACGAATACGGATCAAACGATCCTTCGCAGGTGCTTACCAGTGCTGGCGGGACCTTTGATGCCACCAACCTTATTCCTGAAAATGTGCGCGCCGGTATAGCGTATGGCGTGGACCAAGTGGGTACTCTGACGAGCTTCTTATTTGGCTCTAACAACCCCGCGGAAGTCCTTGCTATCGCAGGCGGCAGTTACGATGCCAGCAATCTTATCCCCGAAAATGTAAAAGCGGGCGTGACCTTTGGCAGTGGGCAGATCGGAACGCTCACGAGTTTCTTGTTCGGCTCGGATGATCCGGCGAAGGTGCTCGTCACAGCAGGCGGCAACGCCCTGAAGGACCTGTTCAACGGATCGGGCCCAAGCGTTGGCGTGCTTGGCGGCACGCAAGAACACGGTGGCATTGACGACTACAATGCCGGAACGGGCGTTATCCAGCCCGACCGCTACGAAGGCCCGTGGACCAAGTGCACCGCCACAAACAACTACTGCGAGACCGGCTTGGCGTCTGCGGACGCACGCGATGAGTCAACAGGCCTTATCTGGAGTTTGACATGCGGCGGAGTTGGCTGCGCCACGCTTGCCGATGCCGGTCCCCTAACGGCTTACAACTGGGTCGGGACGCATGCCAACAACGGCGGCAAGAGCGCCTCTCAGCTTTGCAGTGTTGGCAATCACGGTGAAAGCGGCTGGTTCCTGCCTCACCAAAAGCAGTTTATGCAATCCTATGTTGACGGCTCGTATGGGAATGTCTCGTACTTCGGTACGGTCTCGACGTTCTGGACGGCCACCGGGACGGACAGCTCGTTCTTCGCGTGGGCAGGAAGCCTGCGAAACGGGGCCATGGCAACCGACAACATCCACACGGGCAGTCACCCGGTACGCTGCGTGCGCTAATACAGCGTACATCAGCACCAAATAAGAGTCGCCCTCAAAAGGGACGGCTCTTTTTTTTGGGGGGGGGTAGAGAGGGCATTTCGCAGCCTCTTTTGATATAAAAATGAAAACAGGGCGCTTCGACATGCGAAGCGCCCTGCGGAGTGCATAGGCTGCACCTTTCTATCGGGAAGAACTTGTCAGGTGGCATCCGCTAGGAGTAGCGAATCGCCACCAGCTCCCCTTGCGCAATCCCGTCGGGGAAGCGCGAGAAGAACTTTGCGTTGGCGAATGTCGGCGCCCCGGGGATGTAGCCGATGAACGTGCCGTCCACCGGGACCCACACCGATGTGGCGCCTCGCATCGCTGTGTGCAGGCGGGTGTATCCCCCGCCGCCCCAGGCGGCGAGTGAAACCCCCGTCGGATACGGCGTCGGTGAAAGCGTACCCCACCCAGCCGGCGTCTTGAAGACGCTGAACAGAGTGAAGTGGTTCACCGATGCGCGGATCGTGAACGAACCGTCGGCATTCACCGTGACGGCTGCGTCCACTTCCACCCAGCTACTGCCATTCCAGAATGCCAGCACGACGTTCTGGCTGTTGCTCCCCGCCGGCACTTGGTCAGCCGGGAGCGTGAACTCCAGCTGAACCGGCTGGTCGAATGTCACGCCTTGAATCGCCTGGTCATTTTCGTCAACGAGGTTGACCACGAAGTCAGCTATGACCTGGGCTTGTGCCGGAGGCGGCGCCTGCTGGCGCAAGGCAGCCGGATCGGCCACCGCCGCAACCTGCACGGAAGCGTTTGCCGGTGCCGTGGACGGCAGTGCCCCCGACGGAACCGTGACCTTGGCCGACGAGCCGTTAGAAGCGCTCGTCTGAACCTCGGTCTGCTGGGTGGCCTGCACCGGTGCCTTCACCGGGTTGGTGACTGGCACCGTAATCCCTCCCGGCTCCTGAGCCGGAGGGGACGTCAGCGCTGGAGTCGGCTGCGGTGCAGGAGCAGGAACGGGCTCTTCCGCCGGCGGTGCGGGCGCCGCCGCACGAGTCACCGTGATGGTGTAGGCCTTGGTTGTACTATCAGCAGACGTCACGGTAACGATTACCGTGTTGTTGCCGACGCCAAGCGCCGTGTTACCCGATACCGAAACGTTGGCACCGGGCTGCGCAGACGCATTTACCGTCACGCTCGTCACGCTGTTACCCACACTGGCGGTGTAGGACGTCGTCGACGAGTTGAACGCCGGCGAAAGCGTGCCGGCACTCAACGAAAGCGCGGTGAGATTGGCGTTGTTCGAGAGAATCGAGCAATCGCTCACCACGCACCATGGCGTAAAGACCACGTTGGGACCCGCTTGGGCGCCGCCGCCTTCGGGACCCGCAATGTGACCCCACCAGCCACCGGCGGTGACCTGCAGATCCGGCAAAGACGTGAGCAGATCCGGATGGATCGCCACCCCGTATGCCAGGTCAGCCGAGAAACGGTTCCCCATGACCGTTACCGTCTCAGCCGAGGGGTTGGCCTCAAAGAAGACGCCGACCTCATCGTCGCCATCAGCAACCAACCCCGAGAGGTCGTTGCCGGTGACCGACGCGTTGGGCGTGTCGCCCTCTAAGCCGATGCCGTGCACCCACAGCCCCGACAGACCGCTGATGGTGTTGCCCGAAACCGTGAGTGTGCCGACCGTGTGGTTCGCCAAGACCCCATACGCGCCGCGACTCGAGGTCACGCCACTGATGGTGTTGCCGGAAATGGTAACCCCGTTAGCGTCAGCCGCAACGGAATCGCCCACGAACACGCCTTTATTGGAGGACGTCGTTCCGACGTTCCCCACATTGGTGATCGTGTTGCCCATAACCGTGGCGTTCGTCACGGCTCCCAGCAGGTACACGGCCTGCGCCGAGTGCCCGCTGTAGGATGTGCCCACGTCATGGGCGTTGCCGCCCGTAAACATGAACCCATCAACACCGTTGACGACGAACCCGTATCCGCCGGTCGGGTTGGTGATTTCCACCCCGTCGGCGGTGAACCCGTCGGCATTCACGTCCACGCGGCCCTGAATGACTCCAGCGCCAGTGAGCGTGAGATTCGGCGTGGTGATGGTCAGATCACCACTGAAGGTGCCCGCCACCAGATGGATGGTGTTTCCCGAGACGGCTTTACCCATCGCGTCCGAGAGTTCCGCAAAAGCGTCCAAACCCATCCAGGTTGCTGGTCCAGCTCCGTCCGGGTCTTGCCCGGCGCCCACGCTCGACCAACTCGGATCGACGTAGAGCGTTGTCGGCGCCGGAACAGCCACCGTCGAGGACGTCATCGACAGGTTGTCGATGAGCAGTCCCTCTCCGGAGAGCCCTGGGGCCGCCGTGCCTGCCACGCGGAACAGGAGTGAATCGACCGTGCGGCTGCCCACGCCTTCCGCCTGGGACTCCGTGTCGAACACGAAGTAATTCTCCCAGGAGGTGCCCGTGTGGACCAGCACGCCATCCACGTATACCAGAACACGGTCGTTGGACGAGCCGTCCGGGAACGTCATCTCCAGCCGCACACTGTGCGGCAAAGAGCGGTCAAGTCCGCCAGCCACCAGGGTCGGAACGAAGTTCGCCGCCTGGAAACCCGCATTCTCGCCCTGGACGTCGTAGAACTGTACGTTCAGGCCCGACGCGTCGTCGAACATGCGGATGTAGCTCATCCGCGCACCGTCGCCCCGGTCGGGACTCACGGTCACGGATAGGCCAGACTGCTCCGCGTCCGGTGTTGTGGAAGCAAAGCTCCACTCCGCCACGAAGGCGTTTTGCCGGGTTCCTCCGGACTGGCCATTGTTCAGCGCTGTCGCCTCGCCCGCCTCATCAACGAGAGAGGCGGAAAAGAGCTGGTCGCCAAAGCTTCCACTGGTTGTCGCGTTGCTGATGCGCAACGAATTACTGCCGAAGGCGACGGGCGCCTCCGCGTGGTCCTCGACGATCTCGACGTCGAAACCGCCGCTGATCACCCAGCCGGACTGGCCATTCGGCGAACCGGCGGTGAACGCTTCGAAATCCTCCGAGATGGAATCGGCACTAGCCGCACCGGCCAGAATGCCGATTCCGAGCACCGTGACGACGAATATCGCCGTCATGCGCCAGAAAGCGGTCCGCAAGGACCGCAACCGAACGAGAGTTTTCAAGCTCTCCACTCCTTCGCTACGTACTTCGTTGATTCTCGTAGGTACCCTTGGCCGCCCCCTCCCCTCAATAGTCAAACAGAAACATATGAAGAATACCCTGGAAAAGATATTATGTCAATGATATAAAAACACCTCACGTATGTGAGGTGTTTTTATATAGATGATATCTAGGGCTATCCGACGAACGTGAGAGCCTTGCCTTTCTTGTCGCCTCGGCCGGTGCGGCCAATGCGGTGGACGTAATCGTCGTAGGAGTTGGGCAAATCGTAGTTGATAACGTGGCTGATGTCTTCAATGTCCAGGCCGCGTGCGGCAACGTCGGTGGCTACTAGAATATGCGTCTGGCTGTTGCTGAACAACGCGAGGGCCTTTTGCCGCTCGTAGTGGCTTTTGTTGCCATGAATGGATTGCACATTAAAGCCGTTCTTTGCCAAGATTTTAGAAAGCTTTTCTACGCCGTGCTTGGTGCGGCCGAATACCAGCACTTTCGTGAACTCTTTCTGGGAAAGCAACCCCTGCAAAACATCAATTTTGTCGCTGCCGGCTATCTTGACGATGTCCTGGTCGACGTTCTTGGCGGTGTCTTGAGTTTTTACGGAAATGTGGATTGGGTCCACCAGGAAGTCGCCAATAATGTTTTCAATATCGCGCGATAGTGTGGCCGAAAAGAACAGCGTATGGCGGCGCTTGGGCAAATGCGACAAGAGAAAGCGCATATCGTTGATGAACCCCATGTCCAGCATGCGGTCTGCCTCGTCCAGTACCACGGTGTTAAAGCGCGCCAAGTCAAGCGAGCGGCGCTGAAAGAGGTCTTTCATGCGGCCCGGTGTGCCAATAACCACATGATTGCGACGGCGAAGGTCGCGAATTTGGCCGCTGATGGAAGCGCCTCCAACGCAGCAGACCGAGAACAATCCCGTGCCGCGGGCAAATTCCTTGAACTCTTGGTTGATTTGGGTCGCCAATTCGCGCGTGGGCACGACGATGAGTACATTTTCCTTCGGACTCTCTACAATTTTGTTAATAAGCGGAATCAAGAATGCACCGGTCTTGCCGGTACCCGTGTTGGCGATACCCACGATGTCACGGCCCGCGAGAATATAGGGAATGGCCTCATCCTGGATGGGTGTCGGCGTCGTATACCCCTTGGCGGTAATATTACGCTTCAAAACGTCGTTAACGGGTAGGTCGTTGAAGGCGGTAGTGGGTATAAATGCCTCTACCTCTTCATTGACGATGATTTTATTGATGAATTTGGAAATATCAATATTCGATTGCTTTTTGGGCAATCGAGTGCGGCTGCCGATCCCACGAAAGGAAGTGCCTCCCCCGCGCCGGAACGAACGTGAATTGTTGCGAACATTTCTTTGATACATAGTATA
The DNA here is from genome assembly GCA_040900345.1 of Candidatus Spechtbacterales bacterium. Classification (GTDB taxonomy): domain Bacteria; phylum Patescibacteriota; class Minisyncoccia; order Spechtbacterales; family 2-12-FULL-38-22; genus JBBDZE01. The sequence goes on from JBBDZE010000033.1 coordinate 23,214, forward strand.
TTAGTGAAAACGTGTGAGTGGTTGTGAGAGTTATCTTCTAAACGACAAAGCGAGCCCACTCAAGGCTCGCCGTTCTTTCTACGTTGCAGAGACTTTTGTTACCTTACGAGTATAGCAAACAAATGATATATTGTCAATCGTGTGCGGCCCTAACCCGCCCGGAGAGAATACAACAGTCCACCAGGAGGCAGACTGTTGTATTAAATGACCTGTACCAGCTCTCCGGTTACGACCAAGCGCTGGGCGGAAGAGAAAATTGGCTCACAGGTGAGTAGCTTCACGACGGATTCCGAAGTAGGATTCAGCACATACATCGCGTCGGGGGCGACCGTCTCGCTGCTACGCACGCGGTAGTGGTACTCTTGCCCTTTCCATACCACGTAGAACACATCGCCCGGTACAAGCTTGTGCAAGAGGTAAAAGGTCTCCTCGTGGGGCGGCATGTAGCGGTAACGATGCGCGGCCAGCACGGTGTTACCACCCTTGTCCGGCGTGGAGGTCTGCGGCATACTCCAAGCACCCTTGGAAAGCGCATAACTCTCGTTCGTACCCGCGACAATGTTAATGCGCACGCCAATTTTAGGAATGAGCAGATAGCTCTTTTGTTCGATGCGATCTTGGGCCGTGGCAATGTTCCCCACGGGTGCTTGAGTTGCTACCTCGTTCCCCTGCCCTGCTGTCGCGGCACTGAGCGCCGCGGCTGTGGTCGGACCCAGCGTAAACGACCCCTTTGCCTCTTGGCCTTGGGAATAGGTTATCAACGGCAAGAACGGGTACGCAAGAATGAGCGCCCCGATGCCAATCGCGCCGAGCAGGAGCAATCGTTTTGTTTTTTTGTTGAATGTAGGAAATTTCATAGTTCCTCTTACGGCCCGCTCAATGCATGGTAGCACTGCGCGAGCCAGTAACAAGCACTATGCTTGTGAAGGCGGGCTACTTAGCCAAGAAAGATACCTTTCTTGATGCCGTAGACCACACCAGAACCAAGCATACCACCACCGCTCAAGAAAATAGCAACGGCGATAAGGCCGGCGCCCGTCTTGGGCAGCTCAGGCTTTTTGGTAGTAACAGGAGCTACTTTTACGGTGGTAGCTGCTGCAGCTTGAGCCGGCTCGTCCAGCTCGTCTGCTCGAAGCGTTACCTCATTTTGCAGCTTAAGGCCATCCGGCGCATTTGTGTTCACGCGTACCTTGAAGGTAACTACGAGAACTTGGCCGGGATTGAGGTATGCAAGTTCATACCCGTCGGTGATCCAGCGGTCAGGCAGCGCCTTGATGTCGCCATCAATGTTGCGCTCTCCCGTGCCGGCTACGTACGTAACCCATTTGGTCGAGTTGTTGGGCAAGTTTTCAAGCAACTGCACGTTGTCGAAAACGGTGTTGCCATCGTTCTCAAGACGAATGGTATACGTGATAAGCTCCCCGGGAGCAACCGTCAGGCGGTCTGCCGTTTTTGACAGCACGAGGTGCGGGGCAAGCGTCTGCTTTACGTAGATCTGTTTGTTTGTCAGTGGAATCTCGTTTACTTGGTCGGACCAGGAGTCGAACGTTACCTGCAACCACGTGTTGCGCGGAGCATTGTTGGCAACTTTCATGTCCCAGGTCACGGTTACGTGTTGGCCGGGCTCAATGTAGCCAGCGTTTGCACTCGTGGTGGAATACCACGTGTTGCTCATCGCGTGAACAAGTGTAGAATCACTGTGCTTGTAGAAGCCGGAACCGTTGATGTAACTGATCGGGCCGTCTACGATCTCACCGGCAATCATCACATTCGTCAATTTGACGTCCGTGTTGTTTTTAACGGTAGCGGTGAAGCTTACGGTGTCGCCAGGATTTACTTCATGCTTATCGACGGCAAGCGTCATCATGACGTCGCCCTCTATTGCATCTGCCGTCATCGGCAAAGCAACACCTGCAAGAAGTGCTACGCTGACCGCTAAAGCGGTAATGTAGGTCAATGTTTTCATATGTTTGTTGTCTGTTTGTGCGAACTTTCGACCTTTACTATCGTTCCCTAACAACGTTCAGCGCCTGGCTAAGCGTTGTATGAGAAAAGATACTGTGTGCGCGGGCCCGGGTAAAATTT
>JBBDZE010000033.1:25308-64755 GCA_040900345.1 Candidatus Spechtbacterales bacterium
TTTTTCCCGGCCCCGCGCTGATTCCCGTTCCTCGGGAACCTCTATGCTCTTAAGGTGCTAATGGGACGATGGCGCCTCCTCCTCCGGGCGTCCGTCGTCCTCCAAGTCGTTTTGAGAATCCGGATTCTGCGTCGCCTCCGGTTCCGGCGTCGCCCGGGGTGCCGGGCCCACATCTTGGACCGGATCCGTTGCCGACAGGACCGAGTCATATACCGGCTCCGTCGACGTCGAATCACTGTCGTCCACCTCGACCACCGGCGTCGGTTGAACCGTCGGCGGTGGGTTGGGGTCTCGCGGCGGATTCTGCGGATCCCAGGGGGGAGCCGCAGGGGTCGCCTCGCCGCAGAGCTCGTCCGAGTTGGACTGCATCCGCTTGAGCACGCCGGCTCGGTTGCCTTGTGCCTCCACGGTTGCTGCGGCCAACGCGGCTTCCTCTGCAGCCGCGACGGTGCCGCCCGTCCGCGTCTCCGTACCGAGGGCCTTGTCGGTTGCCTGCTTGCCGTTGAGGCAGTACAGGACAACCGGCAACTCCGCCGTCATTGTTCTGATGAACTGCGACGGCGATGGCGCCGTGCCCTGTGGCGGAGACCCTCCGAATCCCTTGATGAAGTTGTGCGTAATGCATGTCTTCGTCACTCCGCTTCGCAACATCGTGTTCACGACGCTCGCGGAAAGGAAACAGTTCGAGTAATTCACACCCACGATGCCGGGGATGCTCACTTCTCGAATCTGCAGCGACTGGTTGAAGACCAGCGGCACCGACCAATGCTGGCCGCACTGGAGTGTGAAAGCCTCCGCCGGGATCACAACCCCGTTGCGGAGAACCTGGAATGTCCACTGCCGGCTGTTGCCGTACGTGTTGATGACTCCAGCGCTGCAGGTCTTCGTCATGGGATAGCGCAGGGCCTGTGGCTCCTGTGCCGTACATCCCGCCAAGAACTGCTGGATGCTGACCTCACGCGCCTTGCGGAACGCGAGTTCTCGGGCACTCAGGGCCTTGTTGACGACCGCGCTACCCCAATTGTTGTCCCGGACTTCCGTTTCGGTGACTCGGATAACGCCACCATCGAACTTACGCGTCCCCGTTCCGAAGATCAGGTGTCGCGAGCCTGGCGGGCACGCCACAAACCGATCTGGAACTTCCACGGTCAGCGTGAAGGGCTCCTTCGGCGGCGTTGGCTTCGGCACTGGCGGAGGCGGCGCTCCCTTCTCAAAAAGGAGATTAGCGCACAGCGTCATCACGTGGATGACGCTCTCGCCGTTATAGAACTTCCCGCCGCTGGCAAGACCACATTCGAAGGCCTCAACCTCAGCAGAGCCATCGGGATGCCGTTCGCCGATGAACTCCCTGTCGCCGATGCGGTATTGCATCTCGTCCGCTACCACAGTGTGCGGACCAGTGCAAATGACTTCGGCGGGGCTGTCGATGATTCCTTCGTCGACAAGACGCAGGGCAGCCTCTGCCGGCGTGTCGATGCCCGCAGCGTAGATGAACCGTGAGCGTTCAGCTGCGCCACCACTGGCTCCGGGCACTGAACGATTAGCATCGTCTGCGTCGACTGGTGCGAGAGAGAACACAACCGCGTCCTCTTCCGTCTCGTCGACCAGCGTTGCTTCGCCGTCGAGCACCAGGCTGAAGACCGTACCCTCCGGGGTAAACCGGAAGGTAGCCGACAGCGATCCGATGAGCTCTTCGTCCGAGTCCACCGAAATCTTGTAGAGACCCGGTGGAATAGCGAACTCCGCCTCCCCGCCGCTGCCGACAATACGGCAGTTAAAGGTTTTGGCGGCGTCCTCGACGGACGGGCCACAGAGAAACTCCTCGGTGACCATCTTGTCCTTGTTGTCGACGGGTCGGATCGAAACGGTGAACTTCGCCTCTTCTGCCCCTTCGGGCATATCGGCGAACTCCAGACGATACAGAACGGGTTCGCCGTCCTCCGCAGCTTCCGCCGCGGCTGCACCGTTCTCGTCGCCGTTGTCGCCGGCTGCCGCAAGAGCGAGCAGACCGTCAACCGGACACTTCGAGAGCGGGTCATTCTGGTCGGCCCGACACTCCCACTCATCGCCCATCCAGACGAGCTGCCAGAACGTACCCTGCAGCCCTGAGCCCTCGGGAGGAACAATGCTAACCAAGTAGGCCAGCTCTTCGTCCTCCCCGAGAGGCTCTCCCAGCGGAAGGTCGAATGCAACCCTCCCCTCTTCGTCCGTGGTCTTCTCTTGCTCGACAACGAGCAGGCCGCCGGAGGCGCGGACGATGGCGCCCGCAAGGGTTTCATCCTCCGCGTTGGTCACCTGGAACTCGTAGACACCGCTGTCGGCGCCGCTGTCGGCGCCGAAGAGCCATAGCGCGATGCCCAGGATGAGGATTCCGGCTATGGCAACGCCAATGATTGCCAGGAACCAGCCGAGCACCAGGCGGCCGCGTCGGCGGCCCCCGTTGGAAGCGACGACCGGGCGCTGGCCGCGGGGCGGTTCTCCGCCTCCGCTGCTGCCTTGAAGTCGTTCGGCTCGCTCGCGCTCTTCCTCACGGATGCGCGCACGCATCTGCGCTGGGGTCTCCTGTTGGTCTTGGGCCACGTCAGCCTCCCCTTCTTCAGCCGGTGGCTGGTCTCCGGGAGAGGGCTCTGCGGCTCCCTGCTCATCCTCTTCAAGCTCTTCAATCGGCACGTAGTTGGTCCCATCGTAGACCATAATACGTCGTGTGCCATATGGCGCTGGTGGCTGGCCACCCTCTTCCGACTGATCGGGTTGCCCTGGTCGATTATCAGGTCCAGACGCTGTCATAGCGTTCCTCCTTGGCTTCTGATTCTTCGTGGACTCTCCGAAAGACCGCGAGTATCTCGCGTCCTCCCGGGACGTATCGACGACCCTGAATGGGGATCGTCATGGGTCAGATGATTGTTTCCTGACATCAAATTAACCCCCTTTCCGGGGACTAACTCAAACACACAAACAAATTGTGTAGAGTACTATTGAAAACTTCGGCAAAATCCATTCCCTCGAGTGAGAGACGCAATTTGTACCGACTAGGTATTCTACGTCTAATCCGTAGAACTGTCAAGGGGGGGCGCCACTATTGGGACATGGTCGAATTTTTCCCCTCTTGTGATACTAGTAGTATCAAGAATGTCCCTATTTTGCAACTAAAATCCCGCCATGGACTGTCCGAGATCGGGGAACAACTCCGGACAGCCCATGGCGGGATGTGTTCGTGCCCTTGCAGAACATCTCGTTGTAGTGCTAATGTCCGAACATGTCAACCCCGTTAATAGCCCAGCGATGAGGAAACATGCCCTTTCTCTTTTATCCCTTATCTCCACGGCCGTGGAGATAAGGGATAAAAGAGAAAGCTACGTTACCTATTTTAAAATGCCTCATACCACCTCAAAAACACCTCATCTATGTGAGGTGTTTTTGAGGAACGACTCAAACCGGTGAAGCGTTTTTTACGTGTAGAGCTTCTTGGTTATGGCCACGATGTCGTTATGCACGACCCCATTTGAAGCCAGAAAGTACCCATTGCCAAACTCCCAGGGGTTTCCGGACAAATCGGACACTCTCCCGCCCGCCTCCTGAACCAATAGGACACCCGCGGCATAATCCCAGGTGGACAACCCAAGACAGACAAATCCCTCCGTGCCGCCGCGTGCAACATATGCAAGCTCTAAAGCACAGCAACCGAACACGCGAGCACTTTTTGCGCTACGGGACAATTCAGCACGCAATACCTCGCTTGGTTCGCGATCTTCGGGTTTTCGCGAGCGTCCATAGGTAACCATTCCCTCGGATGCCCGTTGGGAGGAGACATGCAGGGGGATGCCATCGTTCCAAAACGCACCCTGGCCTTTTTCTGCATAAAATAAGGAAGGAATAACGGGATTATATACCACGCCGGCGATAAGCTCGCCATCCTTTTCGAGTCCTACTGAAACGGCGAACAGGGGGATGCTATTGGCAAAATTGCTCGTCCCATCGATGGGGTCCACGTGCCAGCGATAGGGTTGGCTTCCGACTACTTCCCCGCCCTCCTCTCCGGCGATACTAAAATCGGGCGTATGCTTTTTGAGCACTTCAATGATAGCTCTTTCGCTCTCCTCGTCAGCCCGGGTCACAATACTCGTATCGTCCTTCTCGCGCTTTACCAGCGCGGTCTCAAAATAGTGCTCGGCAACGACTCCTCCAGCCTTGGCTGCCTCAATAGCGATGGTTGCGTATTCCATGGTCATTGCGCAAGAGCTTGTACTATTTGCCAGGAATCCCCCGCTCCCACGGAAAAGAGTACTCTGTCGCCGGAAAGATTTTTCTTATAATACCGTATGGCCTCTTCGTTGGTGGCAAAGTATTCGGCCCTAAGCGTGGCGGCAAGCTTTTTACCAAGCTCGTCTTTTCCCTGCTCGCGAGCCGAGCTGTACGTCTTTAAAATAGCGACGCGATCAACTTTCGCCAGTTCCTTCACAAAATCGTCAAACAATCCTTTCGTACGGCTAAATGTATGGGGCTGAAACACCATACAGACCTCTTTGTTCGGAAACTTCTCTCGAATGCCCGAAAGGAGCGCAGCAATCTCGGTTGGATGGTGCGCGTAATCGTCGTAGAGCTCGGCCCCGTTGTACACACCATAGTGCTCAAATCGGCGCGCCAGACCTTTAAAATTGACAAGCGCCTCGTGGATGGTCTCGTCGTTTACGCCAAGTTTGCGCGCCGCCGCCGCGGCCAGGTTGGCATTCTTTTGGTTGTGTTGGCCCGGTAGCGCCAACGCAAAGTGTTCCAGTGTATCGGGAACACGAATAAGCAGGTCGCGTTCTACCCGGTCAGTGAAGATCTTAAATGACATCATGTAGGAATCCCTCGTAGGGAAATAGTCGGGGTGGTCGTAATCCACGCTCGTAAGCAGTATCATCTCGGGATCGTAGCGCAGAAAAGCATCGCGATATTCGTCGGCTTCCAGCACAAAGTACTGCGAAGCACCGACGCGAGCGTTGCTCCCCCACTCGTTCACGCGACTGCCGACCACCACAGTCGGGTCAAACCCCGCCCGCTCCAAAATAACCCCTAACATAGCCGTCGTGGTACTTTTGCCGTGGGTTCCCGCCACCGCAATGCCCCGCATGGCGTTAAACAGCTCGGCCAAGCCATCGTGCCAGGTAATGACAGGTATGGCCCGCTTCTGCGCGACGATAATCTCCGGATTGTCGGTATTGATGTAGGCAGGGGAGGTTACCACGATATCTACCTGTTCGGGCACGTTGTGGGCGTCAAAGCCCTCTACAAAAGGAATATCAAGATGCCGCAAAACCTCGTCCGTAAAAAAGACCTCGTGAGTGTCCGAGCCGGACACGGCGATGGCGCGGTCGCGTAAAAGCTGCGCAAACGCCGTCATTCCCACTCCTTTGATGCCAACAAAATAGGCACTTTTGATATTCTCTATCATTACGGCGTACAATTACCTGCCAAGGTGTAGCCAGCCTCTTGGGCTTCCTGGGGGGAGGCGAACCAGACCTGATTGTCTTCTTTGATGCTCGAAGCGCCCGAACAATATTCAAAATGATACTTGTCAGAGTTGATGCTCCCGACCACGCGGCCGGTACGTTCTGCGACATTCACCTCTTGCGCTTCGTTACTTTTTGCGGTAGAATATAGCTCGGATGTGAGGCGTTCGACCACGATGGGCGACTTCTCGACATGAGCCACCGATGCGGCAACAAAACCCAGCGCGAAAATACCTACCGCGCTGCACGCAAGAATAAGCGCCGTGTACCGTTGGCCCGAAATCATATGCTTCACGTTTTCTAGTATCTCCCTTATTATACTATTATGTCAAAGACAAAAGCAGCAGGAACAAGTAAGCTCGGAAGAGATTCTATCTCTAAGCGCCTCGGCGTGAAGCTTTTTGGCGGGCAGAAGGTATCGGCTGGTAACATTATTCTTCGCCAGCGCGGTACGCGCTTTCTTCCCGGCAAGAACGTCCGTCTGGCCGCCGACGACACCATCTACGCCCAGCGAAGCGGTATGGTGAAATTTCGCACCATTCGCAAAAGAAATTTCGATGGCCGCCAGCGCCGTGCCAAAATAATCGACGTTTTCTAACCCCCCACCCTCCAGCAATCAAAAGGCCGCCCACATGGGCGGCCTTTTGATTTATAGAAATGGTGGGTGGTAGGCCTCGGCGACGTGTCGCCGAGGCCTACGCAAATGGCGTTTCCATCGCTACCTCTTCGGCCTAACCGCTCGAGATGCCTCAGAAAGCAGCGGGGAAACTATGCGTAGCGGCATTCGTGTAGATTGCGGACGAGCTCCTGCGTCCTAGCTGATCTGCGTTCCAATGTCCCGTAACGCCCTCTCTATGTCCAACGAAGGGCCTCCCCCTTCGCCCGGAAGAGCCACTACCTGCTTGCTTTCGCGCAGGGCCGGGCCTTCTGGGGGTACTCTGGCACGCACCCAAAGCTTCGTGGTCATATCCTCGCTTGCGTACGAGAATACGATGCCAACATCTGATCCAAGGGGGCAAAAAACCCCTACCAGCAGTTCTTCGGTCTTTCTCGCAGCATCGGCGAGCGAGAAGGTCCGGTCCGACTCGTTCTCTTCAGGGCGCTCTCCCTTGTTGCGGAGGACGCTGACGAAGTACTCCGCCAAGCTTTCCCCGCACCAACGGCCCTGGAAGAGATCACCCTCCTCGCTCTTGACCTCAAAGAAATTGCGGCGAAGATGTACCGTGAAGCGTATGGGCTGCCCGCGAGCTGCTCGACGCAATCCGCGGAACAGCACCCAGATGTACTCATTCAATAAACACCATACCGTTCTTTCTGGCCGCCACGCCGGAACTGCCTATATTAAACCAAATATCATCAGAAAATCAAGCTGGCGCATTTTAAAAACGTTCTCTCTTTATGTTTTCTCCCGCGCGGCAACAGCTGCAGTCTGACGAACATGGACAGAAGCTTTGGCGGCTTTCACAAACGCGCCAAACAACGGATGGGGCGCCAGGGGGCGCGATTGCAGTTCCGGATGAAATTGCGTCGCAAGGAAAAATGGATGGCCAGGTAGCTCAATAATCTCTACAAGACCCGTGTCCGGGTTGGTACCCGAAATGCGCATGCCATTTTGCTCAAGGGCGTCACGGTACAGATCGTTCACTTCGTAGCGGTGTCGGTGTCGTTCGAGTACCTGGGATTTGCCGTATGCCGCGCGAGCAATGCTGCCGGGTGCTAAATCACACGCATAGTGGCCCAACCTCATCGTTCCGCCATAGTGGTTGTCTGCCAAGTTCTTTTTTTGTTCCGGCATGATGTCAATCACGGGGTGTTTGGTCTTGGGGTTCACCTCGGTCGTATGGGCACCTACAAAACCGAGTACGTTGCGCGCGAATTCGATAACAGCCATTTGCAGCCCATAGCACAATCCCAAATAAGGAATGCCCTGCCGGCGACAATACTCGGCAACACGAATTTTTCCCTCAACTCCACGACTACCAAAGCCGCCCGGCACAATAATGCCGTCATATTCGCGCAGGTTTTTGAGTGCTTTTCGGTCGCGTTCGTACTCTTCGACGTTGAGCCATTCAATGCGCGGGTTGAGCCCATGGCTCCAGGCGGCATGCTTGACCGACTCAATCACAGAAATATAGGAATCCGCCAAAACAAAACGTCCTGTTTCAAAATATTTTCCAACAATGCCGATGCGCACCTCCTTCTTGGGGCTGTTAATGGTACGCACGAGCGCGCGCCACTTGCGCCCATCTTTTTTGCGCGGGCGAAGGCCGAGTTTTTTAATGACCAAGTCCCCCAAACCTTCCTGCTCAAAGTTCATGGGGATCTCATAAATGCTGCTTTCGATATCTGGAGCGGAAATGATTGCCCGCTCTTCCACGTTACAAAAAACGGCAATCTTTTGCTTGCGGGGCTCGTCCAGGGGGTATTCACTTCGTGCCACAATAACGTCGGGCTGAATGCCGGCAGAGTTTAGGGTACGCACGGCATATTGCGTTGGCTTGGTCTTCATTTCTCCCACCATCTTGGGCGTGGGGAGATAGCTCACGAGTATAAACAACACATCCTTAGGCTTTTTGAGGTGCATCATGCGAGCCGCTTCCAGGAACAGCATATTTTGGTATTCGCCCACCGTACCGCCAATCTCGATGAGGGTTATGTCGGCCTTGGCCTCTTTGGCAGCCTGTTCAATGCGACGAATCACTTCCAGCGGGATGTGTGGGACCACTTCCACGCTCTTGCCCTCGTATTCTAAATTGCGCTCTTTTTGGATGACGGTCTGGTAAACCAGCCCCGTGGTCATGTAGTTGCTTGCCGTCAGATCCACGTTCAAAAAACGCTCATAGTTGCCAATATCCTGGTCGCATTCCATGCCATCTTTCGTCACGAAAACTTCTCCGTGTTCGGTGGGGTTCATGGTACCGGCGTCCACGTTGATATAGGGATCAATTTTGACCGCAGTTACAGTAAAGCCCCTCGATTTCAGAAGGGCTCCAAGTGAGGAAGTCGCAACTCCTTTGCCGACTCCGCTCATGACACCGCCGGTAACGAATATGTATTTCTTCGACATTCGTGGTTGTCGTCTGGGTTGTGTGAATCGGGCGCTACTCTTCCGCCTCTACCAACACTTTGAGTTCGGCTTCAAGACCGTGCTCAAACTCAGCCATTACCTTATATTCTCCGGTTTCTTTAATGGGTTGTTCCAGGGTTATCGCCTTCTCGGGAACGGCAAAACCCATTTCACCAAGGGCTTTGGCAATCGTCTTTTCAGTAACAGCCGCATAGAGCTTTCCTTGTTCGTCGGCCTTGGTGGAGATGAACACTTCCATGCCGTCTACCGCAGCAACGGTGCCTTCAATTTGTTCAAGTTCCTTTGTCGCCTCAAGTTCTTGCTCGCGCATCTGTTCTTCCAGTTCTTCAAGCGCATCTTGGCTCGCAAGCCGGGCCAGCTTTTGCGGGAACAAAAAATTCCGCGCGTAGCCATCGGAGACGTGCCTTACGTCCCACTTGCTGCCGATATTCTTTACGTTGGCGAGTAAGATGATTTTCATAATTTCGCTTTCATTTTATACGTGCCCGGCCCGAATGACAAGTGGTAGGGCCTCTCGATGTTGGCCGCTCTTCTTGATGCCCAAAATCTACAGTGAGTTTACCAGATTAAGGGCCGCTTCGCGTTGCTCATCCTCGGGGTCTTCGTCTTGCTCGACAGGATGGGTTGGCGTAATACCCATGCCGGCTATTTGGTTGCCTTCGGGGGTTAGCCACCGCGCTACGGTAAGCTTGATACCCGTGCCGCCCGGCAGACGAAGGAACTCCTGCACACTTCCCTTGCCAAAGCTTTTAGCACCCACTATGGCTGCTCCACGCTGTTCATGCAGGGCCCCGGCAAGAATTTCCGAGGCGGAGGCTGAACCCTCATTTTGTACAATAACCAGCGGAAGGGACTGCAGTGAGCCTGGTCCGGCCGAGCGAAACTCCTTGCGCGTGCCATCGGCAAGCTCTTCTATCAGAATGACATCTCCTTTCGGAATGAACCAGCCTGCCAGATTAATGGATGATTGCAGCAGCCCGCCTGGATTATTGCGCACGTCAAGAACCACACGGTCGGCGTTGCTGGAAAGAATAGCCTGGGCTATTGCGCTAAACTCTTTGTTCATATTCTCAGAAAAATGATTCACGCTTATGTATGCCACCCGTCCGTCCACGACCTCCATTTCGACGCTGGGAATTTCAATGACGTCCCGCGTGATGCGAATATCCTGCGCAGTAGAGTCTCCTCCGTGTCGCACTGTCAAAGTGATGGTGGTTCCTTGTTCACCGCGAATCTTTGTGACGGCCTCCTCCAAGGTGATGTCCTGTGTGGATGCCCCGTCAATGGCGACAATGGCATCCCCAGCTCGCACGCCCGCGCGTTGGGCCGGCGAGTCGCGCAGAGGGCTTACCACAACGAGCACGCCGTCGCGGATATCAATTTCTATGCCAACTCCCTCAAACGAGCCCTCAAGCTCCCGGAAGAACTCGTTGGCCTCTTGTTCAGTAAAAAACGTCGTGTAGGGGTCATCCAGCCCCTCAAGCATGCCGCGTATCGCCCCATAGACAAGCGCTTCGTCATCCAGGCTGCTCCGATCAACGTGTTGGGAGTGAAGGGCATCCCACACTTTTTCCACAAGCGCGAAGTCTACGGTACCGCTGCGTGTAAAAATATCAGAGAAGCGATTGGTCCCCGCGGAATCACTCGCGTTCGTACCAAACGAGAAGCCGACAAAAAATGTTACCGCCAATGCCAAAGCGGCGATAGAAAAGCGGAGCCATGGTTTTTGCTTAACAGGTTTCATTGGGTTAGTCGCGGAGCATTGAAGCCATAATCGCTCGTATTTGGCTAAAATCGCCGGCACGCGGTAGCAGCACGTATCGGCCATCGTCCTGAGCAGCGCGCAACAGCCCCCCCTCTGAGTCATCGAGCACAAGGGTTTCTACGGGAGTAGATTGATAATCCTGCGCCATGGAAATTAGGCTGCGAATGTCATTGAGGCCGGCATCGGTCCGGACGTTGCGCCCGAGGATATCCATCACTTCAAAAGCTTTTACCGGGTTGGCTAAAATGCCCAAGGACAGCGCCTTGCGCTTTACACCATCCAGCACCTGCTGCTGGCGGTACATACGGTCAAAGTCCGATGTGGTATAGCGGGAGCGAATGTAGTAGAGGGCGTCTTCGCCGCCCAAGGTATGGGTGCCGGCTGGGATATGGAAGACCCAGTATTCTTGGGGTGGATTTGTTATCGTTTTTGGCTCGCTTTCAGCGGTGGGCTGGTCGGGTTCGTCCTCGGAATCTACGCCCTCGGCGGGTGCGGGTTCGGTCGTGGCTGGAACGGTCTTCTTGACCCAATATCTAGAACCCGTGGTCTCGCCACGCCACTGCTGGCTTTCGGTAAATGCGCTGTCGCGCGTTATCGCCACGCCCCCGAGGGTATCGACTAGCCGCTCAAATCCCGCGAAGTTTACAACAATTGCATGGTCCACGTAGACTCCTGTCACGTATTTTACCACCTCTTTTGAAAGCGATAGCCCGCCGCCGCCTGGCTTTCGCTGCTCACCGAGCGCGTAGGCAAAGTTTATTTTTTCAGGCCGGTCGTGATCGGGCATTTTTACCAGCAAATCACGCGGAATGGAAACCATACTGGCTTGCTTTGTTCGCGTATTAAAACTGGCCAGCACGAGGGTGTCGGCCAAAAGCCCGCCGTTGTCGTCGCCGGAGCCGCGAATGCCCAAGAGCAGCACGTCGATGCGATCCTCTTCTTTTTCAACCGAAAAATCATCGTACCTTCCGGCGTCCACGTCAGCCCCGGTAATCATCAGCACATGGGCGGATTGGTAGACGAACACTGCTCCGCCCACGAGAAGCGGGAGAGCCAAAACAAGCGCCAGTACTCGGCGCTTTTGCCACCATTTTTTAGGGCGCGGTTGCAGCTGCTGCTGCCGGTAGTTATAGGGAGAAACAGTAGAATCCATAGTATTGCTACGAGCGAAACCATTGGCGCATGTCACGAGCTGAAACCCGGCATTGCTTCATGATACGACGACGCTTACGCATCATCAGGGGCACCATGTGCACAATGCCTACATACCCACGCAGTGAGCTGCGCTCCCACAGTATGACATAGGCCAGCAACTGCGCCTCGCGCATGATAATCCACGGCAAGCACAGTAGTATATTAACGAAGAAATCGTTTTTAATAAAGGTAAGCCGTTGGTTACGCAAATCGAGCATTCGTTTGAACGCCGGGACCGTTTTGCGCTGCTCAATGAATCCGCGTCGGCCGGCGGATAAGGCGTGTGTGGTCTGCCGATCGTGCCACGCGACCGCCGCCGGCGCGTACCACATGCTCCAGCCCAATAACCGCAAACGCCATCCCAAATCGACCTCATCGGCATACCAAACGAAGTCTTCATCGAGATACTCATAAGGAAACTTCCTATCTCGTACTCTTTTCTCCATCCGCGCCTCTTCAAGCGCGGCTCGGCAAAATACCGGCACCGCTCCCTCGTAACAAAAAATCTCTTCGGCCCTGTCATACTGGCCAATATCTTCTTCTCCGTGGCCGCGGTTGATTACGCGCCGCGATTTGAAAATATCCATACCAGCCGTATCAATGACCTTGGTTTTGGTGTCCGTGGCAAGCTCATAGCGCAGTACTTTGGGTTGCAGCACGGCGGCTTCGGGATGGGCCTCTAGGGCAGCAACCGCCCGTTCAATAAAGTCTGGGGCAAGCATAACGTCCACGGAAAGCTGCACGACGTAAGGTGATTCGCTGTAAGACAAACTGCGATTGAACCCTCCACCCGTAAAATAGTTTTGGGGGAAATTCACAACCTCAACAGCCGGCCACATGTTACGGGCAATTTCAATCGTAGCGTCCACCGAGGCGTTATTAAAGACGCGAAATATCACGTTCTCATACGTTTGGACCCGCACATGCTCAAGACACTTCCCAATATATTGTTCGCCATTATAGACGATTAAATGGATTGAAACTTCTGGCCGCGTCATACCGAGGTTCGTTTAAAATCATGTTGGTGCAGCCCGGCGAACGTGCCCAGCACGAGCATAAAAGCCAGCAAGGCGCGTTCATCAAAGAGTGCCGCGTCCGTCATGCTGTAGCCGGCAATCCATGCCAAAGAAAACAGGGCGGTGGCCGCATAGAGGGCGTAGAGTGAGCGCCCATTGCGCCGCATAATTACTATTGCGCTCCGCACCACCCCACCCGCAATGCCGAGAAACGCAATAAATCCAACAAGGCCGACGGTGCTGGCAATGTGCAGATACAAGTTGTGTGCGCTTGCGCCCATGCGCGAAGCGGAAATGCTCTCACTGAGGACAATGGGATAGTTGCCAATGCCCACACCCCACACGGGCGTACGTTCAATGGATTCTATGGTAGTGCGCCAAATGTACACTCGCCCCTGGTTGGACGTCTCTGAAAAATCAATCAGCGAACGGATGCGTGAAAACCCCGCGTTGGAAGCTGCATCGGTCTCCTGAAACTGTGGAAAGGTTACAACCGCTTGATAGACTGGAAACATCAAAACAAAAAGGAGCGCCACCAAGGAAAGAAGTCCTGCCAAGCGATGCGCACGGCCCCAAAAGGCAATCAGCGGCAGCGCACACAGGGCCGCGACAACGCTTATCCATATCCCGCGTGTACCCGTCAGTATGAGCGCCAGCAACATCACGGCAAGGCCGGCCGTGGCTAAGCCGACCCGCCAGTGCAAAAGAAGTGTTCGTACCGGCATGCGTCGCGGAGCCTCCACGAACTGCCGCAAGCGCGGCATAGCTACGGCTCCCGCCACCAAAAGCGCCGGGAGAGCCATGAGCACATACATAGGAAAGGAATGGGAGTCTGGAAAGAGCGAGAACATGCGAAGGCGCAACGTGTCGCCCGAGTAGCTAAACCACGTATTACCAAAATCGAGCACGATATTGGCCCACTCTTGCCCGTACAAATTACGGCTCACAATACTCCCCCACCAGTGGTGAAAACGCCACGCTGGAACAAAGTAGGCGGCCAAAAACTGGATGAATCCAAAGATTACAACCACCGCAGCTGAAAAGGCAAAATTTTTGGAAAGCGAAATAAGGTATGAGCGTCGCTCGGCAATGAGCCATCGCACGACAATAAACAAAAGTGCGGCGTTGCCTAAGTATATCAATCGCTTTATCCCGGCTGTCGTATCGGGAGCGACATAGAGCGATAGTGCGGCAATAATGAAATACACGATGCCAAATGTTTCCATCCAGTTAGTACGCATCCAATGGAAAAGCTCGGTTCGGTTGCGCAGAGGTTTCACTATTTTGCGCCAGCGTCCTTGCGCTAGCACGAGCCGCACCGCCAAGATAATGATGAGGGCCCGCCACATGTTGAAGTTGTCAAACGTTTCCGCAAGCGGCAAAGCGATGAAAAGCGGAATCGCCCGCACGAACAACTCCGTCCCGCGGGTCACGGGAGCTACCAGCATATAGCCGCCGTATAAGCCAAAAACGGCGAACGCAAGCACGCGCGGCAAAAAATCAAACGCGATGAGTATCGTCAGGGCGAAAGCAAGCGCAAAAACGATGTTTTGTTGCGTAATGTAGGCTCTATTCATACCGGTGTTGATGCCGCCGCTTCACGCAGCACCTTGAGCGTAGTACGAGCCGTCTGCTCCCACGAAAACCGACTCGCCTGCCGCGGGCCGCCCTCTCGTGCGCGCTGTTGGTAAGCGCTATCGGTAAGTACTTTGCGCATCGTGAGCGCAACCTCCCCAACGTCGGCGGGGTCATCTACCACGACCTGCTCACCACCGAGCGTTGTGGCAAGTGCGGTGGCATTGGGCGCTAAGACGGGCGTACCGGTTGCCAAAAACTCAAGCGGCGGCAGCCCAAAGCCTTCGTAGTCCGACAAATAGCATCCGGCCCGAGCACCGCCCATAAGCGACACAAGGTCTTTCTCGGCAATATATAGCGTCCGGAGTATCGCCTTGCGCCCCGATTTTTTATTGACCTCTTCAGCCAGCTGATCAATATGAAGCGGCGGCTCGGTAAAGTCCTTCCCCGCAACAAGCATCTGTACCCTCGGAAACTCCCCGGCAATGCGACCAAAAGCTTGCATGGCAGTATGGACGTTCCTGCGGTTAAATATCTGTCCCACCCAGAGAAGATAGTCTCCTTCAATGCCGTAGTGGGCTTTGAGATGCGTGGCAGGGGTTTCCTGCGGAGCGAAGAATTTTTTATCCACCGCAAGCGGCGTTACCACCACCTTGTCTGTCGGTACATGGTAGAGGTCAACAATCTCCCGCTTGGAAAACTCGGAAGCCGTGAGAATGCGTTTGCTATGATGTGCGCCATAGCGGCTGAATACTGTGTACGGCATGCGGTAGCGCCAGGAGAAGCGTTCAGGGTAGCGCGCGAACATCACGTCGTGCAACACAATGACTGAGGGCCCCCGCCAAGTATGCGGCACCATATAGGTAGGAAACCACATTACATCTACCTTGTCCCGCCACGCGGCCCAAGGGAGAAGAAATAGAAAATACAAAAAAAAGCTGCTGCGCGGCCAAATTTTAAGACAGCGTACGCGGAACATAGGATGACGCAAAGCTTCATCCGACGGCACGTGGCGCTTGGTGTAGACGGTAATGCGCACATCATTCATCTCGCCCGAATTTCGGGCATATTCGGCAAGAATAGATTCTAAATAGCGCCCCACTCCGGCGCGATTTCCCTCCAAATTATGACCGTCAATTCCAATATGCAGCATACCTGTAGCTCTAGTGGGCCCCTCGTTTTCCCAGTCGTCGCCGGTAGTAATCCAAAATACCTTCGGCGATGGCCTTAGAAACGTCGCGGTTGCGTCCTAGTGCAATCTTCAGGACTTGTTTGGCAAGCGTATACAGCGACCAGAGCGGTCGATAGAACCCCATCCAGAACGGTCCGTGCTTTGTTGAAAGCAATAAAATATTGCGCGAATGATAGTAGTGCAGGCCGGGCGAGCCCAAGGCGCGCTTACTCGTGGCTGAAACCTTATGCCACACCCGCGCCCGAGGAACCCAGCGCAAGCGCTTGCCCGCCTTGCGAAATCGCAGGGAAAGATCGGTATCTTCAAAATACAAAAAGAACCGCTCGTCAAAGCCTTTTACCTTGCGAACGTCCGCGGCGCGTATCAACATGGCCGCACCCGTAATAAAACTGACGTCTTCGGCAACCATGTCTTTCGTCAACCGCTTTTTGAAGTACGCGCAGGTATCAGTAAAACCTTTGTCCATACGTCGCCAGCTTCGGTCAGAAGTACCGCCAAACCAAATAAGGCGGGGCTGGTCATAAAACAAAATAGCAGGAGCGAGCATGCCGATATCTGGCTCCCGTTCGGCTTCCTTCACGAGTTCATTCAAGACATTTGGGTCAACGCTCGTGTCGTTGTTTAGTACCCAGATATAGTCAGCCCGGCTATCGAGCGCGTAGCGTATGCCAGCGTTATTGCCGCCCGCGTACCCCAGATTTTTTCCGTTTTCCAGAATGACCAGTCCGTAATCGTCGTTGGCGGCCTGAAATTTTTTAAGCTGCGCCAGTGAATCGTCTTCCGAGCCGTTATCAATGGCCACCACAGTAAAATTGGGATACGTCACGCCCCGCAACGACTGCAGACATTCAATCGTATCACCCGGGTTATTCCAGTTCAAAACCAGTACCGAAACGCGCGGATACCGGAAAGATTTCGTAGCGGTCATAATCAATAGGATAGCAAACAAAGCCCCAGCCTTCAAGCAACTAAAAACCCCGCGGGTGCACCATCGGGGTTTTTAGTACGGTTCTGGCGCGCTCTATACGGTACCGCCAGTTCTGGGCTCTTCCTCCTCACGTTGTCCTGAACCAGTCGAAGGGCCGGCTTCATCCATACCGGGCATCTCTGGACTTTCAGGCGTAGGTATAGAGGGTGCTGGAGGCTCGCTGGGATAGGACGGCTCGGCTGGTACCTCCGGGGTGTCAGGGGTCATAGTGGGAGCGACTGACTCTCCCATGCCCATACTGCCGCCCGACGCGTTGGTGCTGTCCTCCATGCCAACACCTTCATCCGCCGAGGTCATCGTCGGGGCATCATTTGCGCCGCCCTTGGTGCGCATAAAGAAATACCAGTACCCGCCGACTGCAACCAGCAGGACGGCCGCCAAAAGCGCGATAGTCGTTGTGTCCATACAAAAAGAATTTCTGTTAATACTAATATCATGTGATCTACTCGCCTACAGCCATTCTAACAAAAAGATTAATAAAAAAGAAACCCCTTTTCCACACGGCTCATTTCTTCCCTTCTCGTTCATTGTATCGGCCCATGGTATTGGCTAGAATACTTCTACCACCATGTATCTGTATTCGGTCATACCGCTCACGAAGATTCCCCGCCCCCAAGTGCAAATGCCGCTCTACTTCAGCACGCGGCAACTCGAAGCCGGCTGTTTCGTGGAGGTTCCGCTAGGCCGGCGCCGCGTTGCGGCGTTCATCTATCAAAGCTTTCCTGCCCAAGAGCATCGCCAGCAACTGCGCGCCGCATCGTACGCTTTGAAGAATATTTCCCGCGTACTGGTCGTGCGCCCGGTCCTTCATCCGGCATTCCTCAACCTTGTCCGCGAACTCGCCGACCACTACTACGAGCCAGTCGGCCTTATGCTGCGACGGCTATTACCGCCCTTCTTTGCCAAGCCCACCAGACCACTCTTGGCCATGCTCGAAACACTCGGCGTGTTGTTTGAACCCGCCCCCGCCCAGCGCCAAAAGGCATCGGCAGTCTTTGGACCCAAGCGCTTCACCCAACTACAGCGCCTTCTCAAGACCCCCGCCCTTGTTCTCGCGGCGGAGCACTCCCAGGCATCCCGCCTATCCGAAGACCTTTTGACCACTCATAGCGCCGTAGCAACTCCTTCCCTTTCAGTAACAAAGTGGCGCGAACTCTGGGAGCATGCGCATTCAGGCAAGCTGGATGTCCTCATCGGCGCGCGAACAGCGCTCATTACGCCATTTGCTTCCCTCAACACCGTGCTGCTTGAGGATGAACCGAATGACGCCCACAAATCATGGGACCTGCACCCGAAGTTCGATGTGCGCCTCGTTGCCGAACGCTTCGCAGAGCACATGGGCGCTACCTTTGTTGCCGGAGGGCTCCTCCCTTCAGTGGCGGCTTTTTCGCGTTTCAAACCGACCCTTCCGTCCATTCCTGGCCCCAAACCCGTCATTGTGGATATGCGGGAAGAGTTGGCGGTGGGCAACCGCCTCATGTTGAGCCGCCCCCTCTACCACCTGCTGGAGAACGCTAAACCCGACCAAAAGGTCCTATTGCTCATCAACCGACGAGGCTTTTCTTCAGCCCTGTTGTGCCGCGACTGCGGCAAGGTGGTGAATTGCCCCCAGTGCGAGAGTGCATTCGTCGTGCATCAACGCACGATGGTCTGCCATCGCTGCGGCACGAAGCGCCCCGTTCCTCGGGTATGTCCGGCATGCGATAGCGCGCGCATTAAGCCCCTGGGCGGCGGGACGCAGCGCGTTGCAGAAGAGGTGGCCGATTGCGCCCCGAACCTTGTCGTTGCTCGGCTCGACAGCGACATCGCCCCCACCCGCGAAGAGCAAGAGCACATTCTGGCGGATTTTCGCGAAGGCGATACAAACGTCCTGGTGGCGACCGCCCTTGCCCTGAAGGAACATGCGCTCCCCACGCTGGATACCTCGGCCATTATTATGCTCGATACTGTCCTCACCTTGCCGGCGTATCGCTCGGGCGAGCGTGTCTTTTCAATGGTCGCCTTCTTGCGCCTCTTCACGAAGAGCAACCTCTTTGTGCAAACCTACCACCCGCAACTGCCCCTGTTTGCCCTGGCCCAGGCCAGCGATGCCACGCCTTTTTACGAGAAAGAGCTTGCCAAGCGCAAGGCACTGAGATGGCCGCCGTTCGTGCAACTCGTTAAGCTCACCTATAGCCACCGAGACGCCGAATATGCCGAACGCGAAGCCGTGGCCCTGAAGCGCAAACTTGAAGCCCAAACCGCCCGCCTCGCTCGAAGCTCAAAGCTCGAAACTCAAAGCTTTTCAGTTCTCGGCCCGGCTCCGGGCTTTATCCCCCGTGTCGCCGGTAAGAACATCTGGTATATCCTCGTAAAATGGCCCCTGAATAAAGATGGCTCGGTGCGCAATCTCCAACTGCGTAACCACCTGCTCTCCGTCGTGCCGCCCGGCTGGGATGTAGACGTAGACCCCTTGGATGTGGTTTAATAGCTGCTTCTTGGGTACAATAGTTATATCTATGGTCCAACCCGTCGTACAAGATCCAGACCCGGTACTGCACAACGTTACCGAACCTGTCAAAAACTTCAACGATCCCGAGCTCGCTAAGCTGCTCAAAGATATGAAGGATACGCTCGCGGAACAAGAAGGGTTGGGGCTGGCCGCTCTGCAAATTGGCGTTTCAAAAAGTATTTTTGTCATCCCGCCCGAGCACGCCCCCGAGGTGCGCACCCCCTATGCGCCGCTTTCGTATCTCAAGCCCCTCAAGCCCACCGTTTTTATGAATCCCAAAATTCTTCGCTACAGCGAAGAAAAGGAAACGTTGGAGGAGGGCTGCCTGAGTATTCGCGGCCTCTTTCGCCCCACCCCGCGTTCCTACGCCGTTACTTTGCAAGCTCAGGATGAACGCGGCCGCAAATTCAAAATAAAAGCGGACCAACTTTTGGCCCGCATCTTCCAGCACGAAACCGACCACCTCAACGGGGTTCTCTTTATTGAAAGGATTGTGCAATAGAAATGACAACGCCGCATCTTGCGATGCGGCGTTTAGCCGATCCCGATTTCCTTATCTTCGGGAGGGCTATTCTCCCACTTTTCCAATCACGTGGGCCAGGAGCAGAAATGTTGCCGCTCCGGCCAACACAGCGCCGATTGGGCTAACCCAGAGAAAAAACTCCCAAATCGCTGGTCCAAAGGGGCGCCCTGCCGTTTCTTCTGCCCACAAGAAGAACGTGAAAGCGCCGCCCATAACGAACCTCGTTACAAGCAAAGCGCAGGCGAGCGAAACAGCCACCTTGATTAGCAACGCCATTCGAATCTCCCTCTGTATCTATGAAAGCACAGTATTAGAAAAAGTCAGTATGCACACCGTTTTCTTCGGCACACCGGACTTTGCCGCCATCATCCTCAAAAAACTCATCGACAGCCCCTACCGGCCGTTTTTGGTGGTGACGGCTCCAGACAAGCCTGCCGGCCGCGGCAACCAGCTTACTCCCCCGCCGGTGAAGGTATTCGCGCAAGAGACAGGTATTGAAGTTGTGCAGCCAGAGAAGCTTAATGCCGCTTTTGTTGAAGAATTAAAAAAGGCGGGCTGCGAGCTTGCGATTGTTGCCGCCTACGGCCTTATCATTCCGCAAGCCGTGTTGGACGTTCCCCAGCGCGGCTTCATCAACGTGCACGGCTCGCTCTTGCCCAAGTACCGCGGCGCCTCCCCCATTCAGCAAGCTATCCTTGACGGCGAAAAGGAAACCGGCCCGACCATTATGCTCATGGACGCGCAGATAGACCACGGCCCAATACTTTCTCAGCGCACCTTCCCCATTGCGCCAACCGACACTGCCGAAGACGTCTTTGCAAAAATGGCAGAGAGTGGTGGCGAACTTCTTTTAGAAACTATCCCTCAGTGGACCGGCGGCGATATTGTCCCACGAGAGCAAGACCACAAGACCGCAACGTACACCGAACGCCTCGCGCGCGAGGACGGCCACATCAACTGGAGCAAGCCGGCCGACCACATCGAGCGCATGCTACGCGCCTACACGCCCTGGCCGGGTATTTTTGTCTTTTTTGAAAGCTCGCTTTCGCGTAAAGCCTCCCCCAACACCCACCCGTCTGCGCACGACCTGTCTGCCGTACCTGTTGACGCACAGCGCGCAGGCAAGCAAACGGCGCAGGTAGACGCACGCGTAGAGAGTTTGGCAGGTGGGTCCAAAAGACACGGCAAACGTCTTAAAATTCTTGCGCTTGCCACTAAGGGCGATGAGGCATACGAGGAACCCGGCAAAGTTATTGCATACGAAAAGGGTTTCGCCATACAAACAAAAAAGGGACTGGTTGTCCCCACACTGGTGCACCTTGAAAATAAGCGGCCTCAAAGCGCCGAAGAGTTCCTCCGCGCCTACCCCGACATCCTCACCGTCACTCTCCAGTAGCTTTCCCTTATACTACGATACTAGCTAGTATCGTAGTATAAGGGAAAATGATTTTCGTGGGTATTTTCTCGACGTCCACCGCAAAACACCCCCTCCCTATCCATCCTTATCCCCCGCCTCCGTTCTCCACTATAATCTGTCCTTCACTATGAGCTGTGGGTGTTTTATAATCGCCGCTCGGAGTTATCGAGAATATGGCGCGGAGATTTGATAAGTTTAAGATAGTAGCGTTTGAATGTCCTACGCGCGAATGGCAAGTCTACAATCAACTCACTCAGGACCGCAAATGGCAACGCGACAAGAGCCGCAATAATAAGCGTATGACGGGTAATTTCAGCATCCGTTGCTAAAACCACGACCAAAACATCTTCGAAAACACCGAGAAGAAACCCTACAATAAAAAATTCCAAAAAGCGAAAAAAGCGGTGGTGGTGCCGGCTGAGCTGCCCGGCTTCGACGGCCACTCCATGCGAAGAAAGGGAAATCATATCCGATGAAAAAACATCAATGTGATACTTTTATCATACCACAATTTCTTTTCATGTCGGGATGGGCGGTATGCTATACTTGCACCATAGCCTTCTCCAAGAGTGCCCTGCACTCTTTTGTTATGTGTGTATGCAGCTGCGATTTTACTTTATCTATTTGACGGTTTTCCTCAACGTGATGGCGTTCACGCTGGTATTCCCCCTATTGCCCGCCTACGCCAAAACGTTCGACGCTAGCGCCCTTCAAATTGGCCTGCTTGCCGGTTCATTCGGCCTCGCACAGCTTTTCTTTGCGCCTATATGGGGGCGCATATCCGATCGCATCGGAAGAAAACCGACCATCCTGATGGGTGTTGCGGGATTGGGTGTGGGGTTTGTGCTCTTTGGCCTGGCGGGTTCCTTGTCGATGTTATTTGTGGCACGCTTTTTGCAAGGTATTTTTTCGGGCGCTTCACTTCCCAGCGCTCGCGCGTATGTTGCCGACCTCACCGACAAAACCGAGCGAGTGCGCGCCATGGGACGCATCGGCGCTTCATTGGCGTTGGGAGTCATTATGGGCCCTTTTATCGGCGGAATACTGGCCAGTGCCGGCCTACCACTGCCGTTTGGCATGAGCGTTGAAGGTTCGCTTGCTCTCCCGTTTTTTGCGGCCGCAGTACTTGCCGCACTAAATCTGTTGCTCGTTGTTGCCTTCCTCCCCGAGTCGCTTCCAAAACGAGCCGAGCGCCTCGCTTTGCGGGAAGGGTTTGTGAATATCACCAAGTTGCGCGCGCAACTGCGCCTGAACAGCACTCTCACCCCATTTTTACTGCTGGCATTCGTCTGGTCATTTGCCATTTCGAATAATCAGGTGGTCGTGCCGCTCCTCGGTGAGAGCATTTATGGGGTCGACGCGGCTGCCATGGGCCTTCTCTTTGGCCTGATGGGCCTCGTGTCGTTTGTCACCCAGCTTTTTCTACTGAGCCGAATTACCAGACTGTTTGGTGAACGGCGTACCGTAGTAATCGGCCTTGGCGCCCAGGCATTCGCATTTAGTATCATGCCGTTTATGCCCGTCTTTTCCGGGGTTATCGGCACTGCCATGTTCGCCGCGCTTGGCTCATCCATGGCCCGGCCAGTCATCACCGCGCTCGCCTCGGAAGAGACCACCGAAGGGCAGGGCACAACCATGGGCCTCTTGACCTCTATGGAAGCTATCGGCCGGGCGAGCGGTCCGTTCCTTGGCGGCGTACTGTTTGGCGTGCTTTATTTTGTCCCATTCCTATTTTCGGCGCTGGTCGTTGCGGTTTCCTTGGTGTTTATAATCATGCGGCTCCATTTTTTCCGCCGCATACACCACCACCCCATTGCCTGAAAACTGGTAGCCTTATTCAATTGGGCACACCAACGGGCTTTGGATGCGTTTGGCTATTAAATAGATTGAGATTAACAGCAGCGCGATACTCAACAAGCCAAACTCTTCTCCGTGCAGGGGCAGGACCGCCAAAAGGCCCCCTGCACCGACCAGACCAAGTATCGGCCCTACCAACGCTGTGCCACAGGCGGCACATCCAAGGCCTAGTATGCCGCTGACCAGGCCGCCAATGCCGGCCGCGCTGCCCGTTGGCCCGGCATCCGTGAAAGCCCCGCGGCGCTGAACAATATAAAAAACTACCAAAGCGAGATTTATGCCCAAAAGAATGGCGATGGCGATAATATAGACGGCGGCTAGTGTGGAGAAATTCGTCGTAATGGATTGGGCAAAACTCCAAAAAATGGTCGCCTTGGTGCTGACACGGTAGCTGCCACTAATGAGGATATCCCACAAAAGCATGGCATTTTGCGCCCAGACGGCCAGCAAAAAAACGCACACGCTCGTGGCAAGCGCCAACAATGCGTAGCGCGGTTTTTTGAGCACCCGTGCAATTGTTGCCGCCACGCCCATGCGATTAGCTTTCCTCAAGTGCCAGGTCGACAATGCGCTTGACAGCCTCGTAGGGCTGGGCGCCGTTTATCACAAAGGTTTTGCCATTGGGAGCGACAACAACGCTATAGGGAGTTCCCTGTGCCCTAGCGTTTTGGGCGTCAGCGATGTCGCGATCAATCCGTGCATTGTGCGCGTCGCCCTCAAGGCATGCAGAAAACGCGGCCCGGTCCACGCCGACGTAAGCGGCGATTTCAGGAAGCTGCGTATGATCGAGGCCATCGTTGGCCGGCGTTATTTCAAAAATGCGGTCCGTAAATTTCCAAAAGGCACCATTGCCGCCGAGTTCAGCCGCGCACTCCGATGCCACCGCCTCGCGGTATGCCTTTTGGTGCAGTTGGACGAGCGGGTAATGGCGATACACCCAGGCCACCTTCCCATCGTACTCCTCCACTATCTGCTGCATGGTAGTGTGGAAGCGCTGGCAGAAGGGGCATTCAAAATCAGAAAATTCAATAAGCTTTACGGGCGCGTCGGCGTTGCCGCGGATATGATCCTCAGCCGAAACGGAAGCTAACGAGACGTTCTGCGCAATGGGGCTGTCATTTTCGCCCGTGGGCGCACCCGCCTGCGAGACCGTCTGGTCATTCATGCCATTTGCCGCAAGCCCAAAGTAGAGTCCGCCCCCGATGAACATGCCGGCAGCCAGAATGGCAAGCGGCGTGATATGTTTTTCAAACGACGTATTTTCCCCAGCTTCAGTGGTCATAGCTTCCTCATTGTAGCATGGTTTGGACCTTTCGACATGCTGAATTTATTCCTCCTTGGCGACATGGACGGTTCTTGTCGGGAAAGCGACCATAATGCCTTCACGGTTGAGCGCCTCGTTAAGATTGAGAAGTACCTCCTGGTTGATGTCCATATATTCGGCATAGTCGCCAGACCTCACATAGTAGACATTCTCAAACTCCAACGCCGAATCGCCAAACACCTTGAAGTGCGAGCGGTCAAACCGGGTATTGTTTGCGCTCTCAACGGTACTACGGACCAAGTCCGGTATACGCCGCAGCTTCTCCTGCGGCGTGGCGTATTCAACCCCCAGCGCAAAGCGCACCCGCCGTTGTTCCATGCGCCCATAGTTTTGCACCCGTGCATCCGTCAGCTGGGCGTTGGGCAGTATTATTTCCTCGCCCTCCAGTGATTGAATACGCGTCGTTTTGAGGCCGATGCGCTGCACCGTGCCGCTCGTTTCGCCCACAACAATAAAATCACCCGGCTCGAACGGTTTGTCAAAAGCAATGGAAAAGGAACTGAACAAGTCGGAAAGAATGTTTTGGGCGGCCAGGGCAATGGCAATGCCGCCAATGCCCAGCCCGGCGATGATAGATGTTACGTTCAGTCCGAAGTTTTGCAGTACGAACAAAATGCCGAGCACCCACAAACTCCACTTCGCCACACTCTGAAGCGTTTGCAATGCGGAGCTGCTGTCAGGGCACTCCCCCGTTCTTTGTGGAACCACCGAGTGGAAAAGGTAATCGATGAAAATGCCAAGCGCCGTAATAACCTGCTACGTAATGGCAACGATGACGAGCGCGTTCAAGACCACTTCAGCGATATCGGGCAGCTCAATACTGCGCACGGCAATGTAGAAGGCTAAAAAGGTGACCAAAGGGGGCTTCACGGAGTCGGCAATGCGTACCAGGGTGTCATCGACATCCGTGTCCGTGCGCTTGGCCAGGGCCTGAAAGCGCCCGAGCACTGTCTTTTGGATAAGATACAGTAGCGAAAAAGCCCCCAGAAAAATTATCAGGGCCGTAAGGTAATCGCCCGCATTTTGCACGACGGGTATACGCTCTTCCACGAAGAGAGAAAATCGATTCGGCACCTCCAATAGCTTCCGTAGGTTTGAAAAATTCATACGTTGCTATGTTTTCATCCTAGGGGTTTTGGCAAAATAACGCAACATAAAACCCGCTCAAGGCGGGTTCTATGTTGCGACCGGACAACGTGCGTATTACGCAGCGTTGCGGTCGTCGCGCTCCATGGGACGGGCTTCGTTGACGGTCAACGTACGACCTTCAAACTCTTTGCCATTCCACATGTCGATTGCGGCTTGCGTCTCTTCTTCCGTTGCCATCTCCACAAAGCCGAAGCCCTTGGAGCGACCCGTCATGCGGTCGGTAATGATAGCTACTGAGCTAACCGTACCGGCCTGCGCAAACGCATTCGTAAGCTCTTGTTCGGTTGTTGCGTAAGGCAAGCCACCGACAAATAATCGCTTATTCATGTGCTCTAAATTTCTTTATAACTTCCTTCGAACGTAAGCGACACTGCACTCGCTACACAAACTACTCACGCACACGCGGTTATGCCTTACGTAGAAGATACCAACACTGTACCACAGTGTTGGAAAATTGCAAGAGATATAGGACATTTTTCCCTCTTTGTCAAGTTTTTTCGACACAGCCCGACCATTACTGCTTCTTCTGTCCTTGTTTGCGGGGCTTATAGTAAGTCTTCCCCTTGAGTTGTTCAGGCAGCAAATCTTCCTTGGGATAGCGCTCGTATCCCTTCCCATACCCCAGATTCTTCATTAACTTGGTAGGAGCATTCCGGATTTTCATTGGCACGGGCAAATTGCCGTAGCGCTTGACATCCTCCATAGCCCGACCCAAACCCTCGTAAGCGCTTTTGTCCTTTTGGCATTGGGACAAATAGACCACGCCGTGGGCGAGATTGATGGCACATTCGGGCAGACCGATGGTCTCCACCGAGCGGAACACGTCATTGGCAACAACCAGTGCGGTCGGTTGGGCCATGCCAATGTCCTCACTAGCGAACACGACCATACGCCGAGCAATGAATTTAGGATCCTCGCCAGCATCTATCATGCGGGCTAAATAGTACAAGGCTGCATCCGGCTGGCTTGCCCGCATGCTTTTTATGAAAGCTGAGATAGTATTGTAGTGCTCCTCACCCTTTTTGTCGTACCGCAAGTGTTTGGACTGGAGCGTGTCCTTGAGGGTCTCTGTCGTTATCTTCCCGTACAAGCGATTGGCATTTTCGAGCATCGTAATGGCCTGGCGAGCATCCCCGTTTGCCATGGCGATAAGCCAGTCTCTGGCCGCTTTGTCCATTTTGAACTTTGTCCGCGCAATTATTTTTGCCATCTCCTTGCCAGAAAACTCGTTGAGAACAAATACACGACAGCGCGACAGGAGCGGGGCAACTACTTCAAAACTGGGGTTTTCCGTGGTGGCCCCAATGAGTGTGAGCTCCCCACTCTCCACATACGGCAAAAGAAAATCCTGTTGGCTTTTGTTGAAGCGATGAATTTCATCGAGGAAGAGCACCTTGGGTTTGTCGGCCGCATCGTCTTCAAGTATTTTTTTAATGTCACCTTTTCCGGCTGAAACGGCCGAAAGCTGATAGAGCTTGGCATCCAGCGCCTTGGCGTAGATGCGCGCAAGCGTGGTTTTGCCTACGCCCGGCGGCCCCCACAGAATGAACGAAAAGAGATGCTTTTGTTCAACCGCAACACGCAAGGGCTTTCCCGTGCCGACCAGATGCTCTTGCCCCACAAACTGCTTTAGGCTAGTGGGGCGTATGTGGGCTGCCAAGGGTTCCATGGTCCCCTTATTTCACCACTTCCTTGAGTTTTTGAAAATCCCCTTGAAGGACTTCTTTTGTGGCGCCCGAATACAGCGCGGCCGCGGGATGATAGAGCGGAAAAATCGTAATGGGGCCATACGATGCCGAAGCGGCAATGGGCGTACCGTGCAAAACGCCGATGGTCAGCCCCGCCTCCTGCGCTCCAAACTTTTCCAAAAGGTACTGCATGGAAAAGCGCCCCAAGGTGGCGATTATTTTGGGCTGGATACTATCAATTTGTCTATCCAAGAATGGTCCATACAGCGCAATTTCCTGCGGGCTTGGGTCGCGGTTAGCCGGCGGACGGTCTTTTACGATGTTAGTTATATAGACGTCTTCGCGCTTAATGCCGGCGCCCTCTAGCAGCTCGTCCAGCACACGTCCAGCCGCTCCGCAAAAAGGGCGGCCTTGCTCGGCCTCGTTCTTGCCGGGCGCCTCACCGATGAACATGAGCTTGGCGTCATGGTTGCCTTCCCCAATAACCGGATAAGCGCCGGCCGCTATGCGCGCCGCATACAGTGGCGAGGCTTTGAGGGCAAGTACTTCATCTCGAATCGCCTTAAGTTGGTCGTCCTTTGTGTCCACGGAAGTCGTTTAGGATGTTCTGATAGCCCGTTTGCTCAACAACGTTCCACGCCTCCCGATACTCCGGAGGCTCTTCACCCCTTTCTACGTCGCGCTTCAAGCGATTCGCGTCGCCGAGTACTTCTAGATAGAGATGCGCGTGCACAGCATGCACAAAGACGTGCCGCAGTATAGTGCTGTCGGTTATATCAGAGAACAAGCCGACCGTCACTACTTCAGCCTTCACGCCTTGCGTATTGTAGTCGCCGAGTCGATGGATAAGCTCATGAGTCAGCACGTCCACAAACCAGTCCGAATCGGTACGGCTTGAAATGACAATGGGGTCGCTAAACGCACCCTCGTAGCTTCCTACCACATAAACGGGAATACGATTTTCAAAAAACGTCAGGCCGGTGACTTCTTGCATGCCAGCGAGAAGCCGCTCTTCTTCTTGTTGCCATGCCGCGCGCCTCTCTTCAACACGAGTGAGCATCTCGTCTTCTGAAAATGAAGCATGCGCGTAGGCGTCAAAAATCGGCGCAAGAAACTTTCCGTAGATGATATCAATCTCCATAGCTTGTTACTGCAATGAAAAGACCTCGTAGTGGAGGCGGGCGTTGGGCACGCCGAGTTTCGTGAATGTCGCAATAAGTGATTTCAGCATGGGCGGGGGTCCGCAAAGAAAGACGCCAGTTCTTCTTTTTACTCAACTCATGCGTACTCATCCTGCTGCGAGAAGCCGCATATCTATATTCACAAAATTCACAAAGCATGCTCTCCTTCTCCTCGCCGCTTTTCCATCTGTTCCCAGACGAAATGGCCCGCGAAAAGAACGAGGAACCATCCCGCATAGCCAAGTAAAAACTCTCCATAGCCAAACGTAAGATGTTCAAAAGAGTCAACGAACGTAATCGTGGTCCAGGAAGTAATTGAAATCGTTCCCGAAATACTGGCGGCCGTAGCCCAGCGTCCGGCTAAATCCCGCGCGCCGCTCTTGACCGTCCGCAAGAGTTTTTCGCCTATGGGCCCGCCCAAAATAACCCCGTTAATAATAAGGATGCCAACAACCGTCTGCATGAAGAAAAATTTAGGCGTGAGGGCAATGGCATCTCCAAAAACCAAAGCAACACTAAGAAAATCAATCCCCAATCCCACCCATATTACCTTGCTGATACTGCGAAAGTGGGGATAGATATGTTGTTTCAATAGGGATGAACGGTGTGAGACGACGAACAAAAAATCAAGCGTAATGACCGTCCCCAGCGTAAAGATGGAGTGAGCACTGTGCCCTATGTAAAATAATTGAGTGCGATCAAACTGGCCCGTCCAGGCGGGAAAACTAATCAAGAAAAGCACCACAGCGAGCGCGGCGACAAAGAAGGAAAAATATGCCTTTGTTCGCCATACTTGCGGTGCGAGGCGCAATGCGACAAACAGGAGCAGGGCACTGCCAAAGAAGACAAAAAACGGTGTCGCCGTAAACGGCACTGCCGCCAGTCGTTCGACATGCGTAGGAACCACACCAATGCCCTCGTGGGCAAGCGCGGTCGCCGATAGCAGGCCGATCCATGAGGCAAGTGCTACCGCCATGCCACCCCAAAACGGCAGGAACAGCCGTGCGGCCACACGCCGGTAGGCGGCTGCTTGTTCTGCGTTGGCGACACGTTGGCTCTTGTACAAAAAAACAGCACCCCATAAGGACGTCGCGCCCGCAAGGGCTAGGCCGAGTTGCCGCCCGAACATGAAGAGCTCGGAAAGTTCTGCGCCAAACATATTAGCGATTCAACAAAAATAACAAGACGCCAAAGAGGTACAAACCCTTGGCCACAACCCAGACGGTAAAATCTCCGTAGACAAGAACGAATGGCAAACTCGCGAGCAACACAATGCCCGCGCTGAGTAAAATATATTCACTTAACCGAAGCTCAGTAAAAAATGACCGGCCCTTCATCATGCGTTCAGTATACCATCCTTATAGAAGTCTTCTCGGGAAAGGCAAGGCGGGCACAATGGCGTTGCACCCGCTGGCCTCGAGCCTCCTTTCGTGGCTCGTGGCTTGTTTGAGGGATTAGCTTCCCGATGGGGCTTCACCTGTGGGAAAGAGTTCTTGGAAGACTCGCAGGGCAAGCTTCTCTCGCACCATCCTTGGTGAACTTGAACGAGCCTCTGCCTCATCCGAGCCGCTTTCCTCCCACCTCCTCAGTTCCTTCCCCTCTGAACTTTCAGCGATGAGCCTACAGATGCATCCGTCCGCATCGTTATACCAGAACGTCGGTCTCGGAAGATGATGCAGTCGGAAGAATTCGTAGATGGCACCTTCCCAATTTTTGGTCTTGGAGCACTCCCGAATAGCTTGCTCCAAGCGCTTCCACTCTTCGGGGTCAACCACGACCGGAGGAACCCAGCAGGGAGTCGGTGGGGTGGAAGCTTGCACTCCCTTATCCGTCGTCTGTGTCATTGAGGTCTCCCCTCGTTATATAAAAACATCCGCCCACCACTGTGGAACGGACGCCTCCAAATCTCTCTCGCTTCTGAACAACTATACCGCACATGAGGCATTCGGTAAACAAACTTATACACAGCCTGTTAGCGCCGCACCTTGTTCTTAGGTGTGGCGCTCGCTGCGGTAGCTCATTCTTGTTCCTTGCCGCTCTTGTCCAAATCGAGACAGACAGAGTTCATACAATAGCGTTTGCCGGTTTCGGTAGGCCCATCATTGAACACATGGCCCAAATGCGAACCGCACTTGGCGCACGCAATTTCTGTGCGCTCAATGCCCAGGGAACCATCCGATTTCTCTTTGACCGCATCCGGCAACGCCTCGTCAAAGCTGGGCCACCCCGTGCCGGAGTCGAACTTGGCGTCGGATGAGAAGAGCGGATTGCCGCAGGCAGCACAGTTGTACGTGCCCGAGGACTTTTCGTGCAAGTACTTGCCGCTGCCGGGCATCTCCGTACCACCCTCGCGTAACGAATGGTACTGTTCGGGCGACAGCTTACTCTTCCACGCGTCTTCAGTTTTGGGCGTTTTATCCTCCATACTATTGGGCATCCTTGAGAAGTTCTGCAAACTCCTTTTGGACCTTTTCAAGTTTCGGGTTGATGATCACTTGGCAGTACCCCGCGTTTTTGTTCTTCTCGTAATAGTTTTTGTGGTAGTCCTCGGCTGGGTAGAAGTTCATGAGCGGCTCCACGTGCGTGACGATAGCCTTCCCTTCGTTACTGGAGGCATTGAGCTTGGCGATGAACTCCTCTGCTGCCTTCTTCTGTTGGGGTGTCGTGTAAAATAGCACCGAGCGGTACTGAGTTCCCACATCGTTGCCTTGGCGGTTCAGTGAGGTCGGATCGTGCGAGGCAAAAAAGACGGTCAGCAGGTCTTGGTAGCCAACGTGCGCAGGGTCGTACTCTATCTTGATAACCTCCGCGTAGCCGGTCGCCCCCGAGCACACCTGCTCGTATGTGGGGTTTTCCACGTGGCCGCCGGCATAGCCCGGCTCCACCGAGCTGACGCCCTCGAGCATCTTGAAGACCGCCTCGGTACACCAGAAGCATCCGCCACCGAACACTGCTGTTTCGATATTCGTCATGTCTTTAGTATACCGCACCGAAAAACTCCAGCCAGACAAAGACCGTAAGCTATTTCGACCGCCGTCGAAATAGCTTACGGTCTTTGTCAATCGCTTTTCTACCCCACCTTGCTTCCTGGGTCCACGAGCTTTTCGGGATGCAACAGCACTGGCGCGCCCTCTTGCCCGTGTGCAGCCAACAGCATGCCGTTGCTTTTCATGCCCAGCATTTCGCGCGGTTCCAAATTGGTCACAAAAGGTAACTGCATGCCAATCAACACTTCGGCATCCACATACTTGGCAATGCCTGACAAAATTTGACGCGGCTCTTCCTCGCCAAAGTCAACCATCAGTTTAAGCAGTTTTTCCGATCCTTCAACCGGCTCGGCCGAAAGAATGGTGCCAATTTTTATTTCTACTTCGCTAAAATGAGAAAAAGGAATGTTGACCATGCTGTTATTGTATCGCATTTCTCTCAAACGAAAACATTCTAATATTCTTGAGAATATTAGAATGTTTTTAGAAAATCTACAAACCTCCTTCCATACGGAGAAAGCGAGTGAGCAACCGAAGGCCCCTGATATTTTTTATTCAGCAACCCTGCATGCGCAAGGCGACGGGTATGCTCGGAGGTTGTTTTGATATTGCAATGAAGCTCCTCGGCAATTGCGTCCAGCGTTAAGCCTTCCGCTTTTGCAAGTAAGAACAAAATTTCAATGCGTCGATGATTTGCGGCCCCCTTGCAATACCGCTCAAGTTGCTTTGCTTTTTTCATACTTCCACCCTACTCTATCATTCTAATATTCTCAAGAATATTAGAATGATAGTTGCTTATTGTTTTGCGGTTCCATAGAAAAGATTAATGCACTCATCGTTGCCTGATATCAAGTCAAGCTCCAGTGCGTCCTGTGCGCTCACCCAGCAGTAATCCTGGTGCTCATCGCTCAAGACAACGCGCGGCTTTTTGGGCAGCTGGACCTGGAACATGTGGAAAATAAAATCAAACTCCGGGTAGCGAACGTATGTTTTTTGAAAGTAGCCAATAACCTCAACCGGCACCGAAATTCCTGTTTCTTCCTGCAATTCCCTGGCTATTGCCGCCTGCAACGCCTCGCCCGGGTCAACTTTACCCCCTGGCATGCCCCATCGACTGCCCTGAAATACGCCATCTTTTCTGCGCAAAAAGAGTGCTTTTCCTTCGGCTTCCAAAAAACAACTTACGGCCTCAACCGTTGGGTTAAAATGTTTGGGAGGTTTTTGGTAGACACTCATAGGCCTTGTGCTTCCATCCAATCGTGCGGCATGACTGATGCAATGCCCAAACGTTTGGCTTGTTCGTATTCCCACGAGGCGCCTTTAGACGTTTCCCAACCGGGAAGAAAATAAAACTTTGCAATATAGCCGGTTTCAAAAATGGGCAAAAAGAAATCGTCCAGCAAGCCCATCAGATAGCCGGTCTCAACACCCTTGCGTTTGATGTTTTGAACCGCATGCTCAAAGGGACGCTGGTCAAAGACGTTCTCCCTTCCTGCGATGAGCAACTCAATGGCCATGTCAAAAATGCGAAAATTATCCGCTACCGAGCCCATGCCCCCGGTAGAGATGGGGCCGCACACTTGCACCACCGGCTCGGGAATGCGCGGCAAAATCTGCATAGCAAGGGCCAGCATATCCTCGTAGCTGTCCATCGTCGCTACCTGCTCTAATTCTTCTTTGGTCCAATGGGGGTTAGGCATACGTTATAGTTGTCATTCAATGATGACTTTCCTCGTCCTAAACTCCCTTACGTTGGTCCACCAAGCCACCCAGGTAGTTTGCTGTATAAATAATCTCATCGCCTTGCACGATCTGCTCTTCACCGGAATATTTCTCCAAATCACCCTCCCATGCATTCACGTAGGTAAAGCTATCCTGTCGGTACTCTTTGGGGCCGCGAAAAGGAGCCTCCTGCGGCATTCGCATTAAAGCATTACGTAAAACCTCATACACGGGATTTGGGTCTGCGCTTTCATTCACCCATCCATAGTACACCATTATCCAGGAGGGTTTGCTATCGTAAAGCACAATTACTCTACCGCCGTAGGGCTCGCCGCCAAAAAAATTATCATGTGAGCGCCACAGACCCTTTTCGAACGGGATTGTGGTAGAACCATCGGGCTCTTTCACCCAGTCCTTTTCCTCTCCAGCGGCGTATCCCGCCTTGTTGCAGTCAACCAAGAATTGACGTAACTGTTCGATATCCATGGGCATGTCGTGATGCATTTTTATTTTTTATAGTGCTACTTAGTATGGATTCCGTGTGCTTTTTGACCCACCGAGCAGCCTTCTTCTGTCCCGAATTCACAAAAAAGACAAACGACGAGAGTCCCAGAAATAACTGATAGCAGGCTATTCTTTCCTCGTAATTCTCAACAGCAATCCCCACTTTTTTATAATGAACTTTGAATTTTTCAGCATACTGAACGTCACGCGACCAAAAGTCTAACCACGCAATATCGAATAAAAAATCTCCATACTTCATTTCTCCCCAATCAATGACGCCCGTAATCTTTTTGCCATCCGCCAACACGTTATTGAATCCGTAATCTCCGTGCACTAAGGAGCGCTTTTCGGGACAGTAGCGCACTAGCGTTCTAATCTTTTCTTCCACTTCTTCAAAAAACTCTTTCTCTTGTCCTGTTTTGTTCTGTATGGATAGTATATAGGACCTCCAGGAGTCAGACATTCCTACTCCTCGCATATTCAGGTCCCCAGATCTCTTACCCTGGCTCGAAATCTTCGTGGAGTGAATGGCATCCAACGTTCTCATAAGCTGGGGAAGAAGTTCATTGAGGTCCTTGGTATTGAAATCTTCCACAACCTTGCCCGCAACTCTTTCAGAAATTGAGAAAAACAATCGCTCATTCAGCCTCCCAATTTTGATTATCTTGGGAATGGGTACTGCATCCGAACGAAAGTGCCGATAGGCGTACACATCTTTCCGAAAAGTTCTCGCTGTGTTGTTTGCCCGAATTACATACTTTCCCTCACTTGTATCAAATGCAAAAGCTCGAGAGTATTCCCCTCCCCGCAACGGGTGTAGAGCTCGAATCGGTTCGGCATATTCTTCGCGCAAAAACGTTCTCACCTCTCCAATCGTGACACGTGTCTTTACCGTAGACATATTTTTATCTTGCGATATTATCCATATATTTTCAAACGGGAGCTGAAACCACATACCCCAAGATATCAAACTGTGGGCCAAAAAATTCTACCATTTCGTAATCGGGTCGTTCAATAAGACGAAGATGTTCTGACGAGTTTAAATACTTATTTTTAAAATCTTCATACTCGCCTGCGTCAAAGTCCACACAGCCAACCTGAGGGCGCTGGGGGTCGGGCTTGCGAACACGAATGCGCGGA
Organism: Candidatus Spechtbacterales bacterium; assembly: GCA_040900345.1. GTDB lineage: Bacteria > Patescibacteriota > Minisyncoccia > Spechtbacterales > 2-12-FULL-38-22 > JBBDZE01. The sequence goes on from JBBDZE010000033.1 coordinate 59,602, forward strand.
ATGCCGTCTATGGCCTCGTTCAATTTTACTTGCTGTCCGTTGTTGGCCTCAGAAACCTCCCCCAAGCTGGCAAGCATGGCTACCAGCCCATCATATTCTTCCTGGGAGTGGGCAAAAATTGTAAGGTAGGTAATGGGATAGCGCTGCCCCGTTACCTTTTCGGCCAATGTGGCAGCCTCCTTCGCCACATACTGCACGGCCGCAAAAAGCTCTTCGTGTGTTTTAATTGGGCTGAAGCGGTAAGAAGTCATACTTCTGATGTGCTATTTCCCAATATCAACGGTTCGCTGAATGCCATCCTTGATATGGACATATTGCGTATCCGTGAGCCGGACCAGCTTGTACTGCCAGTCTTTGTATTCTTCCATTGCCTGTTCGTTAAGCCGCTGTACTTCTTTGTTGCCCCAGTGCGGCACGAGTAGGAAATCGACCAGACCAAATGCCTCCGTTGAGGTGAGGTTGGCTTTTTCGCGCTCATCGAAAAACTTACACGGCTCGATATCGGGCGCTGCGATAACCGACCCCGCGCTGGAACCGACGTATATCACGCCACGTTGCACTAACTCCTTCACCAAACGATCAAAACCGCTTTCTTGTGCCTTCTCCAGTAAATAACATGTGTTCCCACCGGCAACGAAAAGAATGTGCGCATCTTTAAGTTGCTTCTGCAACTCACGATAGCTCTTGCCAGCAATATCCACGTCAAAAACTACGAAGCCAAGCCCGACCAACGCATCCCGATCTTCGCGCATCCAATAGGCATCCTGGTACGGATCGGCTGCCGTGGGGACGAAGGCCACACGATACGCGCTTGGCTGGCCTGCCAGCTCCTTTGCTATTTGCGGAAGCACTCTATGCGCCTGCGAGGTAAGAAAAAGCTCCATATTAAACTCGTTTGGTCATGGTTTTTGCAGTCCTGTTACATTTCCTGCCTCGTCAGTTTGATACGTTCCTTTGGAGAGGTCAACAAGGGTAAGATGGTTGCCGAAAGGATCTTTCACGACCGCCGCTTTGCCAACGGGAATATCTTGGACCTCCACCACAACACTGCCGCCCGCCTTAACTATTGCCTCCACTGCCTCCTCGACCGACTCTACCAGTATATCCGTCTCGGGGTCCAACGTAGTGCTCAGCACCAATTCACTCTCACCCAGCGATACTGCAGCCATGGTGTCCTTTCGCCAAATCAACTGCTGCCCGAGCTGCTTACAATAAAAGTTAATGCCGGTTTCAATATCCGGAACTTTTACTAGAACTGCGTCAACTTTTTTAAGAAGCGGGGTGTCGCCTTTGATATTATCCATACAATAATTCTTGCACTATCTGAGAAAAACTCAAGCAATTCTCTACTGCATGCTAGACTACCAGTATGACCGAAGGAGATTTTCTCGCCCCGTTGCTAAACCTTTCCCCGCTCGTGGTGGCTTCCGTCGCATGGGCGTGGGGGTTTGGTTCGCTTGTGGTCGTTGGTGTCAAGACCCAAACGTTTCGTCGCAACATACTAAAAAACCCCGCCGTGATGGTCGGGGATGTCCTGCTGTTGCCAGTAAGCGCCGGGCTTATCGTGCTCTTTTACCAATCAGTGCAGCAACCGCTTGCCGAGACAGCTGTGCCCGCATGGAGCATTGCAGGGGGAATCATTGCGTCGGTTATTACAGCTACTTTCGCCGTTCGTTTTCAGCTCCTCAACATATGGTGGTTGCCCCATGGGCTCTTCTTTTTGTTTATGGCATACCTTGTTGTCGTCTTTAGCACAAAAGGCGCCTATCAACTGCTTTTGGGACCCTCCTCGCCCTCTCTTTGGCTGTTGTGGACATCACCTCTTCTTTTGATTGCATTACACCACCTCTTGGGAATGAGGTTTAAGAAACGCTTTCCAACCCCTTAAAAACAGAACGCCGCCCAGAAGTCGAGCAGCGTCTGTTGTCTGCTGCCTCATGGGCGGCTTTGCGGTTCTCTCCTATTCTCCTGGGGGAGGAAGTGTCATGCCCTCGGGTTCGAAGACAAACAGCCGCCAACAAATACAGCTAGGGGCTGTCTGTTGGCGGCTTAGGCCCCGAGGGGCTCAAGAAAACCAATTCGTGGATCCGATGCGTGCCGGTCTCTGCCGGCAATATCCTCCCATTGCACCTGCGCGCGCCGTCGTGCCTGCTCTATTGCCGTGGAATCACCCAGGTCGAGTGCTGCTACACCTGTAATTCTTTTCCACCCTATGGCAGCAGGAATTTCTGTTGCGTAGACAAGGTACCACATCGCGACTTCTCCTTTCACGGGCGGCTAGGTGATGACTGGCTGCATCCAGTCAGGAACTTCTCGGAGGCGCTCGAACGCATCTTGGATGCGCACTGCAACCTCGGGACGCTGGCGCTTGAGGAGCTGGTAGACGGCTGCCTGGATGGGAACCTGCAGTCCCTTCGTAGCTGAAAAGAAGAACTCCTCGACCCAGGTGTCCGATTGGCCCAGGCTCAAGAGTTCGAACCCCTGGACATTGGCCACTAGCTCCACGATGGTCGGGCCTGTTTCCTTGGGGAACTCGACGTCCAGCCACTCGGGCGGAATCTGCTCATACCGCCGCATGATCCTGCCAACGTTCTCGACAACCTCCTCAGGGTCGAGATGGCCAGCAATGTGGCAGGTAGAGAACTTCCGCCCATCGCTGCCGATTAGGCCGACCTCCCAGTGGGAACCACTGAGGGTCGCACCGACAACGCGCATCTGGATTCGAAACGAGAACGTCCCCGCGGTGACGAGAATGCCCCACTGTTCGGACATGCAAACCTCCCTCCCAGCCGTCCGCGTCGTAGCTCGGGTCCGCCTAGATCTTTAGGGCAGGAGATCCGCGGAAGCACGACGAGACGAACTCGTGGGTCACGTAGTACTGCCCGTCCATCTCCGCGAAGAGCGTCCGATTGCCCAGAAGCTCATCCAAATCCCGCTCTTGAAGGCGAGGATGTCTCTGGGACGGGTTCTCCTTGGCATGGAGGCCCCACAACTCGTCGCGAGTAAACGGACTCCAGCCACCGCGTCGTTGCGCGAGGCGCACAACCCAGAATCCGGAAGATTCGAGCTCTGCACGTCCCAGGGTATCCATGAAATCTAGTTCGGTGCTGATATCGCTCGGCTGAATGGGGTACTCGACAACCTGGCCGACTACCTGGCGCTTTGAATCAGGCATGTAGCATACCTCTGCTAATCCCTAGTTTCGCCCAAACAGTACCACTCGCGAGCGGTACTGTCAATGTCAAAAACAGAAAAGCCTCGCACAGAGCGGCCGTGGTCGGCTTTTCTGTGCGAGGCTTGGAGGAAGACGAGGGGTTTCCCCAGGCAACGCGGCTAGATGCAGGAAATGACATAAGCGCCCTTTGGCCATTCGCCCCAATGGCCAGCAACCGCCATATTCCATCGCTTGCTTCCGGAGCCCCAGGCGAAATTAACAACCTGGAGCTGGCCGTCGTGGTCACGGATGTAGGCGATGTTGACGCCATTAGTCCTTAATGGCCCCGACTCTCCGCGGGCTTGCCCCTTCAGTAGCTCGAAGAGGTGCGCCAGAAAGATTGCGGCTCGATCGCCCAGATCAGCCAGAATGGGGGCATTCGTTGCTTCCCCCTCTAGACGATATATAGCGAGAGTTGCCCTCCCTCTATTCTCTTCCCCCTTGTCGAGAAAGAAGCGAGGGAAGTCCTCACCGTGAACGCGTACATTTGCCGCCTCTAACTGTTCTCGGGCAACGAATCGCTCCACCTGTTCCACTTGGACAGTGTGCATTAAAGAGATTAAAACCATCGCAATCTCCCGTATCGGATTTGCACTTTGCCTTTTTCAAAAACATCAACACACTACCACTGAATTGTTAGTGTGTCAAGAGTTCTATTTCTTTCTGCTTCTTTCCAAGCACATCCTCCAACGCCTCTTTTAATTCGGGATGTTTGAAGGTACGGGGCTGCTTGTTTCTGATACGTTAATCAGATTTCCCGAAGGCAATAGATAACAAGAACCGCGTTCAAGAACAGCCCCACGACAAGGGCTAAAAGGTTGGGGCCACTTGATTGTAGCACTGCGCCTAGAAGATAACTTTCGCTACGCTCGGATTAGTCCTTCAACTAGTTCAGGACTAGTAGCTTAACGTACCGCTCGCTACAGGAGAACTTGAATCAACCCACTTTATTGGGTCGACCAGTTCCCCATCTCGCCACCATACATCCCCTTCGGTAACATTACCCATACTATCTGATGAGCCAAGATCCATGGTCATGGCAAGCGTCTTGCTTACCGCCGTGATCAAGGTGGTCGTGTCAGCAACCAAGGTCAGCGTCTTACCCGTGGTGGGAATCGTGAACTGGCTCGTCGGAATGAAGGTTACCGAACCGGCAAACGTCGTACCAGAGTAGTAACCTGTGGCAACAGTAGTAGCGCCGTCTTTCAAAAATAGTGCCGCACCATCTTGCAACCCGCCATTTGAGGCAAGGGCGATTGTTATTTTATCAATTTCTACCGAAGCCTGGCTGGCAGCGTCAAAGTCCAATGACAGAATAGTCTGGTTGGAACTTCGCGTTGCCGTGCCCGACGGAGATGCGCTGTTCAACGCAACGCTCAAGGTCGTCTTGTGGATGGTCTGAGCGTTGAAGTTGCTGGCCGTCTCGGGAGTCAGTGTACCTGCAAAAGAGGTTACTATTGAGCCAGAGGTTGCGCCCTTCGCTTCAATATCAGAATCAACCAAGTTTGCAGCACCAGTTACATCCGCGACATGGAAAGTTGGGCTCTCGCCCGCCGTAGCACCCGTTGAGGTACCGTTCAGGTCGGCCTTGATGGTTAGGGTCAAGGAACTGTTCTTGGGTACTACCACGGAACCGGCCGTAAAGCCAAAGTCCATGGTTACGTCACCGCCGGCGTTGGTGCCGGTAGGTGCCAACGGGCCGCTTACACGCGTGCTGCCCAAGTAGAGGGAAACGCCCGCAAAGCCGGGCACTTCATCGGTGGTCGTGCCGCCGGTTGCCTGTGCAAGCGTCAGCTTCAGACGGGTAAGCTGAATATCTTCAGCCGTTGCCGTGAGCTTTATCGAACCCCACTCAACACCCGTAGCGCCGGCAGTGGTGCCAACGGCTACCTGGCCGGTTGTTACGGTTGACGGGTCAACAGAGACCGTCAGCGTACCGG
>JBBDZE010000034.1:0-11317 GCA_040900345.1 Candidatus Spechtbacterales bacterium
ATCACTTCCCGCAGAGCATGGGCATTCGTGAGCAGCGCCGTGAGCCGATCCACGCCGAATGCAAAACCCGCCGCGGGCGGCATGCCGTGCTCCAGGGCGTCCAGAAAGCTCTCATCAAGCCGTTGGGCCTCTTCATCGCCACAACGCAACTGCTCCTCCTGCGCCATGAACAATTCGCGTTGAAGAACCGGGTCGTTCATCTCGGAAAAGGCGTTCACCATTTCCCAGCCGTTGATAATCAACTGGAACCGAGCATCGTACTCTGGGTTTTCGGGAAGCGACTTGGCCAACGGCGCCAGTTCGGTGGGTTGGTGAATGACAAACGTCGGCTCTACCACATTCGGACGGCACAGTTTTTTATAGATGAGGTCAGCTATTTGCCCCTTGTTGAGATGCGCTTCAACGTGGATACCATGCTTTTGGGCCTCTTTGGCAAGCCCGTCGCGGTTCACATCTTCGTAGGCGATGCCCGCGTACTTATGCAAAAGCTCGGTAAACTCAATGCGCGGCCACGGGGTGGTCAGGTCAATCTCCTTGCCCTCATGTTCAAACTTCGGATATTTACCGACGGCCTCAAAGATGTGCTGGAACAGCTGTTCTGAAAACTTCATCAGCTCTTTGTAGTCTGTATAGGCCCAGTAGAACTCCAGCGAGGTAAACTCCGGGTTATGGGAAAGATCAATGCCTTCATTGCGGAAGTTGCGGCCAATTTCGTATACTTTCTCGAATCCGCCAACGAGCAACTTCTTGAGATCAAGTTCGGGCGCTACACGCAGGTAAAGGTCCATATCCAGCGCGTCCAAGTGCGTCTTGAACGGGCGCGCGGAAGCCCCGCCCGGAATGGGCTGCAGAATGGATGTCTCAACCTCAACAAAGCCGTGCGCATCCAAAAACTCGCGTGTCGCCTTGATGATGGTACTGCGCGTAACGAAAATATTCTTTACCTCTTCGCTCATCAACAGGTCCAAGTACCGCTTGCGGTAGCGCTCTTCAACATTCTTCAACCCGTGCCACTTTTCCGGCAAGGGGCGCATAGCTTTCGCAATGATATCAAACGAGGAAACATCCACGCTCTTTTCTCCCCGCTTGGTCGTAAAAAGCATGCCGTCGGCACTGATGAAGTCGCCCAGGTCCAGGAACTTTTCTATTTCCCGGTATCCCTCCTTGCCCATGCTGTCTTCGCGAAAGGCCAGCTGGAACGAGCCCGTGCCATCTTTGAGATCGCCAAACGTAAGGCCGCCGTGCTCGCGCAACGACATAAGACGACCCACCAGAGTGACAGGCGTTCCCTCCTTTTCTAATCGTTCAAAGTTGTCGCGTACCTCGGTCGCGGTATGCGTTCGTTTAACAAAAACAGGGTATGGATTGTCCCCCAGATCTTGCAACTGCTTTCGCTTGTGCAGCCGATGCGCGATGATATCGTCTAAAGCCATACAAAAAGGGCTATGAGCTATTAGGTGCTAGGCATTAGGGGAAAATATGATTGTTCCAACGCCTAAAACCTACCCGCTAAAGCTAACACCATTTTACGTCAGAACGAGGCCCCCGTAAAGCAAAAGGCCCCCGCGCGGGGGCCTTTTGCTTTACGAAATATGAGTGATTTTAAATTTTTTCTTGCCCCTGGGGGTCACGATGTGTACCTCTTCGCCCGCCTGGCGCCCGATAAGGGATTTGCCCAGCGGTGAGGATGAGGAAAGCAGCCCCTGGGTCATGTCGGCCTCGCCACTGCCAACCAGCGTGACTTTCATCTTCCCCGCAACGTCTGTCAATTCAATAATAGAGCCTACGTCCGCAATACCCTCCTGCCGGTCTTCAACGACCTTAGCATTGCGAAGACATTGCTCGAGCTCCTCAATCTTTCCCTCAAGCGCCGTTTGAGCCTCTTTGGCCTCCAGATACTCGGCATTTTCAAGCAAGTCTCCCTGCTGAGAGGCCTCCCGCAGCCATTGAGCTATCTCCCACCGCTTCTTACTGCGCAACTCGTCCAACTCCTGCTTGATTTTCTTTAGTCCTTCCTGTGATAGATGCTCCATAGAGTGATGCCAAGAATACCTGCTGCGAATATTACTCAATTATACGGGTGAATTGACACACGTCAACAAAGAAATCTGTGGATTATTCTTCGGGGATGGTTTCGGGAATCCGCACGGTGCCGCCAAAGTATCCATTCAGTATCTCATAGGCAATCTGGACGGCACGGCCACTGCTTTTACCATGCTCCAGCACAACCGTCAAAACAATTGAGGGGTCGTCGTAGGGAGCAAAACCCGTAAACCAGCCATGGTTTTCCGTAGCGCCGGTTTGGGCCGTTCCGGTCTTGCCGGCAACCGCCACGGGAACTTGCCGAAGAACCGAGCTAGCACCCGTTGAAGCTGTCACCGCGGCTCGCATGCCTTCCCGGGCCACCTTCAAAGAAGAATCCTCGGCCAGTGCTTCACGAATAGCGTGCGGTTCGTGCGCAATGATACTGCCGTCAGCGGCCACTTCTTTGCGCACGACGTAGGGACGATAGAGCGTGCCGCCGTTGGCCACGGCCGCCGTGGCCGCGGCTACTTGCATGGGCGTCGCCAGCAAATCTCCCTGGCCAATGGAAATGTTGTAGGTGTCCCCCACATACCACTGCTCGCCCTTCACACGCTCTTTCCACTCCGGGGTAGGAATGCGCCCTTCATGTTCGGAACCAAAGGTAATGCCAAGTTTCTGACCCCAGCCAAATCTCCCCAAGTACTCGGCAATACGTTCAATCCCAAGACCGGCCTGTCCTTGATATCCGCCTCCTATAACCCAGAAGTAGACGTTGCTAGAAACGGCAATGGCGCGGCGCATATCAACCCAACCGTGATTTTTGTTATCGCGAAAAATATAGTTGACGGAAGCATCAAAAACGCTTGGCACTGAAATGTACCCATGCGTAAGCATATTTTTGCGCGGGTCAATGACATGCTCTTCGAGCGCGGCGGTAGCAATAAACGGCTTAATGACCGAGCCCGTTGGATAGGCCCCCGATAAGGCACGATTGAACAGCGGGTTGTTGGCGCTCTCAAAATATTCCCGCGCCTCGCTGCCAGAAAGGCCGCGCACGAAGTGATTGGGGTCAAAATCGGGCAAACTCACCAATGAGAGCACCTCTCCGGTTTTAGGGTTCAACGCAACTACGGCGCCGCTCGTCAGGTTATTGCTTTCAAGCCCCCTCTGAAGCGCCTCGCGACTGATGCGCTGCAGCCGCGCATCGACCGACAGTTCCAGCGTGGAACCCATAACGGGTTGTCGAACCACCCGCTCGCTCGTAACTTCACCCGTTACCGTAACGAATTTGGCGAAAAGGCCGCGTACGCCGCGCAGACTTTGCTCAAAATAATATTCAACGCCTTTTTTGCCGATGTCGTCGGAGCGCTGATACCCTTCGCGGCCGGCCAACTCTTCCTCCGCAATGGTGCCCGTATAGCCAAGGAGGTGCGAGAACAAGCGCCCCTGGGGATAGGAACGCGCACCGGTCTCCACTATTGAAAGTTCCGGATGGCTTACAAGCAATCCGGAAAAGACCGCGACCTCCTCTTCCTGAAGTTTTTTCAGCAAAAGCAGCTCTCCAAAGTTTCGCTCGCGCGCCCGGCGCATGCGTTCGTGTACGGTCGAGGTTGTCAGGGTCTCATCGGCCTCCGCCAGCGCATGAGCAAGTTCATCCAGCGTAGCCTCGGAAAGTTGGGCAGGATTGACTATCAGGTCAAACGAAGGACTTGTACTGGCGATGACCATACCGTCGACCGTGACTATCGTGCCGCGACTCGGACCAATACTGTACACTTGCTGGGCGTTTTCCTCGGCGACCCTCCCGTACTCCTCGCCGTAGGCAACAAGCAAATAGGCATTATAGCCGCCCAAAAAAACGACTCCCACCAGCACTAGCACGAACAACCCGGTCAGGCTGGCACCGGGCACCGGCACTTCCAGCCGGCGCTGGTTATCAACACGGCGGTTAAAATCCGTTGAAACGTCGGACAACATCTCTTCGGGCGCCACGTCAAACCCGTCGTGCGTGGCAACATAACGCTGATGCGCTGCCGGGGATCGAACAAGCCGAATGATGAACCGCAAGAGAAACATACTAGCGTTAATATTCAGGGTCAACGAGAACCTCGCGAAGGCTCTCAAGATGTTCCAGCACAATACCCGTACCACGTGCCACCGCCGTGAGCGGGTCTTCAGTCATCAGTACCGGCATTTGGGTCTCGTGAGCAACCAGTTCATTGAATCTTCGCAGCATACTGCCACCGCCAGCCAGCACAATACCCGTTCCCATTATGTCAGCAAGTACTTCGGGCGGGGTGCGCTCAACGGTTTCCTTGATAGCGCGGATGATGATCGCGACGGTTGGCTCCAGCGCGTGGCGAATATCCTCGTCGGTAACAATAATCTCTTTTGGCAAGCCGGTGATAAGATCGCGGCCGCGCATAGGAATCGTTTGTGCTTCGCTCATGGGGAGCGCTGACCCAATCTCTATTTTAAGAATCTCGGCGGTACGCTCGCCCAACAGCAAGTTGAACTCGTCGCGCGCAAAGTTGATAATATCTTCGTTCATCTTGTCCCCCGCCACGCGCAAACTTTGGCTGGTCACAATGCCTCCCAAAGAAATGACCGCAACCTCCGTCGTGCCGCCACCGATATCCACAATCATATTGCCGGCTGCCTCTTGGACATTCAGGCGCGAACCAATAGCCGCCGCCATGGGCTCTTCAATTAGATATACTTCGCGCGCACCCGCATTGCGAGCGGCATCCTCCACCGCGCGCTTTTCCACTTCCGTCACGCCTGAGGGAATGCCAATAACCACGCGCGGACGCGGATAAAAACTCATGGGGTCGGAGTGAACCTTGTCAATAAAGTATTTGAGCATCTGCTCGGTTATTTCAAAATCGGAAACGACCCCATCCACGAGCGGACGGGTTGCCACGATGTGAGCGGGTGTTTTACCTACCATGCGCTTGGCCTCTTCACCAATAGCTAAAATGCGCCCGGTCTTCGTGTTGAGCGCGACCACCGAGGGCTCGTTTATTACAATACCCCGCCCGCGTACATAGACGAGCGTATTGGCAGTCCCTAAATCAATTCCAATGTCCTTGGAAAATCTTCCAAAAATGCTATCGAGCATGTGCCATTCTTGCCCGTGAGGGCAAATGAGTATAAACGAATGCAGCACGAACGCCTGCCTGCCGGTAGGCAGGGCTGTCTCCCTTTGGGAGATCTCCCGTAGGGAGACAAGAACGAGCACCCTGAGCGAAGCGAAGGGGAGCCGTTATATGCCCGCGAATAACACGCAGGCATTCCATTATCGCGCAGATTTTACTCTGACACAACCGCCCGCAGGATATCCAGCACTTCCGCCTGCGCCACGACGCGAGTCTCTTCCTCGCCACGACGCTTTACCTCGACCCCACCGGCGGCCAAGCTCTTTTCGCTGAGAGTCAAGCGCACGGGAATACCGATGAGATCGGCGTCAGCAAATTTTTCGCCGGCGCTCACGCTATCCCGATTGTCGTAGAGCACATCAATGCCCGCCAGCGTAAGCTCAGCTTCTAACTTTTCAGCCGCTTGGGCGGCCTTAGCTGAGCCGGGAATGGTGATGATATGGGCGGCAAAGGGTGCGACGGCCTGCGGCCACAGAATGCCCCGCTCATCGTGGTAGACCTCTACAATAATGGCCATCAGACGGCTCACACCAATGCCGTACGAGCCCATGACGACATGCTGTCGTTCGCCCTTCTCATCCGTGTAGGTGAGGTTCATCGCCTCGGAATACTTCGTGCCGAGCGGGAAGATATTACCCGCCTCAACAGCATTTCCTTTCCGGATAACCCCGCCGCACTCCGAGCATTTCTCGCCATCTTTCCATGTTGCCACCTCGTCGTTTTGAGCAAGCATGCACGCCTGGCAGTAGTAGATGGTGTCCTCGCCTACATCAGCCAGAACTTGAAACTCATGCGTGGTGTTGGCGGTAAAGTCGCCACCGGCCGCCAGCGTGTAGAACACGTCCAGCCCACAGCGATTGAATACTCGGATGTACGCCTCCCGTACCTTTTGGTAATAATCGTTGAGGTCCTCTTCTGACGTATGGAAACTATAGAGATCTTTCATCATGAACTCACGCCCGCGCAAAAGGCCGCTCTTGGCACGCGGTTCGTTGCGAAATTTTGTCTGAATTTGATAAGTGGCAAACGGCAAATCTTTGTAGGAAGCAATATAGTGCGTGGCAATAGCGGTTATGACCTCCTCGTGCGTCCACCCCAACGAAAAACCCGGTTCTTTGTCGGTCTTGGTAATGGCGTCATACCCAACATCCAGTTTAAAGCGATCGGTTGCCTCAAGATACTTGCGGTCAACAAGTGCGGGCATGAACATCTCCTGGCCGTCAATGCCGTTCATCTCCTGCCGGATAATATCACTCACGCGGCGCATAACGCGCCACCCTAAAGGCAAGTACGAATACACTCCCGCCGCGTGCTTAAAGGCAAAACCGCCGCGCAGCAGAAGCTGAGCGTTGATGGCCGTCTCTTCGCTTGAGATGGAACGAAGCGATTTGGTAAAAAGTTTTGATTGGCGCATACCGTTATGTTACCAGGTTTTTGATGTCGTTGAAGGTAACGAGCACAATAAGCGCAATAAGGAGCGCAAAGCCACCCATGTGGACAAAACCCTCCACGCGACGGTTCACCGGCGAGCCCTTTATCTTCTCAATGAGCACAAAGAGCATGCGCCCGCCATCCAATGCCGGAAACGGGATGCTATTGAGAAGCGCCAAGTTGAGAGAAATAATGCCCATCAACTGTGCAAAGAACAGCCAGCCAAAGTCCCTCAACTCAATGACAACGTTGGCAATCCCCACGGGACCGCCAACCCCTTCCGGCACCGTGCCGCTTCCAATGCCTTGGCCAATAACTTCGCCAAACGCAGCAAACGTACCCACCAACACCGAGTAGGTAGCGAGCGCGCCATACCACGGAACTTGGTACCACGGCACGCGCTCCACCCCGAGACTTCCAAGCGCCACGCCCACAGGCCCGGCTTCACCGGACGCATCGATATGATTGCCCACGAAAATTTCTTCAACGCCATTGCCGCGAACGACCTCAAATACCACTTCTTCGTCCGGCTGACGCTGTTGCAACAAGGCAACGACACTGTCCATATCAGGCGCGCTCACGCGCGTATCCCCCACCCGCAACGCCACCACGATATCGTTGGCACGCAGTCCGCTTTCAGCTGCGGGGGTACCCTCAATGACCTCTTTAATAATGGTCTGCTGGGGCGTACCTATGGCAAAAAGCGATGAGAACAACAAGAACGCCACCAGTAAGTTCACAAGCACACCGGCCGAAAGCACAAGCAAGCGCTGCCCCGGCGGCCGGCTTGAAAAACTGCGCGGGTTGTCTACTTCCTCGCCGCCTTCGCCTAAAATTCGCACAAACCCCCCAATGGGCAGTAAGTTAATAGAATAGAGCGTTTCGCCCCGTCGAAACCCCCACAGCCGGGGCGGAAAACCAATGCCAAATTCCTCGGCCTTCATGCCAAGACGTCTGGCCACAAAAAAATGCCCCGCTTCATGGACGAGAATCAAAACGGACAACGCGATGACGAAAAAGAAAATAGTGAGAAACATGATGCCAGCTATTAGTGATTAGGTACTAGGTTTTAGGGGACCAACTGCCCCCCCCCTCGCTAATCGGGATTGCGTCCTGAAAGAAGCCCGCGGAGCCGCAACAGCTTGGTCTCCGCCAACGGCGGAGTGTTGCGGCGAGCGGCAACGGTCGGCTTCGCTGGAAATGCCGAACCGTGTTTCTTGAAGGACGCAACCCCGATTAGCCCTTCAATATATCCTCTTCTTTCTGCTCGGCCATATCTTTAATCTTTTTATTGTACTCATCTACGAGTTTTTGAAACTGATCGCGCTTGCGGAATTTTTCGTCTTCAGAGATGGTTTTGGCCTTTTCCTCCTTATCCAGGTCGTCCATGGCCTCTTCTCGGATATTGCGCACCGCGATGCGCGCCTCCTCGGCGTCCGCGGCGACAATTTTCACCAGCTCATGTCGGCGTTCCTCCGTGAGAGGCGGCAGAGTAATGCGAATGGTGGTGCCATCTACCGAAGGATTCAGGTTCAGGTCGGATGCTTGTATGGCCTTAGCAATAGCCCCCGTGAGGCCACCATCCCAGGGCTGGATGAGAATCTGATCGTGTTGGGGCGTTTGCACCGAGGCCACCTGATTAATCGGCATCATCGAGCCATACGCGTCCACCCTAATACCGTCCACCAATTCACCGCTGGCTCGCCCCACGCGCAATTGGCGCAACGATGTCGCCAATACCTCCAGAGCTTTGTCAAGTTTGTGCTTCAGTTGAGTCGCTTCCATGCTCTTTAAGCCTACACGAATTCACTCAGCTACTCAAGATTCCTATATATACCAGGTCGCTATCAAGCGGATGTACCGTCAATGAGCCAATCCACCCCGCACCGATAGCGCCCGAGGAGACCTGCCATGTTGCCCCCTCATCGGTGGTTCGCAGTAGCTGCTGCCCCGCTCCCACGTAGATTGTTCCCGAGCGCTGCGGGTCAACCGCGACAGCCGTCACAACTCTTTGGGAGGCCAGCAATAGTTCAATGCGTTCAAAACTCTCACCACTGTTGCGCGAGCGCAACAGCCCCTGGTCAGTCCCAACATACAGCGTACCCCCCGACGATGCGAAGGCCACGCTGTAGACGCGCGCTGGTGCGGTAGTATTGACTGTTAGAACAGGTTCCATGTTGCGCCACGTGGCTCCACTATTCGTACTTTTGTAAAATGTTCCGGCGCGCGTGAGGGCAAACAGCATGCTTGGATCGGAGGGATGCATCAGAAGCTTCACAAAGGAACCGCCACCGATCTGTTCGCTGCTCCACGAACGACCCGAATCGTTGCTGACTAAAAAAATGCCGTCGCTGGTAAGCGCATAAATCTTCTCCCGCGAAAAGCGATCCAGCGCCAACCCCACGACCCGCTTGGACGCCGGGCCTGCGGTCAAGATTTGCTGAAACGTGGCACCCCCATCGGGTGACTTTACCACGACGCTTTCACCATTCTCAGACAAGCCGCTCGCGTAAATAGCGGGTGCGGGAGTACGCGTGTCCACCACGAATGCCTCGACTCGTCCTTTGAACGTTTCTTTAAAAACTTTTGTCCACCGCAATCCACGGTCACTGGATTGGTACACACCGTCAAGCCCGGCAAGCAGGATGACCGAACCGTCAACCTGCGGCACAAATGCCATGTCATGGACAAGCAAATTCTTAACATCGCCTCCGTCAACGGTGGCTCGCGCCCAGTCCTGGGAACCCTGCGCAAAAATGTACAGCCCGCCTTCGCGCGGCAAGGACTCTTCTTGGGGAAACCTCAACCCAAGCTGGGGTGCAATCGCGTCAAGCAAAACCGCGCCCGCGCCCACGGCGATACTGACAATGAACAGAAGAAAAAGAAGGGATTTCATACTAGGCGCCCCGGGACGTGTCTACGCGACCGCAACACGCGGGGCGTTGAGCGCGAAACTATTGAGTAAAAAAACGCTGCTGGCGTTGGTAGTAGCAATGGTGGCATATATTGAGGACAGGTGCCGCATCAGGGGAACCCTGGGCGCTCCCGAAACGTTGGTGCGCACATATTCTATCCATATCTGGAGTATTTCATTCAATTCGGACCGCTCACGCTTCGTATACTTTTCCAAAATGGCGAAGCGCTTATACAGCGTACCGTGCAGGAACTGGCCACAGTCGGCCGCATAGCCACTTACGCGCTCGCGCGTCGAAACGTCCTCCAGGAGCACGTGAGCCAACGCAGGACGCCCGCACCAGTAGGGCCGCAAGTTGGCAATCGATGTTGTCTTGAGCGCGCGTTCGATGGTCTCATCGGGTACGTAACCAAGCCGGATATGCAGGCAACGCGAAAGAATTGTGGGCAGTACCAACCGTTCGTTGCGCGCCAACAGCACAAAGAGGGTCTTTTTGTTGGGCTCTTCGAGCACTTTCAAAAGGGTACTGGCACTCGCCTCGCCGAGTAAGTGGGCCTCTTCAATGATAACCACGGAATAGTTTCCCAAAAAGGGTGTCATTGACAGGCGCTTTCGAATCGCGCGAAGTTCTACCACAGGAATGTCCCCGCGCACCACGGTCACATCCGGATGGCAGAGGGCGCGCTCTTTGGCCGTGGTGTCGTAGGCGACCTTGGTGAACGAACTCGTCGGGTCTCCTTGGACCCACGCGGCAAACGCCGCGGCAAAATCGCGCTTGCCAATGCCGGATGGCCCGCTCAACAACACCGCGGGCGGCACGCCGCTGGAGCTTGCCACAGCGTCCAAAAAAGCAACCTGCTCTTCGTGTCCTATAAGCATACTCTCATTATAGCACTACGCGTGCTCACACCGCGTGCATCTCGTGAGCTAATATCCTCTTGAGCACCCGACGCAGTTCCTCCTGGAAGCGGTCCTTGCCAAAGCGGTTGCCAATAGCGGTGATAAGGGCCGGGTTCAAGGTGTCATAGCCCTCTTCCAGGCGACGCACCGCGTCAGCCAGAACCGCCGGATGGGCCACGTCAAAGAATTCACCGCTGACGTGATCTACCACCGTTTCGGTAACACCCCCTTTACGGTAGGCAACGACCGGCTTGCCGTACTGCATAGCTTCAACGGGCGCGATGCCAAAATCATCTTCCGCAGGATGTACCAACGCGCGGCAACGCTCGTAGCAAGCCGCAACCACCGCGTCGGATTGGCGTCCCAGCAACACCGTTCCCTCCCCAGCCAGGCGTTCCAAGTGGTCTTGCTGGGGGCCGGCACCAATGATTACCAGCGGATAGGAAAGCTTGCTGAAGGCCTCAACGGCAAGCCGCACGCGCTTGTGAGGATAAAGTGCTGAAACCACCAAATAAAAGTTTTCGGGCAACCCATCCACCAAGCGCTGTTCGCGCTCATCAAGCGACCGGGTATACGCCAGCGCCCGGGCGTCCACCGGTGGATAGACAACGAAGGCATCGCGGCGGTAGTACTTTCCAATAGCCCGCTTGGTATGACGCGAGTTGGCGATAAAATAGTCCACCCGTGCGGCCGCATTGGCATCCCACAGACGCAGCATATGCGCGCTTGGCGTACTGAACAACGAACCGGCCTCGCCCGCGACCGGCCGCTCGGCCCAAAGCTTGCGCGTAGGGGTATGGCAGTACGAAATGTGCACGGCACCGACCCGCGTGATGACCCCCTTGGAAAAGAAGGATGAAGAGGAAATGACCATGTCAAATTGAGACAG
>JBBDZE010000035.1:0-20114 GCA_040900345.1 Candidatus Spechtbacterales bacterium
GCGAGCGCGTCGGTGTCTTCGGATTCGTTGTGCTTGTCGTGTTGTCGTTGCCATAATGTTTGCTCACTTTGTTCACAAACAGGTATTAGGTTATAGGTGTTAGGTTTTAGGGTACTGCAGGATTTTTCTTGCGTGCAACCTATCACCTAAAACCTAGAACCTAACAACTTGCCTGCTAGGCACCCGATGCAGCTCGCTTACCTTGCTTGGAACGGACATACTCGCCCTGGTAGCGCACACCCTTGCCTTTGTAGGGTTCCGGTTTGCGCGTGGCACGGATGTCAGCGGCTACCTGGCCCACAAGCTGTTTGTCAGCTCCCGATACCACTACAACATTATTCCCTTCCGTCTGAATTTTTACACCTTCGGGCGGCGTAATGGTAATGGGATGGGAATAACCAAGGTTCAGCACCAAATCGTTGCCCTTCATTTCGGCACGGTATCCTACTCCCTGGATTTCTAAACGCTTTTCAAATCCGTTCGCCACACCATTCACTACGTTGGCAATCAATGACCGATACAGCCCCCATTGAGCCGGAATACCGGGACGCATGTGCTCGGCGGCCACAATGACCTCCTGCTCTTCCTGGCGAACATTAAAATCTGAAGGATACTCAACCGAAAGTTCACCCAGGGGACCCTTGGCTGAAACTGTACCGCCTTCTATCGTGACGGTTACCCCTTGGGGAATCTCGATCGGTTGTTTTCCAATGCGACTCATACCAATTTTGTCTATGAGCGTAGCCTGCCTGCGGTAGGCAGGCGAGTAGCTACAAAATTGAGTACCCTGAGACCCGAGCTTGTCGAGGGGTCGTAGGGTATTCATAATAATATTACGCACTCCTGAGCTTGTCGCCCATTCAAATTCTTCAGGGCGACCCTGAACCAGTTGAAGGGTCGAAGGGTATCCTTCGGTTCGTTCACTGTGAGCTGGTCGAACGGCTCAGGATAGGGAGGGTTACTGGACTCCCCGCCTCAACCCCGCCTGCGCGGGCCTGAGGCCGGTCGTCAAGTCAACCTCGCTACCAAATTTCTAATAGATATTCACCGCCAACGCCTTTCTTGCGGGCCTCGCTTTCAACCATGAGTCCCTGCGGTGTTGAAAGCACGGCCTTTCCAATTCCTCCCTTCACCGGACGAATCTCTTTGTGGCCAACGTAAATGCGCTGACCCGGCTTGCTCATACGACGGATGCCCCGAATCGCTCCTTCTTTTTGGTCAGTATATTTAAGCTTCAATGAGATATACGACACTGCGCTTTTGCGCTCTTTCTTCTCGATACCGGCAATATAACCCTCGCGTTCAAGAAGCTCGGCAATATTCATCTTTATCCGAGAAAACGGAATACGCACCGTCTCTTTATGTACGGCTTGCGCGTTGCGAATGATGGTAAGCATGTCTGCTATGGGATCCATAATGTTTGTTCGCTTCGTTCACAAACAGGTATTAGGTTATAGGTGTTAGATTTTAGGGCACTACGGAATATTCCTTGCGTGCACCCTATCACCTAAAACCTAGAACCTAACAACTTGCGAGCGAAGCGAGTTATACTACCAACTCGACTTACGTACCCCCGGTAACTCGCCGCGATTTGCCAACTCGCGAAAGCAAATACGGCACAATTCAAAACTACGCATATACCCGCGAGCCCGCCCACATCGAAAGCAGCGGCGAACCAAACGCGTGGAAAACTTCGGCTTTTTATTGGATTTTGCAATCTGTGATGTTTTCGGCATGTGCCATTGTTGCCCAAGAGTGTGCAGCACGATTGGCTGCAACAATGAGCATCCCCGAAGGGGATAACCTTTTCGTAGAGGATTCTCTTCTACGAACGGGGATAACCTTTTCGTAGAGGATTCTCTTCTACGAACGGGGATAACCTTTTAAAAGAAGCTCTGCTTCTTTTAACGGAAGCTCCGCTTCCGTCTCCAACTTCGCTAGACGAAGCTTGAGACGGCTACCGAGCCGTACTCTACTACTTTTCTTCTTTTGCAAACGGAATGCCCAATCGTTCAAACAGCTCAAGAGCAGCGGCACGATCGGTCGTATTCGTCACCAGCGTCACCTCAAATCCAAACTGCTGGAGATTCGTCTGCTGGCTCAGTTCAGGGAAAATACTCGCGTCGCGAATGCCGATGGTCAAGTTACCGTTCTTGTCCACACCTTTCTTGGAAACACCTCGAAAGTCACGGGTACGCGGCAAGGCAACGTGGACAAGACGCCCCAGGAAGTCGTACATGCGACGGCCGCGCAACGTGACAGCCATTCCCACGACCGTGCCGGCGCGCAACTTGAATCCGGCTATAGAGCGATTGGCAATCACCACTTTGGGGCGCTGTCCTGCGACCATCGAGAGTGCCTGTAGAATGTCGGCGACCAGCTCTTCCTCCGTTTGCTTGGACGCCGAACGCAGGCGTCGCTGATACGCAACACGGCCCACGCCGGTGTTCACGACAGCTTTCGTAAGGCGCGGTAGTTCGTGTACGTTAACGTCGCCAAGCGTTTCCGCCAGGCCTGGTACTATATCATCTTTATACTGTTTTTCCAAGTCTAATGTGGTTGCCATAGATTCGTTCACGTACGTTCACTCTAGCGCGTTAGGCGCTAGGCATTAGGCGTTAGCAGGAAGCGTGTTTGCGAGCTTCTCACTAGAGCCTAGTGCCTAGAGCCTAATAGCTATATCTGCTCATTGCACTTTTTACAAACACGAACCTTGCTGCCGCCTTCGATCTGATGGCCAACGCGGGTTGCTTTGCTGCATTTTGCGCAAATCACCTTCACGTTCGATATCTGAACAGGTCCCGGGATTTCCACGATCTGCCCTTTCTCGCCTTGGCGACGCGGGCGAACGTGCTTCTTCTGAATATTCACTCCCTCGATGATAATACGCTCCTCTTTGGGATATGCCAAAAGCACTTTACCGGTTTTCCCCCGGTTCTTGCCACGCGTTACTACAATGGTGTCGCCTTTCTTGATGTTCATACCAATTTTCTCGGCGAGGCAATTCGCGGAGCGAATCCGCCGAGACGTTAGAAAATTGAGTACCCCCTCACTCGAATGCGGTAGCGCTTGTCCTGTTCGGTCAAACACCGTGAGGGATATACTGCACTGCTTTGCGAAGTTACCCCATTCTCTGTGCTGGCCGCTCTTGGCGAGAACGACCGCATTCGAGTGAGGGGGTAGCGGGGATTGCTAGGCTCCCGGCCCCAATTCCGCTTTGCGGAACTCGGGCCGATTGCCAAGCCAACCTCGCTAGAGAACTTCAGGTGCCAGGGAAACGATCTTGTCGTACCCTCGATCTTTCAGCTCACGAGGCACGGGACCGAAGATACGACCTCCCTTGGGTACCTTGCCGTCCAAAATCACCACAGCGTTATCGTCAAACGCAATGCGCGAACCGTCCTTACGACGAAACGGCTGACGCTGGCGTACCACCACGGCGCGTACGACGTCTTTTTTCTTGACCATACGGCGCGGCTCAGCTTTTTTCACAGACACGACAACAATATCGCCTATGCGCGCGTAGCGACGGCGGCTTCCCCCCAACACCTTAATGACCTGCACTTCACGTGCACCGGTGTTGTCGGCAACCTTTAATCGTGTTTCGGACTGAATCATACTTGGGCGTTATCCTTCGTGGCGGGAGTTACCACACGCCAGCGGACTTCCTTCGAAATGGGTTTGGTCTCTTCAATCTCCACGTTCATTCCAATGTCGTACGTTCCTTCGTCGTAGTGAGCCTTGTAACGCTTTGAAATACTGCGGCGCTTTTTATAGAGCGGATGCACAACCAAACGCTTCACCTCAACGACAAGGGTCTTTTCCATCTTATTGGAGGCGACGGTGCCTTTCATCCGACGCTTCGTTGTTTCGTTGTTCTGTGCGTTCATATAGTTATGCTTCTACACGCTCATTTAAAATCGTGGTGATACGCGCGATGTCCTTCTTCAAAGAACGAATCTCCCGGACGTTCTTCACATTACCGCCGACCACGCTGAAACTCAACTCAACGGATCGCGCTTTCTTTTCATTGAGCATGGAAGAAAGCTCTTGGTCTGATTTTTGCCGTAGCTCTTTAGCATCCATGATTATCCACGCTTAATGAATCGTGTTTTGACCGGCAACTTGTACCGGGCGCGCAAAATGGCTTCGCGGGCAATATCTTCGGGAATGCCATCAAGTTCAAACAATACGCGGCCGGGGGACACCGGAAATACAAAGTGGTCCACGGGGCCTTTGCCGCCTCCCATAGGAACCTCGGCGCCTTTGCGCGTTACGGGTCGGTCCGGAAAAATGCGAATCCACAACTTTCCACCGCGCTTCATATAGCGGGTCATGGCGCGACGTGCCGCCTCTATTTGTCGCGAAGTAATATGTGCCTGCCCTTCCGTTACTTGGATGCCGTATTGCCCAAAGCTCAACTCAGTTCCGCGAGATTCTATTGATGTGTGGTGGCGTCCTTTCCACCATTTTCGGTGTTTTACCTTTTTGGGTATCAACATACTCTTTCTTCAAATACATCGCTCGCTAGGTTGTTGCTCCCGCCCAAGAAAATACCGAAAATCGGGAAGGGGTCGGGAAACCTAGGTTTCCCGTGGTGGAAGCAGCGAAGCGTTGAAACCGCAAGGTTTCAAGGAGCAACGCGACTTTTCGATGTTTTACTTTCTTGGGAATTAACATGCCAATTTTCTCGGCGAGGCAATTCGCCCGCCTGCCATCGCCTGACGGCTCAGGCCGGATGGCGGGCAGGCGAAGCGAATCCGCCGAGACGTTTTAGAAAACTGCGCACCCTGCACCTAAAATGCTTCTGATACAATGGCGGCGCAAGGGCGGATAGCCCTGCCCTATTCGGGCACAGCGCCGCGGGTGTTTAACACATTGCACTACTGCTACCACCCTCTGCCTGTTATCCGGAGCATTTTAGGTGCGGGGTTGATTAGTCACTAACCTCACACCCGCTGGATTATACCAGCGGGTGCTCGCTAAGTCAACTAATCAAGCTTCTCTCCGCGATAAATCCAAACCTTCACGCCAACGACACCATAGCCGGTCATGGCAGTGACATTGGCAAAGTCGATATCCGCGCGCAAGGTCTGCAGAGGAAGCTTGCCCTCCTTCACGAATTCGCTGCGGGACATTTCGGCGCCATCAAGACGGCCTTTTACCATAATCTTTGCGCCCTCAACTTCTTTATTGGCCATCACCCGTTCAAGCGTACGTTTGATAACACGGCGAAATGGCATACGGCGCTCAAGCTGTTCGGCAACACTTTGGGCAATCAGTTCGGCGTGCATCTCCGCGTTGCGAATTTCACGAATCTCAACGCGCACCTCGCGCTTGGCATCCTTGTCCTCGGCCTTCGTGCCAACATCGCGCAACACCTTGGCCACGCCCCGCTTAATCTCATCGGCTCCTGAACCACCGCGGCCGATCAAAATACCCGGGCGGGAGGTATAGATTATTACCGAAACCTGCTGGGCGAACCGTTCAATTTCTACCCCTTGCACGCCGGCATTCTTGAACTTGGTCTTTACAAAGTTACGAATCGCATAATCCTGCTTGACATTGAGCGAATAGTGCTTCAAATCCAACCAGCGGGACTTCCAGTCCTTGGTAACGCCGAGTCGATATCCTAATGGGTGAACTTTATGGGTCATGAAAATAGCTTTTAGCTTTTAGCTATTAGCTTTTTAGAAGCACTCGTTTCTTTCGTTTCTTCCTTTTTGTTCTTTGCGCTTGTTTCGGATTTCGCCCGTTCGACAGGCTCAGGGCGACCTGAGCGAGAGTCGAAGGTCGAATTTCGTGCTTTGGTTTTCCGTGATTCTTGTACTTCAAGAATCACGGTGATGTGGCTCGTCTTTTTCTCAATGGGATGGGCTCGTCCGCGTGACACGGGACGAAAGCGCTTCAACTTAGGTCCTTCATCTACGCGCAATTCTTTTATCCACAACTGATTGAGCGCAATAGTGGCGTTGTCGTTGCGGGCACTCGTGATGGCCGAACGCATCAATTTTGCCAAGGGTTGGGACGCACGCTTGGTTGAAAACTCCAATTGGTGTACAGCCTGCTCTGCATTGGTATTGCGCACTAAATCAGCCGCCAGGCGCACTTTGCGCGGAGAAATTCTTAAATATCGTAGTGTGGCTGAATATTGCTTCATACGTGTTAATGAGTAGTAGCCTGCACGGTCTTACCGCCATGACGGACAAATTTACGAGTGGGTGAAAACTCACCCAATTTATGACCCACCATATCCTCGGTTATAAACACCGAAACGTGGTCCCTGCCATTATGAACGCCAAACGTAAAACCGACCATCTCGGGTGTAATCGTTGAAGATCGGGCCCAGGTCTTAACAACCGTTTTATCGCCAGGCGTCAACGCGCTGACTTTTTTCATCAGCTTGGCGTCAACGTACGGACCTTTTTTGAGTGATCGTGACATACCATTCTTGCCCATGAAGGCAAGTGAATAAGTTACTTATGAACGCAGCCTGAATGGCTGTAAGAATGAGTACCCCCTCACTCGAATGCGGTAGCGCTTGTCCTGTTCGGTCAAACGCCGTGAGGGCTATACTGCACTGCTTTGCGAAGTTACCTCATTCTCTGTACTGGCCGCTCTTGGCGAGAACGACCGCATTCGAGTGAGGGGGTAGCGGGGATTGCTAGGCTCCCGGCCCCAATTCCGCTTTGCGGAACTCGGGCCGATTGCCAAGCCAACCCTCGCTATTTATTCTTCTTACGGCGCCGCATAATAGAAGGGTTGGAATACTTCTTGCGATTGCGCGTCTTCACGCCAAGGGCGTGTTTGCCCCACGGCGTTTTAGGATATTTCAAACCAATGGGAGAACGCCCCTCACCACCACCATGCGGGTGGTCAACCGGGTTCATGGCTGAACCGCGAACGCTCGGGCGCCTGCCCATGAGTCGTTTTCGTCCCGCCTTGCCAAATACCTGGTCGCCATGGGAAGGGTTGGACACCGCGCCCACCGTGGCGAGACCTTCGTTGCGCACGACACGTACTTCACTGGAGGGCATTACCAAGTGCGTGCGGCTGCCGTCATGGGCCAAGACCTTGGCGGAAGCGCCGGCCGAGCGTACCATCTGGCCGCCACGGCCCGGATTGAGCTCAACATTGTGCACAAATGACCCCACGGGTACGTTTTTCAATATCATACGATTGCCCGGCTTGATGGGTGCCTTCTCGGCAATCTTAACCGTAACCCCCACGCGCGCGCCATCAAAGGCAAGGATATAACACTTCTTGCCGTTTTGATTCTGCACTAAGGCAATAAACGCCGATCGGTACGGGTCGTACTCCAATGCCTGGACCGTCAGTTGGTCACCCAAAATATTTTGTTTGAAATCTATCTCTCGATAGAGTTTTTTTACACCTCCACCGCGGCGGCGGCTCGTAATCTTGCCGTGGCTCCGTCCTTTCTTGCGGTGCGCAAAATGCGTCAAGCTCTTTTCCGGCTTTTTCTTATCAAGGACGCTGTAGTCGGTGGTGACCATTCCACGACGTCCGGGGGTTGTTGGCTTGTGCACTTTCATTCCAATTTTCTCAACGAGACAAGCAAGCTTGCTTGCGCCGTCGAGTTACTAGAAAACTGAGAACCCCCTCACTCGAATGCGGTGGCGCTTGTCTCCTGTTCGGTCAAACGCAGTGAGGGATATACTGCAATGCTTTACGCATAGAGTAGCACCTCATCCCCTGTGCTGGCCGCTCTTGGCGAGAACGACCGCATTCAAGTGAGGGGGTAGGGAGGTTACTGGACTCCCAGCCTCAACCCCGCTTCGCGGGCCTGAGGCCGGTCGTCAAGTCAACCTCGCTACTGTGGCAATACTTCAATCGCGTTCCCCGTTTTGAGTGTTACGACCGCCTTGTTATAGCGGGGGCGTGTCCCAAAACGAGCAAACCTCGTCCGGCTTTTCTTGGGATGGGCCTTGATCATATTCACCTTGGCCACCTCCACGCCGTACGTGGTGGTTATCGCCTCCGCCACACGGTAGGCGTTCACACCTGGGCGAACTTCAAATACATACCGGCCGTGTTCGTTCATGGCGACGCTTTTTTCAGAAATGTGCGGACGTACCAGCACGTTATGCGCTCCATGGGCTGAGGCTTGCTTCAGCGTCGAGCCGCCCGTCTTTTTCGCTTGCCCTGAGGACTTGGAAAGAGCGGTAATCTTATCTTGCTGTTTCTGCTGGTCGCGCTGATCGAGGGCCTGCTTCTTTTCACGGCGATCTTCCCGGACGCGTTTTTGCTTTTCCGGTTCTTTCATCCCTGCCTTTTTTAAAATGTCAGTGAGAATGGGCATGGAAGTAATTAGGCAGTTTTCGTTGCCGCGGACGTTTCAGCACGCTTGGGCTCAACGTCGCCTTTCAACGAGCGCACGAGCGATTCTAAAGCATCTTTTGAAAATACGCAACCCGCACGATGCAACAGGTCAACAATATTGATTCGATCAATGGCAACAGGATAGGCGCCTTCTATGTTGCCAAACACTCGCATAAAATTACTATCTTCTTTCGTCCCGTACACGACCGCCGAACGATCATGCTGCTTGAGCGCTTTCAGTACGGCAACGCCCTGCTTCGTTTTTGGGTCTTCAAATACGAGCGAATCCACAACGATGAGGTCACCCCGACGCACCTTGTCGCTGAGGACAACCGCCAACGCTTTGCGATTCATTTTTTTGGGAATACTTTTGCCAAACACTCGCTCCGCGCGAGGACCAAACGTAATACCACCTCCCACCCAAATGGGCGAACGGGACGAACCATGACGGGCACGACCGGTTCCCTTTTGGCGCCACGGCTTCTTGCCGCCTCCGCGCACTTCGCTACGCGTCTTGGTGTGAGCGTAAGAACCATGCTGGTTGGCAATTTTCACGGTATAGGCCTGGTAGACCAAATCGTTGTTTTCGGCGGCACCAAAGAGCGCCTCGGGCGCTTGGAAGCTTGCTACCTGCTTTCCTGCTTTATCAACGATAGGAATTTCGATGGCCATACGGTTCAACTCGTTAGCGGCGGCTAAATACTTCAATGTAGCTGCCGTTGTTTCCGGGAATAGCGCCCTTGAGGGCAATCAGATTATTCTTCGTATCAATCGCGACAATCTTGAGATCGTTGGTCGTGTGACGCACGCCACCCATACGGCCCGCCATGCGGCGCCCCTTTAAAACACGTTGAGGATAAGCGCTTCCAATGGACCCGGGTGTGCGCAAGGTGTGCTTCATACCATGGCTACCAGGCCCACCGGCAAACCCGTGACGCTTGACGACACCCTGGAACCCTTTCGCTTTACTCACGCCGGCAACAGAAACGCGCTCGCCTACTTCAAATTGCGAAATGTCCACGGAATCGCCCTGTTTGAGCTCATCGGGCGCTTCGGGCGTAAACTCGCGCAGCATGGAAAACCCGCGACCGCGTTCATCAACGAACGCCTTGACGTGCCCGCCCTGGGGCTTATTCAATTTCTTGGCGCCAAACCCTACTTGTACCGCGCGATAGCCGTCTTTGGTCTCATCTTTGACTTGCGTTACCGTGCACGGGCCGGCCTCAACGATGGTCACCGCTACTGCGGCGCCTTCTTCGTTGAATATTTGAGTCATGCCGATTTTTTTACCAAGAATAAATTTTGCCATTTTTGTTCGTGAGGCGGGATTACTCGCCGAGCTGTTGCAATGTTGAGCCTCCACCTTTAGCGGTCAAACTCATTGCAAAACGCGACCCGTGGCCGCGTTTTGCCTTCGCTAACGACCTACCCTTACATCTTGACCTCTACATCCACACCTGCCGGCAGATTTAAGTCCATCAAGGCATCGATCAGCTGGGGCGTAGGATTGTAGATATCGATCAGTCGTTTGTGAATGCGCATTTCGAACTGTTCACGCGCATCTTTATGCACAAACGATGAACGGTTCACGGTATATTTGCGAATCTCCGTCGGCAACGGGATGGGGCCATGAATATCGGCTCCGAACCGCACGGTGGTGTCCACAATCTGCTTCACACTTGAATCGATGACCTTGTGGTCGTACGATTTGATGCGAATACGAATCCGCTGGCCGGCATCTGCCGGCACTTCCTTCTTCTTCCGTTGTGCGGTAGTCTTTTCTGCCATGAGGATATACGGGTATCCGCGCCGCTAGCTGATAACTTTGGTTACCACACCAGCGCCTACGGTCTTTCCACCCTCGCGAATGGCAAAACGCTGCTGCTCTTCCATGGCAACGGGCACTACCAGCTTCACCGTCAAGTTCACCGTGTCCCCGGGCATCACCATTTCCGTGCCTTCCGGCAAGGAAGATTCACCTGTTACGTCCGTGGTACGGAAGTAGAACTGCGGCTTATATCCTGTGAAGAACGGAGTGTGACGGCCGCCTTCTTCCTTTTTCAAAATGTATACTTCGGTTTCAAACTCGGTGTGCGGGGTTACCGAACCGGGAGCAGCCAATACCTGGCCGCGCTCGATGTCTTCTTTCTTCAAACCACGCAACAACAAACCGACGTTGTCGCCGGCCATACCGTCATCAAGCTGCTTGTTGAACATCTCAACACCGGTAACGGCGGTCTTGGAGGTCGGCTTAATGCCCACCAACTCAACCTCTTGGCCAATCTTAATCTTGCCGCGCTCAATTTTACCGGTCGCCACCGTGCCGCGGCCTTCAATGGAAAAGATATCTTCAACTGGCATGAGGAAGGGCTTTTCAACGTCGCGCTCGGGAACGGGAATGAACTCGTCCAAAGCGGCCAGAAGCTCGCCCATGGACTTTGCAGCCTCATCGTCGGCGCTTTCGGCGTTCAATGCATTCAAGGCGGAACCGCGAATGACCGGAACGTTTGCGCCATCGTACTCGTACTTGGAAAGCAACTCGCGTACTTCCTCTTCAACGAGGTCAATAAGTTCAGGGTCGTCCACCTGGTCTACTTTGTTCAAGAACACCAAGATGCGGGGCACGCCAACCTGGCGGGCGAGCAAAATGTGCTCACGCGTTTGGGGCATGGGGCCGTCTGCGGCCGATACCACCAAAATGGCGCCATCCATCTGCGCAGCACCGGTAATCATGTTCTTGATGTAGTCGGCGTGGCCGGGAGCATCAATGTGCGCATAGTGGCGCGCTTCGGTCTCATATTCAACGTGAGCCAGCTGAATGGTAATACCACGCTCGCGCTCTTCGGGAGCGGCGTCAATCTGGTCCAAGGTCTTGATGGATCCGGCCCAGCCCTTCAACTGAACATACTTCAGGATTGCTGCCGTCAAGGTCGTCTTACCGTGGTCTACGTGACCGATGGTGCCGACGTTGACGTGCGGCTTCGTTCGTTCAAATTTCTCTGCTGCCATACGTGTGTTTTGTGCCGCAATCGTTCCTCGCGTTCCCCGAGAGTTGTGAATCCCGAAGGACGACTACGAAAATATTAACTGCTAATAATTATTTGGTGCTTCCTCCTGCAAGGATCGTGCACGCATAAATGTAATTGTACACGTTTTGCAGATTCCGTCAACCCCGCTAGAAGACAGGTTTTAGGTTTTAGTCCGCCAGCTGGCGGATAGGTTTTAGGAAGAGTTGTATTCACTCCGCAACCTATCACCTAACACCTAGAACCTATCCCCTGGGTACTAGAACGGGAGGTCGTCCAAAGTAACGTCCGAATTGTCGCTTCCGCCCAAGTACTCTGCTTCGCGTAACGCGGAAATCTCTTCGTTGGGCTCTTCTTCGTCCTTGGCCGCCTGCCGCGACAACTCATCCGCCTGCTCGGGGACGTCATCCCCATCGCGCATACGCAGATATTCGCTCACGGTGAGCACCACATACCGCGGTTCACCGTCTTCCATAATAACTGCCTTCTCGCCACTTTGGCGCAATAACTGTTTAAGCGAATCCCACATAGCCATATCGTTTAACGATTACGCCCTTCAATGATTTGTTGGGCAATACTTACCGGAACTTCCTGGTACTTGGCAAACTCCATGGTTGCCGTTCCTCGACCTTGCGACATTGAGCGCAAATCTGTCATATAACCGAACATCCCTGAAAGCGGAACCATGCCGACAACCGTCTTCAGCGCGCCGCGCTCGCCCATCTCTTCGATTTGGCCGCGCCGCGAGCTGAGGTCCCCCGTGACATCACCCAAGAAATCTTCCGGGGCAATCACCTCCACTTTCATAATAGGCTCAAGCAAGACCGGATCTGCTTTTTTAACGGCGTCCTGTACTGCCATGGAGCCTGCTATCTTAAAGGCTGCCTCCGAAGAGTCCACTTCATGGTAGGAGCCATCATACAACGTTACCTTCACGTCTACCATCGGATAGCCGGCAACGACACCGCGATCGAGGGCTTCGCGTATGCCTTTCTGCACCGCGGGAACGTACTCGCCGGGGATAACGCCGCCTTTGATTTCATCGACAAATTCGAATCCGCCGCCCTGCTCCATAGGTTCAATACGCACCTTGGCGTGCCCGTACTGCCCGCGGCCACCCGTCTGGCGCACATACTTGCCTTCGCCTTCGGCGTTCTTGCGAATGGTTTCGCGATAGGCAACTTGCGGAGCGCCGACGTTAGCTTCAACACCAAACTCGCGCTTCATGCGGTCAACCAACACTTCCAGATGAAGTTCTCCCATGCCCGACATAATCGTCTCCCCCGTTTCCTCATCGGTGCGGATACGAAACGTCGGGTCTTCTTCGGACAGGCGATGCAGAGCCACGCCCATTTTGTCCTGGTCGGCACGGGTCTTGGGTTCAATGCGTACGGAAATAACCGGCTCGGGGAACGTTATCTTCTCTAAAATAATAGGGTTGACGGGGTCGCAGAGCGTGTCGCCCGTAGTGGTCCTCTTGAGGCCCACCGTCGCGCCAATGTCCCCCGAATAGATTTCGTCAACATCTTCGCGGTGATTGGAGTGCATACGCAAAATGCGGCTGAAGCGCTCTTTGTCACGGGTAGTTGCATTTAAAACCGTGGTTCCCGCCTTCACGCTACCCGAGTAAACGCGAAAATAGGTAAGCTGGCCCACGAACGGGTCGGTTGCCACCTTAAAGGCCAGTGCCGCAAAAGGCTCCTCATCCCCGGTTTTTCGCGTTTCGTGCTCACCGGTCTTGGGATTTTCGCCTTCCACGGGTGGTACATCGAGAGGGGAGGGCAAGTACGTCAGCACCGCGTCCAGTAGCAACTGCACGCCCTGGTTTTTCAAGGCGCTTCCCGTCAACACCGGCACCAACTGGTTAGCCAGTGTTGCGCGGCGCAGTGCGGAGCGAATCTCATCCACAGAAACCTCTTCGCCGCCCAAATATTTTTCCATCACCACTTCGTCGTTTTCAGCGATCTTCTCCATCATGACCTCTCGCTGTTTACCCGCCTCATCGGCCAGGTCGGCAGGAATGTCTTCCTCGACCACGCGCTCACCAAAATCTCCTTCAAAACGATAATGCTTCATGGTGATAAGGTCTACGACACCGTTGAAGGCCGCTTCGTTACCCACCGGAATCTGGACGGCAATCGCGTTTGGCGTGAGGCGCTCGATAATTGATTGAAAGCTGCGCTCAAAGCTCGCGCCCATGCGATCCAACTTGTTAATAAAACAGATGCGCGGCACTTTGTACTTATCCGCCTGGCGCCATACCGTTTCGCTTTGCGGCTCAACGCCCGCCACGCCGTCAAACACCACCACGCCGCCGTCCAGTACGCGCAACGAGCGTTCTACTTCCACGGTAAAGTCTACGTGGCCGGGAGTGTCAATAATATTGACACGATGCTCATGCTCCTTGTCATCGCGCGCAAACTGCGTGTGGGTCCAAAATGTTGTCGTAGCGGCCGAAGTAATGGTAATACCGCGCTCGCGCTCCTGTTCCATCCAGTCCATCACAGCCGCGCCTTCGTGCACCTCGCCGATTTTATGGGAAATACCCGTGTAAAATAAAATGCGCTCACTTACCGTTGTTTTGCCGGCATCAATGTGGGCGATGATTCCAATATTGCGGACTCTCTCAAGGGGATAGAGGCGGGGCATACCATTCTTGCCCACGAGGGCAAGTTAATTTACTTGATTAACGCAGCCCGAGTGGCTGCAATAGTGAGTACCCCCTCACTCGAATGCGGTAGCGCTTGTCCTGTTCGGTCAAACGTCGTGAGGAATATACTGCAATGCTTTACGCATAGTACCTCACCTCTGTGCTGGCCGCTCTTGGCGAGAACGACCGCATTCGAGTGAGGGGGTAAAGCTGCCACTAGGCTCGCTCTGCGCACTTCGCGCTTGAGCTCACCAAGTGCCTACTTTACGCGAAATGTGCGAATGCTCGGTTGGCCGCTGCCATACGCTCAGTGTCTTCGCGACGCTTGACCGCAGCACCCTCTCCCTTGGCGGCCGCGATGAGCTCATCGGCAAGTTTGGCGCTCATGGCGCGCCCCTTTTGGCTGCGGGCGGCACGAATAATCCAGTTCATGGCCAAAAATTGACGCCGATCACCCCGCACCTGCATAGGCACCTGATAGTTGGCACCACCCACACGCTTGCTTTTGACTTCCAGCGTGGGCGAAACATTTTTAAGCGCGGTATCAAACACCGTCATGGCCTCTTGCTTGGTCTTTTCTTCCACGATGCTCAGCGCACGGTATACCACAGCACGCGCGACGGACTTTTTCCCGTCGAGCATAACGTAGTTGATGAACTTGGCCAGTGCCGGATTGTTGTACTTGTGATCCGGAGCCGCGGTGCGCTTTTTAATACTGTTATTCTTTCTCATACCAATTTTGTCTATGAGCGTAGCGAGTAGCTACAAAATTGAGTACCCTGAGACCCGAGCTTGTCGAGGGGTCGTAGGGTTTCATTAGTTAATTTATTCTTTGGGCTTCTTCGCGCCATACTTGGAACGGCTCTGCTTACGGCCTTCAACGCCGCTTGCGTCCAGCACGCCGCGCACCACATGGTAACGCACGCCGGGAAGGTCCTTCACACGGCCACCGCGAATCATTACCACAGAGTGCTCCTGCAAGGTGTGGCCTTCGCCCGGGATGTAGGCGGTCACTTCCATGCCGTTTGACAGGCGAACTCGCGCTACTTTGCGGAGTGCGGAGTTTGGCTTCTTGGGGGTAACGGTTCGTACGTTCGTGCACACGCCGCGCTTGAACGGGCTTTCAAATTTACTGGGACGGTTCTTCAGTTGGTTAAAACCACGCTCAAGAGCCGGCGTCTTTTTCTTGCGCTGAGAGTGCTTGCGTGGTTTGCGGGTGAGTTGATTGATCGTTGGCATGTGTCATTCTTGCCCGAGAGGGCAAATGAGTGGTAACGAATGCAGCCCGAACGGTTGCAAGAATGTCATCCGGCATGAGCCTTCTGGCGAATGCCGGAAACGTTAAGGGCAAGCGAACGTTAGCGAGCGCAGCTTGAATAGCTGCAACAAAGTCATCCGGCGTTCTCCGAAGGAGGAGCCGGAAACCTTTCGGCGCTCTCCGAAGGAGGAGCCGGAAACCTTTCGGCGCTCTCCGAAGCTCACAGCTCACAGCCACCGCTTCCAGCGGGGCCCCGCCAAAGGCGGTGGCTCGAAGCTTCCGTTTTAAATAAAACGGGTGCGCTCATTGAAGGCGCACTTCTTCTTGCCTTGCATATTCTAAACGCAAAACGAAAAAGTGTCAAACCCGGTAGTGAGTTTTCGGCCGGGCTGCGCCCTACGGCTGCCGAAGGCAGCTCAGCCGAAAATCTACTACCGGGTCAAACCCCCATCCGTGTCCTCCTAAAATCCAAGTGCTTCGAACAGCTCCGCGAGGAGCGTCCCCTGGGTATCCCCGGTTATCGCAATGAACGCACCAATGATAATCGGAAAGATGACGCTCACACCAAAGAAAATAAAGGCGATGAGGAAGAGCCACCCATTTTGCTCGAGGAACGCCCGCGTCTCGTACGGAATCTGAGGAAAGAGCGAAAATAAGAGCTTCGAGCCGTCAAGCGGGGGGATGGGCACCAAGTTAAAAATGCCCAGCACCAGGTTAAGATAGACAATCGCGACAAAGAAGAGCTCAACACCGCCGGCTACCAAGCCAAGCCGTATAGCCATGCCAAACACCAACGCCAGTAAAAAATTACTCGCCGGACCCGCACCTCCCACCAGCGCCGCCCCCCACCTCTGGTAGCGCAGGTTGTAAGGGTTATAGGGCACGGGCCGCGCATACCCGAAAATAACAGACGGAATGCCAAAAAGCAAAGGAATAGAAAGAAGCGCGGGCAGCAGAATTGATCCGAACGGATCGACGTGAGAAGCAGGATTTAAGGTAAGTCGGCCCGCCAGTTTGGCGGTGGGGTCACCAAGGGCAAGCGCAGCAAACCCGTGCGAGACCTCGTGGACGATAACAGAAAAAATCAGAATACCAATAAACGCTATAAAGGAAATGATAGACAGGTCTTCCATATATAAGATAGTATTCAGTATTTAATGTGAAGTATCAAGCCGTCAGAAGTTGCAAAACATTAAATATTGTTGTATCATCACGAAGTGCAGGTTCTCAAACCTACCACCTAAAACCTAACCTCTAATACCTAGACCATGGCACGAGCTTGTGAAAAATGCGGCAAGGGTTCTCAAATGCAGGTAACACGCAAATTGTTGCGTGGTAACTACAACCCTACCGATAAATCAAGAAAATATCCCAACTTGCAGTGGCTGCGCAAAGAAGACGGAACCCGCACCCGCGTATGCACGCAGTGTTTGCGCACGCTGGCCAAGACGCCGAAGGTTGCAAAATAAACGGGTCATGTTGATGACCCGTTCTTTCTAAATCGGGTCATCGGGATGACCCGATTATTTCAACGTTTAGAGGAGCGTTACGCTCTTAAGGGCGAAACGCTGAATCGGGCTGTCGTATAGTGGTTATTATGCACGGCTGGGGGCCGTGCGACGGGAGTTCGATTCTCCCCAGCCCGACAAGTATTAACGCAGGAGGGACGAGCAGGCAAACTGCTTTGCCTGCGTCCGAAATCGAACGGCGTAAGCCATGTGCACGAAGTGCACCGGCGCGCCCGGGCAGGAGCCACTTAACGAGCTCAAGCCCAAAGGGCGCAGAGCGAGTTTAGTGAGCTGACGCCGATTCTCCCCAGCCCGACCAAGCGAAGGCGCGGGAGGTACCGAGCACAGCGCTGCGAATGTGCCGACACTTCGACCAACTCAGCGTGAACACATGGCAACATCAAACCCATCCCAAGGCAACCCTAAAGCATTCGGCTTGATTTTTGTCGTCTCAATTCTTCTGGGCATTCTTTTCAAGATGCTCGTGCAAGATAACGAGGTACTGGGCATTTCGTTCCCCCTGTTTGTGGGCCTTGCAGTTGCAACGGGTCTTGGGTTGGCAGCCTTCTTTAAGCACCCCCTCAAGCGCAGCACCTACGTTCTGCTCGTTCCCGTTGCCTTCTTTCCGCTCATGGCTGTCGTGCGCGACAGTGGCTTTTTAAGTTTCCTCAGTGTCGCCGCGACGATCTACCTTATCCTTACGGTCGTCTACAACGAGGCCTCCGAAAGCATTGCTCGCTTCTCCTTGGATAAATACCTTCGGGTTCCCACCCTCCCCATTGTGTTTGGAGTAATGTTCCTCCGCTTCATCGGCCATATCACCACACTGCGCCTCGCCGAGCACAAACGAGCACGCGGCACCCAAGTTGCGACCGGCGTGGCCATCGCGCTCCCTTTCCTTATTCTGTTCACCATGTTGTTTGCATCCGCCGACCTGGTCTTTCAAAACTATCTCAACAACCTCTTTAATGTGAAGCTAGACCTCGAGGGCATCCTTCCGTGGATTCCCACCTTCGTCGTAGCGGCCCTCTTTATGGGCGCCTTCTCCTACATCTTCCAGCCTACGCCATCGACTCCGAAAGAAGGGCGCACTGAACCCGCGCCGAAGCGCACCCTCGGCATGGTCGAGGCCAGTATTGTGCTCAGCTCCATTGCCACGCTCTTCCTTGCGGTAATCGCCCTGCAGATTACCTACCTGTTTGGAGGCGAAGCTAACATCACGGCGCAGGGCTTCACGTACGCCGAATATGCGCGCCGCGGCTTCTTTGAACTGCTTGCCGTCACGCTTATCTCGCTCGCCATGCTCTATATTATCAACCGTAGCGTCGGCCCGCGCACCAAGAAAGAACACAAGCACTTCTCGCTGTTGTCGGTCGTGCTGCTTGGCGAGTTGGGATTGCTCATTGTCTCGGCGGCGTACCGTTTGCTGCTCTACGTGGACGCGTTTGGCCTTACCGAACAGCGATTCTACAGTTTGCTCTTCATCATATGGGTGGGCGTTGCCGCCGCGCTATTTGGCTTCACGCTGATACGCCAACGCGCCGAGCGCGCTTTTGCGTTTGAGCTCTTCTTGTTAGGCGTCGCATTCGTCGCTTTCGCCAACATCATCAACCCCGACGCGATTATCGCCCGCTACAACATTCAAAACGTGCCGCAGGAAGAAGGCATGGACGCATACTACCTCACATTGCTTTCTCATGACGCCACACCCCACCTCATCGAGCTACTTGAAGATGAATCCCTCGGTGAAGAAAACCGTCGAATAGTGGCTGAAGAACTCAAGTGGCGCCTCGACAATCTTCGTTATGAAGTAAACCTGAACGACTGGCGCGGCTGGAATCTTTCCCGAATGCGCGCCGAGCAGCTGCTGGAAGAACACCAGCATCTTCTGCCGGAAGGTTCTAAGATACCCGGACAGTAGCACGCACAGCGGGCGCCACAAGGCGCCCGCTGTCTTGAAAAACATTTGAAAGTGTGTACTAATAATGTCAGCACACCCAGCGCCTAGTCCAAAGGATTAACGCATGACAACTGAAGGGCCTGGTACTGACCCGCAGGAACAACCTCTCGACGAGCTCTTTGCCAGCCACGGGGGCCGGTGGGAAGAGATGACCGCCCATTTGCAGGCGGCATACGAACAGAGCACGCAGGTCGATAGCCTTTGGCGCCAGATTGCGTGGCGCCTTGAGAACGGCGAGCAACCCGATAACCCGGTGTCAAGCCTTCTCACGTACCACGGCATTACTGATCCTGAGATTGCCCAAAGCGCCCACCGGCGCTACACCGATCTCCAAGGGGAGCTGAAACACCACCAAGGAGAGCCGATACTCGTCTTGCAGATGAATGCTCAGGGCAATCCTGTAGAGCTCTGGATGGGCGTCCCAGATCCCACAAAGCCTCTGACCATCGAGCTACCCTGGGAGCTGGGACTTCCGGCCTTTGCCTTCAACGCTCCTATGCACGCTTTCCTGACCGTGGACGAATTGGGCGTTGGAGGTTTGGATTTCTTCGGAGCATTTGCCTGGGAACAATCTGTTGACAAGTGGCCATCCAGAATCATAGGTATAGCAAACCGCAAAGATAGGCCGTTCCCTAGCGAGGCTAAAGACCCGATCCTCGGAATCACTTCGGTGATGATTCGTGGGGGCAAGGTGACGCCTCGGCGTCATTGCTCCGACGACGAACAGCTTCTCTCTCGTTATCGGAACATCTACCCGCCCTACGTATCGTTGCATGCAGCAAACGAGGCAACTTTTGAGGTTCATGTGGGCGACAAGGCTGTCGTGCGATGGTTCCTTGAAGAAGCGCCAACGCGGACCAAAGCTCATCCCATGCGCATGGAAGAAGGTGTTGCGGAAGCGACCGTTGACGAGATTTTCCAGCAGCTTCTTCGAAGCCTGGCAGGAATCATCGGCTATGAAGGCCTTAAACTTCCGGATCCCCCGGAGCGTGTCACGGCCCAGCAACGAGGGACGGAGTACCAGCTTCTCGAGGACCTGAGAAGGTGGGGTCAGCTGATCGCCGAGCTTGCTTTCGTCAGCGACCCGACTAATCTGTGGTACTCCCCTCGTGGCGAGAACCCCATCGACTTGGCCGCCGCTGCAAATCGGGAACGGTGCCAGGCGGCCATCACCCAAAACATCGAGCTGGTGAAGACGGTTGTTCGCGAAACGCTGCAGCGGGCTCGGCTGCTTGGGATGGAGGGCGATCCACTCGTCCAGCAGGCCGCTAAACGGCTGGAGCAGTCCAAGGCCGGTTAATCAGCAGGCGCAGAACAAAGTACACAGGAGGTGTACTGTACCAAGAGGCGGGGGGGGGGGGGGGGGGGGGGG
>JBBDZE010000035.1:20124-57509 GCA_040900345.1 Candidatus Spechtbacterales bacterium
CCCCCCCCCCCTCTTCCTTTTTAAACTCCCTTTTCTTACAAAACCATCCACCCTACACCCTGCACCTTTGTGGAAAGGTGCAGGGTGTACGCATCGAGCTTCAGCCTCTATACTAGATAGGTCATGGATAAACGCATTCTTCTTCTCTACGGCACCGTTTTCATCAACATCATGAGTTTCGGGATGGTGTTCCCCCTCATCCCGCTCTTTGTTGAAAAGTTCGGTGCCACCGCCTTTGATATCGGCCTGTTGGCCGCTCTTTTTTCGATTGCGCAATTCATCGCCGCCCCCATCATGGGCCGCGTCTCGGACCGCTTTGGCCGAAAACCGCTTATTATCTTTTCCATTATTACCGCGATGGCCTCGTTTGTGCTGACGGCCATTGCCCCAAACCTTATCGTCGTGCACGTCGCCCGCTTCCTGTATGGCGTGGCCTCTGCCGGAAACTACCCCATTGCCATTGCCTACATTGCCGACATCACCAGCCCGGAAAAACGCGCCGAATACATCGGTAAAGTTTCTGCCATGTTCGCCGTAGGATTTATGTTTGGCCCGGTTATGGGCGGCGTACTGGGCGGCTTTGGCCTATCCGTTGCGTTCTTGGCGGCGGCGTTCGTCTCGCTGCTCAATCTTATCTTTGTCCTCACCTTGTTGCCCGAATCCATTAGTATCAAGACCGAAAAATTGGTTATCCGCCAAGGCCTATTTAACATCAAAGAGATTTACCACGGCTTTCGGGGTGACTTTGGCGTCCTGTTCTTTATCCTCTTTACCTGGGCTTTTTACGTGGCCAACTTCCAGGTTGCCATTCCGCTGTTTCTGGAAGAGATGTTCCGCTTAGGGCCGTTTGGCGCGGGTGTGTTTTTCTCGGTGGTGGGCGCGACGGCCGCCATCACGCAATGGTTCCTCCTGCCCAAAGTGCTCAAGCGCTTTGGCGAGATGCGCACCATTCTCTACGGCATCGTACTTATGATCCTCGGCCAGGCGTTTGCGCCCCTGCTGCCGTTTCTCGTATTCTTCTATTTCTTTTTCATTATCTCCATCATTGGCAGCGGACTCAATCGCCCTACCGTCAATGCTATGCTCTCGCGGGCGACCCACGCGGGCCAGGGCGCGACGCTCGGCCTTGCCTTTTCGTTTGAAAGCTTGGGCCGCATTGCCGGCCCCCTTTTGGCCGGAGCCGTTATGGGAACATTTGGCCTTGCCTCTCCTTTCTGGCTCACCACCGCCATGCTTGTGCTTACTCTGTTCTTCTTTTGGCGAGTTGAAATGCGGCGCGGGAAACTTGCCCCCCTGCTATAACAAGCTTTTCTCCCTCGCATCCAAAAGCCCTCGGCAACGCCGAGGGCTTTTGGATGCCTGCTTCTATGTCTACCTACGTTCTATCTATGCCTCCTTGTGCTCTGCCATGTATCGGGCCAGCTCCACGAAGAAACGTACACCCGTGCCTTTAGCGCCCTTGGCAAGACGGTCCTGCTCGTTGGCAGTCATGGTGGGAGCCATATCAATATGCACCCACGGGAAGGAGACAAATTCGCGTAGGAACATAGCACCGGCTGTGGCACCGGCTTTGCCGCTTTTGCCACTGTTGGCTACATCGCCAAACGTTCCTTTGACATCCTCGGCATATTCTTCCCACATGGGCAGGGGCCACAGATAGTCCCCGCTGCGCTCGCCCAAATCGCGAAACAACTGCTCGCGCTTTTCGTCTTCCGTAAATAGTGCGTTGACCCGGTCGCCCAATGCCACCAGCGACGCGCCCGTGAGGGTTGCAATGTCTACCACCAGCCGCGGCTTGAACCTGCTAGCATAACCCAGCGCGTCGGCCAAAATAATACGACCTTCAGCATCCGTATTTAATACTTCAATGGTTTTGCCTGTAATGGAACGCAGTATGTCCCCCGGACGATAACTGGAGCCCGAAGGCATGTTCTCTACGGCGGGCACGAGGCCAATCACGTGCAGGGGAATCCCCAAGCGGGCGATAGCGACCATTGCGTGAATGACCGCCGCCCCACCCGACATGTCCATATGCATTTCATAAATGGCCGGGGTCGGCTTGAGGTTGAGGCCGCCGGTGTCAAAGGTAACCCCCTTGCCCACCAGCACCAGCGGACGCCCTTTGTATGAACGGTGCTTGTACTCCATCATGATGAACTTGGGCCGGTCGTCGCTTCCCTGGCACACACCAATAACGCCGCCCATGCCAAGCTTGCGAATGGCGGGCTCATCCAGCACCGTTACCTTCACCTTGGCGGCGCGCCCGACTTTCTGAGCATGCTTGGCCAAGAGCGAGGGCGTCATATCGCCGCCCGGGGTGTTGGAAAGTAAACGAGTTTGATTGGTCTCTTCACCTACGATTACGCCACGCGCAATAGCTGCCTCGTATTGTTTCTTTTGCGACGGCGCGAACTTCGCCGCCAAATTAACTTGCGCAATGGTGGGCCAGCCCTCCTTGGGAACCTGTTTGTATTCATTGAATGCCAAGTTGGCCATGAGCAGTTCCATGGCAATCATCTCTAGAAGGGCCTCGTCTTCCTTTTCCGCACGGATGTCGTCAATGTCCACGGTGGCCTCGGTTACGCGACCCGCCTTCATTTCTCCCACCATGGCGCGCACCAAAATACGCGCGGCCCGCTGGTTCCAGGCCTCTTTGTTGCCTTTACCCAAAAGCAGCGCCGTGCTACCCGATGGCAAGAACAGCGTATGGGATGCGCCTCGCCCTAACGGCGGCTTGTTTGTAAGGAAAAGTTGAATAAGGCCCAAGTCTTCAGGGCCCAGCTGTTTGCCCACATGCGCGGACACGCCGCCATTTTCAAATAGCGGCAAAATGTAATTCGTACGCTTCTTGTCGAGTGTTACCAGTTGAATTTTCATAGAAATATTCGCGTTAGGTGCACGAGCAGTGTAGCAAAACACGCAGCGCGATTCAA
Organism: Candidatus Spechtbacterales bacterium; assembly: GCA_040900345.1. Lineage (GTDB taxonomy): Bacteria > Patescibacteriota > Minisyncoccia > Spechtbacterales > 2-12-FULL-38-22 > JBBDZE01. The sequence continues at coordinate 23,058 of JBBDZE010000035.1, forward strand.
TATATAAACGAATCGAGGGAGCCCCGTAGGGCTCCCTCGTGCAAACGGCGCCAATGGGGTTACCATCAACGCCTCGTGGTCATCCAGCGAGCCAGAACGAACATACCAATAATGAACGCTCCCCAGACGAGCAGGCCGGCAGTTTCGGCAGCGTCGAGCCCTAAAACGAGTAAACCGAGCATGAGTTCTCTCTCCTAAGTCTGCGCCACTCGGTCTGCCTTCCTATACCACAAACCGCACGAAATGCAAGAATGAATGCCCCCACTTTTATCCTCTATCTCCGCAGCTGCGGAGATAGAGGATAAAAGGATGTAGTTACATTACTTATGCTTTCTTGCATTTCGCCCGCTCCATGCTACACTTGCACCCAACAGATATGTCAATTGTACGCGCGCTTAAAACCCATCTGTCGTCGCTCGTTGTCGGCATTGTTGTCATCGTCCTTATCGCTATTGCGGGCGCTTTTGCCATACCCGCACTCTTGCAAGGACAAGAAGAGCTCCCCGGCCAACACGGCTTTTTCGTTGAGAACGAGCAATCCATTCAAGAGGAAGATAAGCTGACCACCCTGTACTTTGTAGGCGATATGATGCTCACCCGCTCGGTGGGCATTAAAGCGCGCCAAAACGGCGAACCGTGCCGTTGGCCCTTTTTGCAAGTGGCCGACTACCTCAAACAAGCCGACATCACGTTCGGCAACTTGGAAACAACCATTTCCGACCGCGGCGTCAACGTGGGCAGCATGTACTCGTTCCGTTCAAACCCGTGCGTAATGGAGGGCCTCACCCTGGCCGGCTTTGACGCCCTCTCCGTCGCTAATAACCACATAGGCGACTGGTCGCGCGTGGCCATGGAGGACACGTTCACCCACTTGCAACAAAATAACATCGCCGTGGTGGGCGGAGGCTTTAGCGAAGAAGAGGCCTACTCAGCCCGCATTCTGGAAGCCAATGGCATGACATTTGCTTTCCTCGGCTATACCGACCTGGGCGCCCAATATACGCAAGCCAGGGGCGACGTCTCCGGCATTGCCTGGCTCGATAAAGAACGCATGGTAGAGAACATTCAGGCCGCCAAGCAGGGAGCCGATGTTGTCATTGTCTCCGTGCATATGGGCGTTGAGTACGAGACGACCTCTCGCCCCAACCAGCGCGAAATTGCCCGGGCCGCCATAGACGCCGGTGCCAAGCTGTTCATTGGGCACCATCCGCACGTCGTACAAGAGACCGAAGAATACCGTGACGGCTTTATCGCCTACAGCTTGGGCAACTTCGTCTTTGACCAATACTTCTCTGAGGAGACCATGCAAGGCATGCTGTTGGAAGTTGACATGCGGGGTGATGAAATTGTTGACGTCCGCGAGCGCATGGTGCAGATCACCCGCGAATACCAGACGCTCCCACCCAGCGACGAATGATCCACGTATATACGTGCTTCCCAACCAAAAACCGCCCAGGGGCGGTTTTTGGTTGGACAAGGTGATGTTTTAGGCTACATCGCCTTTTTGTTTTGAAGGATGGCCGGGCGCACTTTCCTCCGGCGCAATCGCATGCTCCGTTATCTCAATATTGCAGCTCTTATGCTTACGGCACCATGCTTCGCACTTCTCGGCCAACTCTTGTTCGGCGTACTGCAAGCCGCACTCTTGGCACTGGTAGCGCTGTCCTGTTTTTGTAGAGATGGTCTTCACCATAGTTACTCGTAGCGTATCTCTATTTTGTCGCCGTCGTTCACCTGGTAGTTTTCAAACTCACCATTCTCTTCCCCGTTCACCAGCATTTTGATGGTTCCGTCATCGCTGTTGCACGCATCCAGAATGCAGGTACTGGTAAAGGTTGCGTCCCACACCTCAAAGAATCTGCCAACGGTGACGTCGCGTTTCGCCACCGGCCCGCGCGCTACTTCCCAGTGCAGCGTGCCCGAAGCATCGTGCGTGTGAATAGGGGCCATGCCCATGCGACTATCGTACAGCGGGTCGTCTTTATAGGCTGATCCGATGCCAACATTCGCAGGTATCGTAACCTCCTCTCCCCGCACAACGATCTTCAGTTCCGGATGCCAGTGGATGCCGCTCTGCGACGCGATATCCTCTTGAGGGATATCAGCGCTCGGCGACGAGGGGAGTGCATTCACAGCCCAAGCCCCTACTACGATGATGCCCGCTACGACCGCTGCAGTGGTCACCGCTTTTTTGATCGCCTTCCCTCGAGCAGCTTGCTCTCGCTCTTCGCGCTTCTGCTGGCGCTTCAGCTCCCTGCGCTCGTTTTTGGTAGGCTGCTCCTTCTCGTGTAATTCCTGCTTGAACTGATCTTCCATAGTGCTCATAGACAGTGATTACCACTGCCGCATTATTTCTATCTCGTCGTTCTGCGCCTCAACGATGTTCTGCGCGAGCTCCTTCATTTCAGGTCGTTCGGTTGATGCCTCCAACATCTGCGCCATCATAATCGCCATATCATGGTGGACAATCATTTGGGAGGCGAACTCGCGGTCGAAATCCTCTGCGCTCTGTAATGCCTCAAGATCTCCTTCCATACCCTGCATAGTGCCCGTCATGCCGTGCCCGGCGTGTCCCCCAACATTGTCCGGGACTTCGCCTCCGAACCACTCCCGATACCACTGCCGCATTTGTACAATCTCTTCCGTTTGCGCTTGTACAATGACTGCCGCAAGCGTTCGCACCTCTGGATTAGAAGAACGCTCAAGCGCAATATCCGCCATAGCAATCGCCCCTTCGTGGTGAGGAATCATCTGCTCAATGAAATACCGGTCGATGTTCCCTTCCATCATGCTTGTGTTACTCTCCACGGAACTATCGGCTCTGCTCAATCCTAGCGCATACCCAACCGTAAGCCCGATCAATAGGGCGAGGACGGCAACGATAATGATTGTATTTTTTGCTTCCATAATTGTGTCGCTAAATCCACATCTAGATAAGGAATAAGCATGCAAGACCAACGGCACTATGGAGCGCGAGGATATATGGCACCCCCTAATACAACCCTGAGGGCTAAACGATAGTGCCCTCGCAACCGAACCTCATACAGCAACCGCGACAGTTGAGGTGGTCCTAGAAGATACTGTGCCGCTTTAATAATCAAAAACACAATGAAGAACGCGGCGAGTGCTAGAAGTGCCGGCGTGCGGCCGCAAGAATAACAAAGATTGTTAATCTCATTGTTTTTTATTATTGATAACAATTCGCTGAAGAATAAAGACAAGCGCCGCAATGCCCACTCCGAGCCAGACCAGCCAGGTGAGGGCAATGAACCAGCCGAACGCTCCTCCGTCCCATCCCATATGACCCCATCCTTGCACATCGCCGGACATACCGAAGCGATTCATCATCATGCTGCTCGGCGTGGGGTTTTGCTGCATGAGGTCAACAAGACGGTCGGCCTCTGCCTCGCTTAATTCGCCCTCCCACATCCTCTCCATCAGCACTTCCATTTCTTCATGGACGTCTTCATCCATGAGGCGCTCTTCCATGTAGCGCATCATCATATCGTGAGAGCCGGCTTCGCTCAAGGTCACCGGGCCATGGGCCGCGGCAAACGTGCCGGACATCACGAAAAGAACCGCGAGCACACTGGTAACTATAATTGTTTTCATACACATATATTAATTATGAAATCGGTAATTTTTTAAAAGGGAAGCGTTGACGGCCACGATAATTGTTGAAGCCGACATAAGGATGGCTCCCACCGCCGGACTTAGGACAATACCGACGCCTGCCAATACGCCCGCCGCAAGCGGCAGGGCTACAATGTTATATCCTGTCGCCCACCATAAGTTCTGCACCATTTTCCGATATGTCTGCTTGGCCAAACCAACCACTAAAACGACGTCCATTGGGTTATTACGCACAAGCACAATGTCAGCCGCCTCAATGGCAACATCAGTACCGGCACCAATGGCAATGCCAACGTCGGCCGTGGCGAGTGCGGGCGCATCATTGACGCCATCGCCCACCATGGCTACCTTCAAGCCACGTGAACGCACCTGGCGAATTCTTTCGGCCTTGCGGTCGGGGGGCACGGCGGCGAAGTACTCATCAATGCCGAGTTCATGCGCCACGCGCCGTGCAACGGCTTCGTTGTCCCCCGTGAGCATTATTGTACGAATGCCCATCTCCTTGAGGCGAGTAACGGCCGCGCGCGACTCTTCGCGCACCTCGTCGTCAAGAGCGATGGCAAGGACGAGTCGGCCATCCACCGCCACATAGACCGTCGTCTTCCCCTCTTCGCTGACACGCTCAATTACCGCCTTGTCGGCAAAAAGACCGGCCTCACTAAAATAAGCAGGGCTCGCCACAACAACACTGCGGCCCTCAACCATGCCCGTTGCACCCTTGCCGGGAATATTTTGAAAATTACTCACCGGGGCCACTCTGCCAGCGCGCTCCATAATGGCGCCGGCAATCGGGTGCTCGCTGTGCGCCTCCACCGAGGCGGCTAACCGCAAGGCCTCGTCCTTGTCAAACGCATCACCCAAGGCCATAACATCGCTTACAACAAACGAACCTTTCGTGAGCGTGCCGGTCTTGTCAAACACCACGGCATCCAACTCCCGCGCCTGCTCAAACGCGTTACGGTCACGGATTAGCAGCCCATTGCGCGCCGAAAGCGACGTGGAGAACGCCACCACCAGCGGAACGGCCAACCCCAACGCGTGCGGACAGGCGATTACCACGACGGCTATCATACGCTGGAGAGCAAAGTCTGTTTCAGCACCCAAGAAAACAAGCCACGCCGTAAGGGTTAGCGCCCCACCGCCCAACGCAATGACCGTGAGCCACATGGCCGCACGGTTGGCCAAATTCTGCGTGCGTGATTTGCCGGCCTGCGCCTGCTCCACCAAGCTAATAACGCTGGCCAAGAACGTGTCCTTGCCCAGTTTACGAATATCCACAATAACGGAACCGTCGGCGTTTATGGAGCCACCAATTACTTCACTGCCCTGGCGCTTTTCAACCGGCTTGCTCTCACCGGTCAGCATGGCTTCGTTTACGCTCGTCACACCCTCCACCACTACGCCATCCACCGGTATCTTCTCGCCGGGCTTCACAAGAACGCGCTCGCCCACGCGCAATTCGGCCACGTCAACATCGCGCGTCTCGCCGTTCGCAAATAGTTTATGAGCCGTCTGCGGCATAAGTTTACTCAACTCTTCCAGCGCGCGCGAGGCACCCAATACCGAACGCATCTCCAGCCAATGGCCAAGTAACATAATGTCCACCAATGTGACGAGTTCCCAAAAGAGCGTCTCGCCGGGGGTGATGCCCGCCATAACCGCTGTCGAATACCAAAAGGCCGCGCTAATGGCCGTGGCCACGAGCGTCATCATGCCCGGCTGCTTGGCCAAAACCTCTTCCCAAAGCCCCTTCAAGAACGGCCAGCCGCCCCAGGCATATACCAAGGCGGCAAGCGCAAATACGAACGTGCCGCTGCCCGGGAAGGTAATGCTCGGTAGGCCGAACACACCTTGCAGGAACGGAGAGAGCGCCAGCACCGGAATACTGGAGACCAGTGAGATCCAAAAGCGCCGACGAAAATCTACCACCATGTGCGCGTGGTGGTTTTCGTGGCCGCCATGGTGCTCAAGCGCCTCATGCTCTGCTACTGAATGGTGTGCGTGTTCTGCGTGGCTCATGTCCGCTTGGAAAGCTTATAGACTTTCACCATCTCCTGTACTGCCTTGGCGCGTTGGCCGCTCTGCATCTGCTCGACCACACACGTGTTGAGGTGGTTTTCGAGCAGAGTATTTTCAACTGAAGAAAGCGCCTCCTTCACGGCGCTGGTCTGCCCAAGAATATCTACACAGTAGGTGTCTTCCTCGGCCAGGCGCTGCAGCCCGCGCACTTGCCCCTCAATAATTTTGAGGCGGCGCAGAACCTTTGATCGAGTTGCGTTATCCATACCATCATTATACCCCCTGGGGGTATCATGATGCAACCAAAGAGCCGCCTTGCAAGGCGGCTCTTTGGTTGCAAGTTTAGGCGGTGTACCTACCCAAGGTTCCTTTGGAAATTTAGGCGGCCAGCCCCGTTAGAGGCCGCGAGGGCCCGCAGCGTGCCTCTGCCTCTAACGGGGCCAGCCGGCAATAATAGCGCCCATCACCAAGAGGGCAAGTAGCTGGTAACCATTAAAGATAAGAAATACCTGCTTTTTCTGGCCCTCGTAAAAAACGTTCATCAAGCTCACGGCCAGCACGAACCCAAGCCACAGCCAGAAGCCGAGCGTTATGCCTTCGGCAATAGTCGCCGCGCCGGTCATGCCGGTAATGACCGCCACGCCGAAGGCCATGACAATGGAGGCGACGGCACCCCCGACCATAGCCATTTTCATACCGGCCTTCAACTGTTCTTCACTGCGCCCCACATACTTCATCCACACTTTGCCAAACAAGAGCGGCGAGTACCACAGCGAGCCAATGGCGTAACTCGCTGCGGCAGCTACGAGCACCGCAAGAAGCGTAACGTCTGCAAACTCCATACGCGTATTCTGTTAATAATAACGAATATCGCTATGCTTATGATCACAAACACGACAACAGCTCTTCCGTTGGTGTCCAGCCACACTCACCGTCTGCCTGCACCTCGCATGGTGCGGCCTCATAGCAGGCATACGTTGGCATCCATTCACACGTCGTTACTACCTCTTCGCTGGCACACACCTGCCCGCTGCAACCAGTAACGACGCACGTGGGACCGATAGTGCCAGGCTCTTCCGGTGCTGTTGCTTCATAAACAAAACCGAGAGCAAGGATGCCCGTTGCCACAAGTACGGCGATAGCGCCGCTCACAGCCATGATGTTCCTTGAGTTGCCTCGCATAGCGTGCAAGAAGTTGCCCCCTACTCAAACACCACCGGGACACGCAGTTCGTCGGCATGTTCGGGCAGACCGGACGGGTTATCTTTCTCCAGGACCAACGTACCCGTTCGCGTTGTGGGAGCAGTAAAGGTTAGGGTAGCTTCAAACGGCACGAAATCTTCGGTCATCCAATTGCTCTGGGCGGTCGCGATGGCCATGGCAATTTCATTGCCGTTGCCATCAAGCAATCGCACGGGAAAGTCTGCCTCAAAATACCACATGCCGCGCGCCTCGCCTGAAATGGCGAGCGGGCTTGTAATCTCGGCGTTGGGCCGGGGAGCATCAATACGAATTATAGTGCGCTTTTCCAGCTCATTGCCAATATCTTCCGTGAAGGTCCGGCCGTCGCTCGTGCGACACTGGCGCGGGTAGGACTCCATGATAACGCTTCCCTCTTCCTGTATACATTCTTCAAAACTCGTGGCAGTACTTGCTACGTCATCGCTTCCCGGAGCAAGAGCGCCCTCGCCTCGAACCAGCCAGACAAGTACTGCAATAAGAGCTACCGCCACAAGGATTCCCAACGTCCCCGTTAGATACATTTGCCGTTGCCTGTCCATAGTCGTCTAAAAAAAATATTAGGAATAATGTGGCGCTATTATGCCAAACTGCAACAAAAACGCAAGGCCTTTACGCCAAAACATCCTTCTTCGCCTCTGCTCCTTTTTCCTGGGGAACATCGGACCACTTAGCGCGTTCCGTTTTATACGACCATACAGAAAAGCGACCCACTTCTTCAATGCGTCCGCCATGCTGTGAAAGCCACTTGCGAGACAGGTCATCGCTGGCATACAGCAGTATCTTAAGCGCCTTATGCTCCCGCGACTAGGCGATGTACCAACGCGCCCTGCGCGCGCTTACAAATCCTTCCTTTTCCATGCCGGCGATAACATGCTTTACCCGCCGGATATCTTCCTTGAACTCGAGAGCCAGCTCTTCCGGCCGCGCACCATCGTTGAGAAGTCGGCGTATGATGCGTCCACGCAGCTGGCGATCGGATCCTTCAAACGTACTTTGTCGCGCATAGTGGGCGCTTCTTCGATTGGGATTGACCACGCTGCGCGGCAGCGTTGAACCATAATCCATGAGCGCATAGTACCACTGACGCGGATTATCAGCGTCTACCGTGCGCGCCACATGAGCAAAAATCTCCCGGTCGTGCACCGGCTCTTTGGCCCCACTAAAAAAATAATGCAAATACACGCGCCGAATATTCGTTTCAATGAATACCGTGGGTACATTGAAAGCGAATGCTACAATGGAAGCTGCGGTCGCCGGCCCAACACCCGGAAGCCGCGTCAACGCTTCCGATGTTTTGGGAAGGCGTCCGTGGTACTCGTGCACGACCATCTGGGCTGCGCCGTGCAACGCGAGGGCGCGGCGATTATACCCCATGCCCTGCCAGGCGCGCAGTACATCAGTGCGGGATGCTCCAGCCAGCGCGGCAAACGAGGGAAATGTTCGTATAAAAACAGGAAATACTTTTTGCACCCGTGCCACCTGGGTTTGCTGCAGCATCACCTCTGAAACAAGGATACGATAGGGTGTAATGGTTGTGCGCCACGCAAGTTCGCGACCATGCTCGCGATAATGGTCCCAGATAATCTTTTTAAATACACTATCTTTACGCATTGGGCGTTATTGTAGCACAGCATTATCACATGCCACGCCGAAATATCTGTAAGATGTTGGCAAATCACCCGTCTTGGCATATAACGAGGGGCACATGACGCATTCGCACGAACAACAATTTTTGCATGCGTACCGTGAAAACGCAGATGCCATTTTTCGCCACTGTTTCTTTCGAGTGTCCGATAAAGAGATGGCGAGCGACCTTATGCAAGAAACCTTCCTGCGTACCTGGAAGTATCTCACCAACGGCAATACGGTGGAAAATATCCGGGCATTACTGTACCGTATTGCGAATAATCTCATCGTAGACTACTACCGCAGACGAAAGGTCGTGTCGCTCGATGGATTATTAGAGCAGGCTATTGAACCGGCCCGGGTCGACGGGCGCACGCTGATGAATACCCAGGTCGACCGTGCATTGGCCGTCAAGGCACTCGACAAACTGCCCGAACATTACCGCCAAGTTATCGTCATGCGCTATATCGACGAGTTGTCGGTACAAGAGATGGCCTCTATATTAGCAGAAACAGAAAACGCCGTCTCCGTGCGCTTGCACCGGGCACTTAAAAAATGTGAAGTAATACTCACCAGTCATGATACGCACAACGACCCAAAAACTTCATAAGAACCTCGCGAGGGAACTGAAGGAACAGTCCCTCCTCATTGGCCTAAGCCAAGAGGAAAAGGATGCTTTTGCACGCAAGCTTGAGCTGTTCATGGTGGCAAACCCTGTAAGAAGCGGTGAAGACCTCCGTCTTACTCAACAAAGGACGCTGGGTGTTTTTTACCAACTCATTCGTGTGCCAAAACCTATGCCACTTGTCATTATACTTGCCGTGGTCGCAACCGTTACCGCCGGAGGAGGCGCCGCCTATGCGGCCCAGGATACACTCCCCGGAGAGCGTCTCTATGACGTTAAGCTTCACGTCAATGAGCGCTTTGAGGGCCTCCTAGCCATTTCCGACGAAGATGAAGCGGAGCTCGCCCTTGAGCTTGCCGAGCGTCGTATCCGCGAGAGCGAACGTCTTGCGGAGCGCAAAGAGCTGAGCGCCGAGCTTGCCCAAGGAATAGAAGCTCGCCTTGCCAGTCACGTTCAGCGCCTAGAAGCGCTGTCCGTCAAACTGGAAGAGCGGGGGCTGACGACCGCTTCAACAAACGTCCGCATTCGCCTGGCGGCGATGCTCGAGCTGCACAACAAGGTCTTGGCCGAAATGGAAGAAGGCAATGGCCTGCAAGCGCGAGAAGTCGCTCGCATTCGTTCTGCCATTCAACTCAATAGCACTTTCGTGGCACAAGCCCGCGAACACATGGAGGAGCGCTTCGAGGAACAAGAAGACGCACCCCGCAAAATCGCCGCCGAGCGTGCTCAGGCATCTGCTACCGCAAAGCTTGAACGTACCAAGGCGTACTTCGCCGACCATGAACACCGTCTGCACGAACGCGTTAAACTGGTCGCCGCTGAGCTCATCGCGTCCGCCGAGGGGTCTGTCTCTCAAGGAAACCTTCATATGGAGAACGCCGCCTACGGTGATGCATATACCTCCTTCAACGCAGCAATTCACGACCTCCAAACCGCCGCGTCCCTTATGGCAACATCCCTGCGCCTCACTACAGACCTGCGGCTCAATAATGCCGCGCAACAACAGCTCCAAGGAGGCGACTCGCAGGATAACGAAACCACCGATACGCGCAACATGGACGAACAAGGCGTGAATCTCAATGTCGAAAATGGCGCAGTGCTCAAACTTCCCGTACCCGCCCTCTCACGCTAGGGCCTTGTATCCCTCAACTAAAAACCCCGGGGAACCGGGGTTTTTAGTTGTTTGAAAAAAACGTTTCCTACGAAGACTGTGGCATCAAACCCCGCAAGAAGATAACCAGGGCCCAAAGACCCGCGGCACCGATTGCGTAGTAGACGAGATTAGTTGCCATGCTTTCCTGACCCAACGTGTCGGCAACGAGATTAAATTTGAACAGGGCTACCAGACCCCAGTTCAAAGCACCAATAGCTACTAACAATGTTGCGAGTTCGTCAATCCATTTCATATAAGGTAATTCGTTTAATTGAAACGTAAGGAAGCACCCTGACCCTTAGAGGAACTTCCTTACGTATAGTATATTCCATGTGCCCAAAAACCTTTTCCACAATACCTGCAGGTACCCGTCAAGCTGGGCTCTTACCCCTCGAGGCACCTGTTGAACTCCCGCACCTGGATGTTGTAGGCGGTCACCAAATCAACCGTTTCGGCGTAGAGTTCATTGTACTGGTTCACCAATGCATCGTAGCGCTCTGCTTTTTCTTCATATGCAGGGCCACGCTTTGGCCACGTAGACCGAACGTCTTCACGCGCCGCGTCAATTTCGAGAATAAGCTCGTTGAGTCGGGTCTGATTCTGCTCAATACGCAGCTTTGTGGTCTGGCTCGGTGGGGGACAAGCCGAGGAGGGCAAGCCAAAATGCTGCACGGCCACCCATGTAGTGCGTCCTTCATATTCGCCGCGTACTACCGCAACACCGATTTCCCGGTAAGAGTCCTTTAAAATGTTAGCGCGGTGGCCGGGGCTGTCCATCCACGCCTGTACGAGCGTCTGGTCGTCTTCAAAATTACCCAGGGCCAAGTTTTCACCAATCGCCACAAATGCGTAGCCGCTCTCTTGGACCAAATCGGCCACGCCTTCGCCGGTCGGGGCCTCGTGCGCAAAGTACTGTCGCTCAAGCATGTCCAACGCCTTCACCTGGGCCGAGGCGTTCAGCGCCGCGTTCGTGCGCAATGACGCCAATCCCGCCTGGGCGCGATGGGCATTCGTCCACTCCGCCACCCCGGCCACGGTCAGCTGTGCGTCGTTGCCATCAAGCGGCCCAAAGAGCGGGTCGGGGGTTGAGATACGACGAGAGAACTCGTCGATAAAAAAGTCGAGTGACACTTCTTCAGCACCCATAATGCGCTCGTACGCACTGCGCACCAGGTTCTTTCCGGGCTCAGTAAATACGGCTCCCCCGGCAACCAGGAGTACTATCGCTACCGCTATGCCAATTCTTCTCACCGTATGTCTCATGGAGTTTATTATTACTATGATGACATCTCTCCCCGCGCATTCTTTCGCTTATGCGGGAGGGGTAGGGAACAAACCGCCGGCGCTTTGCAGGTACGCGTGCGCTTCCTCCAGCATGCGTCTGCCCTCTTTGAAGGTAAGGCGCCGAAGTGCTTGTTCGTAGGGAAGCCACGCAAAATCCTGCACCTCCTCTTCCTGCGGATGTACCGTGCCGTCGCTCACCAGGCCGATAAAATACGTAACCGTCTTGGCAATGGTATCCCCCTCTTGCTGAAAATGATACCGCTCTTGAAAGCGCGGTTCTTTCAAAAGGTGCGTCTTGACAATGCCAGTCTCTTCCTCTAGCTCGCGCCGCGCTGCCGCAAGGGCATCCTCGCCGTTCTCGGCATGCCCTTTGGGAAAAGCCCAGTGGCCGTGATGTTTATTCTTCCCTGAACGGTACGCATGCTGCACGAGCAAAAATAACAAAGCATCGCCTTCTTGTAATACGGGAATCACCCCAAACGATTGTTCCTGAATAGCCATTGGTCTAGGTGAACTTAGAGTAGTAGGCAACCTAGAGAAGGCGCGGATGCCATGCGTTTGGTCCCTAAGTTTACCTAATGCCTCTAACCCTTCTTCATGCTTTTCATTGTATCACTCAAATCCCTCGGCGCGCTTGCGCGCGGTACTAATCTCGTCCCGCAAAAGGTCCACCCCCGTGGCCGTTTCGTTCATTAACATCCCGGGAGCGTCCATGTGACCAAGGCCAAGCGCGTGGCCGACCTCATGGGCCAAAACACGAAAGTCAGGTACCGTGGTAAACTCGGCGACCGCTATAACGCGCACCCCGAGAAACGCGAGGCCGTTTGGCCCATTGAGCGACCGCAGCATCACTACATTCACCGCATCGGGATGGTAAGCGTCGCGCCCGCGCAAAAACGCGACGGGGTCACGCAAGAAATCTTCAGTGGCCGCCCCTTTCGCATCCACCTCGTTCACCTCGCCCAACGCAAGCGTGATATCCGCTTGGCTCCAAATGTTTGAGGCCTCTTCAACCAAGCGCGGCATGTTGTCAACGTTGCGCTGCGTACCTATACTTTCGCCCCGTACCAACACGAGCGAAAGCGGTATGGAGAGCTGTTCTTCCTCAACTTTGCTAGGCAGCGGGTCCTGCGAGACAAAGCTCGGCGTCTGGCGAAATGGAATATATTGCAAAAGGCTCAAACTGTAGAGAAGCCCCACCGCCACCGCGACGGCCAACGAGACCTGCATAAGACGAACAACCACGCTTACAAGCGGGTTGCGACGCTGGCGATGCTCCTCCCACGCCTCTTCCTGGGCAGGTGTTAGCCCATGCGAGCCATCCCCGTCGCCTTCGGCGAGCGCCAATTCAATGTCGTATTCGTCGTTCTCCATACATCGGTATGCTACCACCAAATTCTTTCTCTGCAACCAACCTTCCCGATTTACGTAAATCGGTACGTAAATCGCCTTTATCGAAAACGGCCTCCGCATTTATGCGGAGGCCGTTTTCCATTTGAAGGCCCCTACTCTATCCGCTCGCCTTCAGGATAGCTGTTAAACTCCGTAGAGTTGACCGGCACAATGTAGAGCGTCCCCATGCCCAAGCTTGCCAAGGCATTCCAGGAGGTCACCCAGCGCTTCACGCCGTGGTCAATAAGGTACACCTCCGGCGAATTGCCATGGCGAACCAGCAAGCTATCGGGGTACATCTCAAGGAGCGAGGGCCATACTAATACGACATCTTCCCATCGATTGCCATACGAGTTGAATGTCTCCGGATTCGGAATATGGTGCTTCCGTCCGTGACGGTTCAGGTAATAGACCTCCCCGCTAAAACTGCTTACCAAATCGGCCGTATGGTAAGCATCAACTTCACGTGCTGGCAGCACCATCACATCGCTAAACGAGAATCCGCGATCGCGGAACGCGCTCGCCGTTGGAATCCATAGTTTTCGCTCCCCGATAAGGTAGTAGACGGAAGGAGAATTCTCTGCACGAATGAGGCTCGTTTGCTGGAAACTTTGGACTACCGCAAATGATACCTCCTCAATGTCGCCCCAACGGAACCCCGACTCATTGAATACTTGGGGGCTTGGAATCCAGCGCGCCAGTCCATCCTTTACGGCATATACGGTTCCTTGCTCGGCCTGGATAAGGCGTAGGTCGGCGGGCAAGGTGCCAGAGTCGACAATGTTCAGGATCGGGTCGCGCAACGAGGAGGACGTGGCCGCGCCCACCGAAATTTCAAGGCGGTAGTCGCCGGCCGGAATATGCTCGGGAATTGTGAGCGAGAATGAAGTGCCGGTCGTAGCACCCTGGCGCAGCACGACCGGCGGATAGCTACGAATGGAAAGTAGCCGGATGGAAAGCGTTCCGCTGGTTGCGCCACCCAACACCCGCCAACGGAAAGTGTAGTTCTTGCCCTTTTCAAGGGTTGCGCCTGGCTCCGGGGCCAGAATGTCCACCATGGGCAGAGTGCCAACATAGCGCTCGTCGGCATAGAAGTTGTTGGCCGTGTTGACCTCTCGATTGGAGGTATCAATAACCCGCGCCTCACCGGCATATAACCCGGCTTGCGGAACTTTAATCTCGTCAAAACTACTCCCGCCGAAGGTTACCGTACGGCATTCGCCAGATGCAAATGCGAGGCTCGTCGGCGCCAGCACCACTGCCCGAGCTAACGAGTAGAGGTGGTTCTGATTGCCGACCGTTCGAAAGTCCGACGTGAAAACTGCTCAATTCATTACTGACAAAAAACAGATTCTTGATAAACTAAATGAGCTGCGGTATACTAAAGATGAACTACTAAGTCAACTAAAAGATGTCAAACTTAGCGAAAAGTCAAGAAGAAAAGCAGTTGCTTTCCGAGAGTCAGTTAGACGAGGAGGATCAAAAGAACCTTCAAGATTATTTGGAGGAAGCAGAGCAGTTGGAAAAGTAACTGAAAGCCAGCCAATTAAGGGTGGGTTACTAACACCTGGACAAAAGGTTGGTTTTTTTGCTGAAAAAAAAGCGGTAGGGGAAGCGCAAAGTGCCACAAGAGGTGTGGCAAGGGCAACAGACGATGTTGCACAAGGCGTTGCGTCAAAGGTGGGCGAAGCGACAACTAACGGTCTCGATACATCTCTAATTCGGAAGAGTAAGGAGCAGGTTCAGAGTATTCTACAGACCGTTGGGAAAAGACTCCCAATAAGAAGCCGAGTAGGAGGAGAAACAGCCCAAGAATTGCAGCGGAGCGAGATTCTTTCTTCATTGCCCCCATTAAACAGAAAAACGAAAACGGAGTCAATAGCCAGAGAGTACGCAGAGTACAAAAAGGCGACCGAGGGTATTCGCGGTGTTTGGATAAATATAAGAGAGACGGTGCAGGACAGTTTCATTCGCGCGAGAAAATTACAGGAGAAGGTAGTCCGGGGTGCGGACATACCAGACGATATAAACATAGACCAAGCCCGTACATTGTTTGACGGCAGGGTTGACGCAAGACTTCGGGCGGCAAAAGAATCGGTAACAAAAATAGACCAGTCCATTCTTTCTACTGCAAGGAAGCTGGGCGTTGCTGATAACGAGTTGAGTAGGGAGGTTGATAGCTTTTTGCACGCAAGACACGCCCTAGAGCGAAACGCGAGGCTTGGCGACGGAGCCGCTGGCCTCAAAAATCAAGAAGCGAAACAGATTTTGAAGGCAATTGAAAGCTCGCCCCACCAAGCGGAGGTAAAAATAATAGCCGAGGGTATCTCTGAACTAAACCGCAAAACCCTAAAGACTCTTTTAGACGCAGAGGTCATTGATAAAGAGTTGTTTGACCTGCTCAACAAGACGTATAAAAATCACGTTCCTCTTCAGCGCGTTTTAGATGAGTCAGAAGACATAGCGCAATCTCTAACGGGGAGGGGGCTTGATGTGCGTTCAACCGGGTTGCGAAAGGCGGTAGGTTCCGACAGGCCTATTGCCGACATTCTTACGAATGTTACTGCCAATCTTGACCAAGCAATTATTAGGGCGGAGAAGAACTTGGTTGACTTAACGACGCTTCGGTTTGCCCGTGCGAATAAGCACTTGGGTATTTTTGAGGAAGTAAAGCCGAAGGTTATAGGAAAAACGGGGGATGGTCCTTCCTGCGCCGATGCGCCGGGCACGCTCGCAAGAAACGCGGCACCAAGAACCAACGCGCCAATCAGTACAAGATATCGAGTCATAACGAATGTCCGCAGACAGTTACTTCACTTTGTCCCACTATACGCTTTCTTTCTGATTCGCCAAGTTCATTACTTCCTTTTTACCAGCACCGTCGTTGCCGAAGACAAAAGGCCGCCCGCTAGGCCCAAGGCCATGTCCAGCATCGTGTCGGGCAAGCCTTCCTGGAAGGAAAGGCTACGCCGGCCCAAATCTTCAAATGCCTCTCCAAAAATACCTGGCAGCGGAAAACCAAACTCGCGCGACAGCGCGTAGAGGTTATCAGCAGAAAATTCAAAAAACTCCCACAGCGTGGCGGCCAGCGCTGTCATGGCAACGGCAAACAACACCACGAACCACCAGGGCAACGCGGGAAGCTTACGCTTGCGCTGCAAAGTGCGAATGAACAGAACGGCCGCAATACCAATGCTGATGCCTCCGGCCGTATGCATGGGAATATCAAAACTCGGGTAGGCACGATAAATGCCCACAACGTAGGCCATCACCAAGTGGACGGCCAGTACGCCCGTGGGCACTACCAAAATATTCGCAAGTTCGCGCCGTGCCAGCATTATTCAGAGATACCGCAGAAGCGGAACCACTACTTCGCCTTTGAGCTCAACTTGTAGCCGCGCCATCCCATGTAGCCAGCCACAACGACTGCAACAATGCTCACCCAAGGCGGAACAGACCACTCGCCGATGCGAACGTCCGTGTCATACAGAATGCGCAAGGCGTGCATGGTCGCGACCAACAGAAAAAGTCCGGCCGCAGCTACCAAATAGTCATGTTCGCCGCGCAGTCCGGAAGAGCGAAAGCTTCGATGCTTTTGCTTACGTGCCATTTCAATAGATTAAGTATAACACCTTATAGTATACCACTTGGCAAGAGTGAATGTTTTCCCCATCGTATGCAGTTCTATACAAGAAAACTCCCACTATGTGAGAGTTTTCTTGTATAGAACTGCTTGGCGCTATCGCTTGCGCGCGGCTGTTCGCTTCTTCGCGGGCTTTTTGGCGGCCGTCTTGCGTACCGTTCGCTTCACGGCTTTCTTCGCCGGCCGCTTTGCGGCCGTCTTTTTTGCAGCCGGCCTCTTGGCCGTTCGTTTCTTCACTGCAGGTTTTTTGGTTGCCATGTGTGATTGTTCCCGCCCGCAACGCTAAAGCGTAGCTTTGGCGGGCGCGGCGCTTCGCTCACACCAGAGTTTAGGTTTTAGTCCGCCTCCGCCGGTTGGCGGATGGCGGGTAGGTTTTAGGGAGGACTGCATTCGCCCTCTGCAACCTATTGCCTACTACTTAGAACCTAACATTAGCGAGCGCAGCGAGTTAAGGACGACCTTTCTCCGAGGTGGTGACATGACAACGCTTTCACGCTGTATATGCGGAAGACAATGTCCCCCACGTTGGTACTTCTATTATACGACACAATGCATCATAAAAAAGATGTGTATATCTTTCATCCGCATTGTTGCCGTGCCTCATTGCGCGCAACTGACGTTCGCGCTACCCTAGCAGTATATCCTTAACTTCTGCCTGCGGCTTTTATAAAAAGCAACGGGCGGCCACAACGACATGAAGCATCTATCTTGTAAAAATGTTTCGGGAAAAGACTGCGACTACGTCGCTCAAGGTGAGGCTGGCCAGGAGACCAAGCAGCAGCTCATTGAGCACGGACGCCAAACGCACCCTGAACTACTCGAGGGCGTCTCCGAGGAAGAGATGGCTCAGATGGGCCAAAAAATGGACGAGGTTATGGAAGACACCGAGGCCTAGCCCCCCCTCAACCAAAAGCCGGATCGCTGTGGTCCGGCTTTTGGTTGTCTACCCCGTCCCTCCCAGTACGTCGGCTGCCGCCTCGCGATAGGCACAGTAGTCACAACGGTTGCTGGCGGGGGGCGTCTCCTCGGCCATCAAACATTCATGGGCGCGGGTGAGCGCGCCTTCCACCCATGAGTCGTCGCCCTCGTGAGCAATAAGGGTAATATCAAACTCAATTCTGCCGTCGAACGCTGCCGCATCCGTACGACCGTTGCAGTACACAAAGTATCCCGTGTTGGAAACCGGCAATTCATTTTTGCGCAGCAGCCACTGGTACATTTCCATTTGCCGTTTGTACCCGTCCTGCCAGGCCTTATCCAGCGCAGTAATTACCTCGTTCTTGCTGGTGGCCTTGTAATCCACCACGATATACTTCCCATCCGAGTCCTGCCACAAATCATCAATGGCACCGGAAAATATGAAGTTCGTGGGCTCGTGCAGATATTCTACGCCTTGGAAGTTTTCCCGCCACACGTTCAGCTTGTCGTGGGGTACGGGACGCGCGTCCACGCCGTATTGGGCAATGAGAGGATGGGGAGTGCCATTTGTCCGGTGAATATCAAACTCTTTTTTCAACAACGTGTCCACCGCAGAGTTGAGGTTAAAGGGAAACCCCGGCGGCCGCCCCACCCCCAAGCGACGGTCCATATAAAAACAGCGGGGGCACTCCATAAAAAGCTCCACCTTGGAACGGCTCAGCTTGAACGGCTTACTGCCGGCCGGGTCAAATATATTGCGGGTGCGTTTGGGATTGTAGTAGTCGCTCATTCGAGAGGTATTTTAAAACACGGTGCGCGCCTCCTCTTATCCGGCCCACAGCCCATGCACGAACAGCGTGGTGTAGAGCGCCAACAACAATATAGAAGTCAACAGCCAGCCAAACCGCAGGTGCGGAGCTTTCACATATGCAATAGCAATGAACATGGGGAAAAGCACCAAAATGTACCGGCCAATGCTCATCATAGTGCCGGTGCTCAACGCCACGGCCAATGTTGCAATCATGTAGAGGCCGTAGGAGAGCCGCACCTTCCACATCACGAATGCTACCATGGCCAGCGCGAAGGCAACAAACATCAGGTCGAGTGCGAAGTTCGTGGTGGCCGCGTGGGTCGAAAAGTCAAAGTGGTCCTCGTTGATATTAAACGATCGCCCCCACGAGCTTTCCACCTTCAAGAAAAGGAACGGGTCGCCAAACGCAATATAGTGGTAGGCAAAAAATCCCAGCGTCCCCAGCGGGGGCAGTGCCAGGGGGAGGAACTTCGGTTTCAAAAAAGCGCTCACGCGATAGCCGTGCTCGCGCCAGTACTCCCATACCAGGGGAATGGTCAAAAGCACACCCGTCACGCGCGTCAGCGCGGCCAGCAGACCCAATACTCCCGCCACCCCATACGCGCGTTTACGAACCGCGTATACGGCCGAAATAGACAACAACAAAAAGAACGATTCGGTGTAGACGGCGTTCAAAAATATCGCGGTGGGAAAAACAAGCATCGCCACCACCGCAAATATCGGGTCGGCCTTGGGGTGAAAGTCGCGCACGAGCCGCGCCAACATTACGGCGGCGCCAACGAGGGCTACGCTACTGATAAGCCACCCGGCCAGCACGTAGCTTTCGGCCAGGGCAATGCCTACTACCTTCATTAAGAAGGGATACAGCGGAAAGAATACGATATTGGCCAGCTCACCCGGCCCTAAATACTGATAGCCATGCTGGACGATATCCAAATACCAGCCCGAATCCCACCGCGCGTGCATACCAATGAAGTCCCAGCTCGGTTCGGGCCATATGCTATGGTGGCGCATCCACAAGTAGGCAGTGTCAGGTTCCAAATGGAAGCGGTTGAATACCGTGTAGGCGAATGCGTTGATTGCCGCCCACCACACCACCACCATGCCCAGCACCGTACGGTCGAGCGAAACGCCTTTGGCAGTCAAAAGTTTCTTCATGAAAAGTCGTTCCAAGCAACTCAGTAATATATTGTATTATACACTGCTAAAAACGAGCGCTTGGGGTGGGGTCCTTTTCTATCCTCACTCCGTAAACACCCGGGGATTAATGCGGATAATTTTGTCGTCCCCTGCGTTCACGCGGCCCCGCCCGTCACGGTTGCTGGTGGAGATATAGAGCACCTGCCCTGAGGCCCTCGAAGGGTCGGGGCCGAGAGTCACCGCTCGCAGGCGGCCAAACTCATTCACGAAGTGCGCTTTCAATTCCGCCACGCGGCGCCCTTCCGTAGTTTCTGACGAAGGAGGGTCGAGCACGGCCTCGTATAACGCCGAACCGCGCAGGCCGGCAAAAAAGATGCTTCCTTCAAAATACGCCATTCCCCCCGGCGCCCAGGTATAATCGGCGCCCGAGTGAATGACCGGTGCTACCATCGCGTGCCCGGTCTCATCGCCTTCAATCTCCGGCCAGCCATAGTTGCTGCCGTCCATAATGCGGTTGAGCTCATCAAACCCCGACTGCACGCCCGAACGGCCGTGTTCGGTTGCCCACAGTTGGCCCGTATCGTCCCAGGCCAAGCCCTGCGGGTTACGATGCCCCCACGAATAAATCTCGTTCCCAAAGGGGTTGGCGTCGGGAATAGAGCCATCATCATTGAGGCGCAGTATTTTCCCGGCAAGCACATCTGGCTCCTGGGCCCACTGTTCATTCCCCGCGTCTCCCGTGGTGATATACAAAAGCCCATCCGAGCCAAACGCAATACGCCCGCCATCATGGAACGAAGCACCGGGGATGCCCGCGATAATTTCCGTGCGGTCAGCCAGAGTGTCGTTTTCAAACCGGTAGCGCTCCACCCGGTTGGTCAGCCCGCCACTCTCCTGCGTGGTCATATATAAATAGAGGTAGCGGTTCTGCTCAAAATTGGGATGAAGCGCCAGCCCCAACAGCCCGCCTTCGCCCACGTGGCGCACGCCGTCAATTTCAAATACTGTGCGGTCTTGGCCAATGCGCACGAGCCGCCCGGGCCGCTCGGTCACCAGCATGTCTCCGTTTGGCAAAAAGGCAATTTCCCAGGGGATGGTCAGGCCTTCGGCAACTACGGCCACGTCCTCACCGCCGCGCACGCCCTCCTCAACATCCTGCGGCACGTCCTGAGCGTTAAACAAAATGGTGGTAATAATCTGGTCGCGAAATACCAACATACCACCCGCCACAGCAAGCACCAAAAGACCGGCAATGAGTACCCTATTCTTCTTCGTAAAATATCGCCCCATATATACTGATAGTATAGCACCCCGCCCGCTCTCCTTGACGAGCGCTCCGGTTCATCGTATACCTAAACCAATCCTTTTCAATGTAAAGGTGCTCTGCGGCACGCGAAAGTAGGAGCCGCCCGTGAGAAGCCACGATGAAGTATACTGGTTCATGGGAGCGCTCGTTACGGCTCCTCCCTGCACAATCGACATCCGCACCTGCTGGCAGCGAGACGAACCCTCGGAAACGTACGAACTACCCCTCGAAGATGAGCGCTGGACACGAGCCCTGGTAACCATTGCCGGTCCGCCGGGCACTGGCATTCAAGATGAGCGGGGCATTATCTACTTCAAGGCGACGCTGGTCCGTCTTTCAGGGAATGGCTTTGTCGGCGTTCCACTCGTTTTCGAGCGGGCGCAGGTGGAAATCCTGCTCAGCAACCAAAGCCAAAAGGGGGTCGTCTCTCCCATTGGCGACCCAATCGAGATACGGCTGGAACGCCCGCCGGAAGGCCGTCCAAGCTATCGGTAGGAGCGAAGCGCCTCGGCTTGTTCGGAGCAGAAAGGAATACCTATGTCAGCGCAGGCCTTTCACATTGACAAGGCGCCAACACTCGGAGAGATCGTCCCCTCGCTCTTCGGCCCCACCCACCAGCGGCACGCCAATCTGGTCACCTTCCAACTCGCAGGAGGTCCCGTCGTCACAGAGCGCGTGACCTCACTTACCAGAGTCGGGTGGGATGAGTGGGAGGTCGTCATGGACACCCCCGCCATTCGGTTCGCTGCGCAAATTACTTTCAGCCGTGGCATTCTTGGCTCGGGCACCATGACCATCGAAGACAAACACGTAGTCGTACCAGCCACCGGCTAACAACCCAGCTCTTCTAGCTCTCGGCCGCATGGTCGCACGAGCACTCACAGCCCCCGGCGCATGCGCCGGGGGCTGTTGTATTTCTTAGTAATATATAAAACTTGAAAGGCCCCGCCAGCGTATTGCCGGCGGGGCCTATTTGCAGTGAGGCAAGCCTTTCACTCGTCGCTTTCAAATTCCAGTACCTCACGGAGCGCGGTAATGCGCTTTGTAGTTGCCGCAATGCTGGTCCCCAACGCTTCTCCACGCTGCGCGAGCTCCTTCTGCTCGCCCTCAAGTCCAGCAAGCTCTTTAAGCGCTTGCCGAAGACGCTCTTCCAGCATCCGCTTGAAATACACGCGATCGTTGGGCGTTCCTTCAAACCGCGCCCCTGACGCTTCCCCTTCCACCCTTGGTGTCTGCGGGGTTGGGTTCTCCCTCGACACCACAGGTCTCGTTGGCAGAGGCATAGCAGCCGCCGAAGAATCAGAATGTGAAGGAGAAGCATGCGAAGGCTCGTCAGCCCCCTCACTCCCGCTGGCTGCCGCAGGTCCTGTCGACTGCCCCTCCCCCTTTTTGTTGGGATAGGGGTAAATGTCGGGCGACAGCACCCCCTCGTAGCGCTTCCCGGGAAATTCCCGTTCAACTCCGAGGGCCTCCAACACTGCCTGCATCTGAGAAATGGTGAGGCCGTATATCTCGGCTGCCCGCTCGGACCCGATGCAGGCGGCCACCGCCTTGATGCTCTCATTGGTAGCACCGTCGGCAAAAAGGACCCTCAGCCGCTCTGCTGAAGGAGCTCGAAATGCGGCGCCCCGTCTCCTCGAGCGTTCGATCGGAGGCTGCTTGGGCGGCGGGGCAGGCCCCGCCGGCACCGAAACATCATTCGGCCTCGACGTTTCCTGCCCTGCGGGCCTTTCTGAACCAGCGTGGACTTTTGGCGGCAGCGCCGAATGCCCGCTACTGCCCACAGATCCCACCGGATGATTTCCGTTGGAAGGAGCTTCCTGAACGGGTGGTGGAATCGGCACGAAGGTCTGCCGAAATACCGAATGGGGCAGTTCTAGTGAGCGCGGCTCACCCTCGCCCACCCGATCTAGGAAGACCTTTCCCCTGCCCTGATCGGCGATACGAAAACGTCCCCGATGCCCCCCGGTAAAACCGCTGACATAGGCATCGGTCCACATCTCATCATCGTGGATGGTGGCACCCTTGCTCAGCGCCTTGAGGACATTGCGGTAGGCCTCAAGCTTCGTTCCATGCGAAGCCTGAGCCGCCGTCACCGTCAGCGCCTCGAACTTTACGAATTCTTCTGTTCCTCCTTCGAAGAATCCGCGAGGCTGCAGAATCTTCAGCACGCCGGCCGGGCTGTAGCCGGCACGTCCTCGCAGATCGCCGACCTTTTCATCGGTCCGCGTTTGACTCGTCACTGCCGTTGTCCCTCCGCTACGCTCTCCCGTATTAGGGGATTTATAGCACTAAAAAAATCACGCGTCTATACATATGTATGCCCTTGCCTACGCAACCGCCCGCGTGCGCAGTTGGGCACGAAGGGTTTGGTAGTCGGGGAGAATAGCCGCAACGCTCGCCCAAAACTTTGGCGAGTGGTTCAGCACTTTGAGGTGGCACAATTCGTGCACAATAACATAATCGGCAAGTTCGGCCGGCAGCAAGAGGAGCCGGTAATTGAAGTTGAGGTTCTGCTTTTTGGAACAGCTCCCCCAGCAGGTCTTCTGATTTTTAATACTCACTTTGTTATATGCAAAGTCGCCTTCCGCATTGAAGTGCGCCAAACGACTTTGCACAAACGCGCGCGCCGCCTCTTTCAAACGCAGATACTCTGCTCGGCTGCCTTTGGAAAGCGCCGTGCCTTTGAACTGTTCAAAATAGGCAAGCTTGGCAAGCAGCCAGTCGGCCTGCTGTAGCACAAACGCCTCGGCCGCCCGCTCACTCACTCGCCAGGGCAGTGTAACCACGCAGCGGCCACCCGGATACACCGACAGCTTCACTCGCCGCGCCCGCCGATGCCTACGCACCTGGTACGCGACCGCCTTGTCTTTAAGCCGGATGGATTTTTGCATGCAGTTATTGTAGCATCGCCTCCGTCTTAAAAACGAAAAGCCGTCCTCTCGGGAACGGCTTTTCGTTCTCGTGGGACGGCTTCAGGGGCTCTGATACTCGCCCTGCTAACCAAGAACTCTTGCCTAGTTCTCTCGCATCTCCCTGATGCTGACCTTGAGCCGCTCGAGGAGTCGCGCGATCAGTCGGAACATCAGATCATCGGCTTCGGCCGGGTTCTGTGCAAATGTGATGATGGCCTCTGCAATCCCATATCCCAGGCCGACTACGTCCGCGTCAGGAGGCAGTCCCTCCGACTGATTCCGTTTTCGCCACGTCAGACAGTACACGAGGTCGCTTATGACCTTGCCATCTACACCAGAGATGACTTGGAAGCCCCCAGCGTGCTCGTCGCCCTGCACCGCTTGTGTAACCTTGTCACACAGCGCCCGCAGGAAAAGCCCCTGCGCTTCCAAGCGTCTCAACGAGTATATCATTCTTGCTCCAACTCATGCGACACGATGTCAGAACTTCTATGCTTGCAAAATACTCCATTTAAAGAGCCTAGTCAACTACCCAGCCCACAATAAACGGCTAGGTAGCGGCAAAAATGACAAGGCCCCTGACGTGCAGGGGCCTTGGCCGCGAACTCCTCTTTGCTCACGGCCTAAATGTTCAATTGTTCGCTCGACTTATCAACTACTCCTCCGAGATCTCCTCGCCCTCCTCATCATCGCTCGATTCCGCTCGGGCGAAGCGCGGTACAAGACGACGCGTTCGCTTCCCGCTGTTGATGCGCTTCAGCATCACCTCGGCAATGTACAGCGCGCTGATCAGAAACAGAAGCGAAGCCGCCCCCATCGTCAGATATGCCGCCGCGACTTCAATATGACTCGGGTCCATGACCTCTCCCCTCATGTACGGATTTGCTAGCCGCGTTCTGGCCACTCGGATTGGCTCGACTCGCCCCCAGCATACGCAAAACGGGGCATGAAAACAAGCCCCCGGGCCTCTAAGGGCGCATGGATTTTTGCATTGCCTTCATTGTATACCGAACAGCCCAAATCAAAGAGCCGGCGAGTAGTTTGTTCCGAAGAACATTTCCTCGCCGGCCTTGTCCCCGAAGGGACTACATCTGGTTTACGACCTCCCGTAGGAGCTCGCGCTGCCCCTCCTGGTCGCCGTTGGCGATCAAGCGGGCCAGTGCTTCTTGAACGGAGCCCTTGGTCCCTCCAGAGAGGAAGTCCGCGAGGCCGCTGATGTCCAGAATCTTATAGGCCTCGGTCGACGGACTTGGGTGGGCGGCCTGCTTGGTGCCGACGAGGCTGACGCACCTCGTCAGCAGCTCCTGCTTGTTCGGCTCAAACCTGTCTGGATCGAGCTTGAAGCTCGACGAGTCGAGCTTCAGCAGCGTGGACAGCCTGCGGCCCTCCACAAGGTGCTCCACCCGCCCCCAGATCTGCCGATCCTGCCAGATCAGGAACGCACACATTACCCCGAGGACCACGACGCCAATCTCAGCAAACACGATAGTATCCTTCCCGCAAAGAAGTCCTTGACAGAGAACCCTGTGCCCCCCGCCAATCTCCCTCACGTTACTGTTATAATAATAGCATAAAGTGATAAGTTTGTCAATAGCAAAAACGGCCGCTTCCCACCCAAACCTAAACGGCTAGATAGCGACAGAAATGACAAGCCCCCGCCCGCTCCAACTCATCCATATACCGCACGACTGTGCGGTCCGTTACGCCCAACTCATCCCGAATGTCGGCATTTGAAAGCTCGGGGTTCTGCGCGAAAAGCTCCATTATTTTTTGCTTGTTCGCATTCTTGCGAATGGTCTGATCCATAGCCGCCCGACACATCCCCGAAAGTTCTTGGGCAGTTGAAGTCCCGCGCTTTTGTGCCCCCCGCCGCGCCAGCCACAAAACCGCGGCCGCTGCGGTAATTATGGTGATGAGAATGTATGGGAAGGGGTTCATATAAATTACGGTTCGCCCTAAAATTTTTGTGGGCTATTTATTTACTTGCGTTGCTCCTTCGCACCCATGCGCACACAAACCCTACCCGCTGACGCGGACGGGGCTCTCCCCCAATTTTATTTCCCTGGTCTTCCGAAATCAGGTTCTTCCAGCTCTTTTACCTCCGCACCTACTGCAGGTGCGGAGGTTCTGATTTTTTCGATCATTTGGTTCACTGCATGTTAAGCACAGTCCTTGTGCCCACATTTCATCTGCATGATCCTGACCTTCTACGTCTAAATCTCTATTATCTTGCATAATTTAGACTATACGATTTTTACCTAACAATGACATTAGGAATATAAATGCTTCCAGATTTTAAACATTGCATATGTATCAAGTTTACAATATTCCTTAAGGTCTTGCGAAATTTGTGCACGCTCTACATCGGAAGTTGTGGATGATATCATTTGCCACCAAGCATCAGATGCTTGCCCGCCTTCTTGGATACTAAGGTCTGAGTGTTGAGCCCCATCTACTAACGCGGGGAATACTTTCTTTATGGATGTCTTCCCGCGAAAATCAGGATGCACATAGTATTGTTTTTTGAAAATATCTTGTAGATCATACATATCTGCATTGATGCGCTCCAAAGCCACCCGATGTGCCGGATGCCGAGTGGCCATTTCTTTATTAACTCCTTGTTCAAAGCTCTTATTCCAAGAAATAACGCTTCCTCCTGGTTGTATGTGTTGTGTAAGTAACTCAATAACCATTTCAGAAGGATCCGATGCCTCCTCGTGCAAATATTCAACATGCTCAGGCTTGCTGGATGGATCATTCAAGATATGCAGTGAAAACTGAAATGGAATTCGTTGGTAGGGACTATATCCAGTAAACATTGGTATAGCGGGCGCAAATGTTTCGTAGTCAAGAAAATAGAGGGGAAACGTGAGTGAACCTAACTCATCCCGTATCTTCTCAATTTCAATGATTGATTTTTGAGTCAAGTGAACCTGCACTTGGTTTGCTTGTATTACGCTGAGTGTAATGTCATCTGGAATATCCTCAATGGCATATATCCCTCGTTCGACCATTGCTATCAATTTTTTCTTACTATTACCAATACGAGCCAAATCATGTATCGAATAATCCGGAACTTCAGAGTGTGAATATTTAAATGTTGAACAATGGGTACTTCTTCCAGTAAGGTGACAATCGCAGCCTGTCCCTGGCTCGTCTTCTCGTGTGAGAAATTCAAGTGCAGCCTCCATCTTTGGTTCAATCCCAACAAGGCGATCTGTTATCTTCTCTGTCACGTCTTCTTTCTTAAACATCTCCTCAATTACCAGATCGCCTACACGGATATATTCCTTATTTAGATACACAAGGAAGCATCTGCCTAGAGGGACCTTGGCACGCATAAGTACTGACCTTTGAAACGCAAGGTCGTCTATGTGGTCTCTATCACCACCGTTTTCTCTTATAGAATTGGCTCCTTTCACTTCACAGATGTTCCAGCAGTCTTTTTCAGCATCGTACTCAAGCGCATCTACTTTTGCTATAAATCCGTCAGTTACAAAAGTTGCTTGGAAAATTGTTGACACTTTTGAGAGCATCAGGCGCTCAGTTTCGTGCACAGCCTCATCCCCAGTTTCAACCACCTGAACACCCCCGGGGAATAGATTACGGGCGCACGACTCTACTTCATTCCCTTGCTCAACTAATTGAAGCTCAAAGGGTGATAGTGAAAACTGATCTAAAAGCTCTCGTTTATGCAATTTAAGCCATGTATTTTTGGGACACATCAGAAATTCCAAAAATTTCGTTTTTGAAACTAATGCCTGCATTTTATTGATCAGTAAGAGGTTTTATTTTTAATTCATCCAACTTCTCCCACAAACTATCGAGTGCCTTATCTTTATGGCGGTAAAAAGAGCCGCCGCTTATACGCCAAAATTCCCAACCTGCACGACGCAATTGCCTTTCTCTTGTTTGGTCTGCCTCCCAGTTTTCTAGGGTGTGATATTGGTCACCATCACATTCAACCGCCAAGCGAGCATTTTCCCCCTGAACAACAAGATCGATGCGATATCCGATGACAGGGTACTCAGGAATCACTTGATAACCTCGATTTATAATGAGATTGCCGACTTCGTAGGAAAATTGTGACGCTCTCCCGTTATCAAATTCCTTTTTGAGTGCTTTCCGACCTGCTTCCAACTCCTCGGTTTGCGGATCGTAATACCAATTTAATAGCTTGTATCTCCAATCATTTTGATTCTTAAATTCCTCAAGCGGAATTGAGTGGTAAAGAAATACCTGATCCCGACCTCGCGTAGCGGCGACGTTAAATCTCTGAGCGGTTCCTTTATCGGCCACAGCTCGTACGGTATCGTCAGGGTTATTTGGATCCAAAGCTTTTACCATCGATAGGAACATCACGTCTCTTTCATCCCCCTGAAATGCGTATGCGTCACCACAAGTTATATTGCGTTCCTCAATAACTTTCTCGCCAATTTTAGGATGTTTGAGTAGCAACTCCTTTATATACTTTGCTTGATCCTCTGCAAGAAGTGAAATTACACCAAAAGTGCAAAGATGGCCATTCGGCCTTTGCTGATAGTTAGGGTCTTCAATTAACTCGGCAATTTTCTCAACAATCTCCCTTGCTTCCGGCTCGTTCACTTTGTTATTTGTGTTTTGATAACCACCCTCAACTAGCTTAGGGACCAAGGCGGGTTTCAGTAATCCCTTAGGATTCGGGTGCCGCAGAGGTTCCAGCCTTCCTTCATAGATATGATGATTGCTGAAAGCAATAATCTCCGGAACAGATCTAAAGTGCTCCTTGAGCTGAATCATGTTTGAAATTCTGATTTGTGCCAACTCAAACAGACTCGATGTGATAGAGAAATTGCCCTTGTGTGGTATATCGTATAGGAGCCTTGAAATGAGTTCGAACACTCTTCCTTGATCTTGGAAAATACCTGCTGGGCTAATCTGATCTGGATCACCGACGACTAACAGTTTCTTACCTAGATAAGCAATAGTTAAGGCACGAATATCGCATTGACTTGCTTCGTCAAATATAACCACATCAAACATTCCTGCTTTTGGATCAGAAAACATTTGCGCCGCACGATGTAGCGGCATAATCCAAACCGGAACGGCGTTTTTTGCCTCAACGAGAGAGTCTTGTGCATCGCGAAGCCACTTCGAAGCATATTTACCTGTACCTTTGCCGTACTTCTTCATTGCATGCGACCATGCCATCAAAGCAGCGCGTTGCTTTTCTGTAACCCTATCAATCTGCCGCTGCCACGCAAGAATTGTGACTAGTTCTGAGTTGAGCTGAAGTTCTTTCTTTGTAAGACGCTCGTGCTGGCCTTGGAGTTCGTCAACGCTTATGTGGTTGTAAATTTCATCTAACCAAGATTCCAAGCGGGCAATTTCCCAAACCAGTTCGAGATTGTCGGGACAATTAAATTTTTTCTTTTGATCTGCAAGTCCAACAATGTCTTGATATAGATTGGGAGCATGCTTTTTAATTTTTTCGGCAATTTCATTTAGCCGTATTGCGCGTTCTCTATTCTCAAACAGTATAGCTAACTCCTCAATCGCTTTTTTCCAAGCAGTACCGTTCCGTTTTTCTATCGCCTGAATAAGTTTAGTTTTAATGTCGAGTAATCTTGTAGAATCTCCAATGAGATGAATCCACTCGGAAAACGTTATATCGAGCTTAGATAATCCGAATTTTGCTACGCTTGAAATAATTAGTTCTTTTGCCGAATCAATATCTTCGAGCTTTGCGAATGACAAATCCGAAAGCTGTTTGATCTTTTGAAAAGATTCTTGGATAGGCAAAAAGTCGTCATGGTAATTAGATAATCTCTTGATACCAGTAACTAAAACCTCAAGCTGTACAACGTCCAAATTTATGTCAGGCAAATCCGGCTTTCCTTTGAGCCCACTAAAACTTTGACTCAGAATAGTTTTAATTTCTCTTTCAGCCTGTTCTGCTGAAATTTGCTCATATAAAATTTGCACTCTGTCAGAAGAATCGGGTGATCGTCCATCAACGTTATATGCCTCTAAAACTTTTTTGGCATTTGTGGAAAGAAGCAATTTTCCAAAAGTACCCAGCTTGGTTTTCCCAGCAACTTTTCTTTTCAACTCCGCCACAGCATCCACTAAGTCGTTAATGGATAAAGATAATGAGCCGAAAATCTCATGCCCAATTAATTTTTGTCTTGTTTGTGCTACAGATTCTGTTTTTTCAGCAATCTTGTTTAAAATAACCGTCCATTTGTCGCGCTCATTCTTGCTCTTTATGCAGGCATCGAAAATCTCGTATTCGTAGTTATTGTTGACCGAAACCAGGACTTTTCGCGCATTGTTTAACATTTCCCACAGTTTTTCTAGTTCGTCTTGATCTGCTTTTATAGCAAATGAACCGAATGCTTTTCCCGATATTTTTGATTTCGAATTTAATTCTCGAAATTCAAAAAAAGCACCGAGGACAACATCCTCGTTTGGTAAGATTGTTAAATCGGGCAAACTAAATTTATGGAGATTTCTATCTTCCTTGCTGAGCTCTAGGAGTAGGCGATAGGCAGTTTTTAAATCATCGGTCGTAAAATCGAGATCGGTGTCAAAATGAATATTATCAGTAAACCATGATAGATTTTCGTTTGCTGAATGTTCACTAACCAACCCGGCCGCTTCTATTGGGCTTACCTCATCGCCGTTTATGTGCAACTTCTCAGTTGAATCGGTAAGAATATACTGGCGAATTTTATTCGCGATGACAGCCTTTTCTTCACGTGTTCGTGCAAGTTCTCTTCTAACTGCTTCAACTTTGCTTTCGCTGAATTTTGTACGACGTTCGCTTAAATTTGAGCTTATTTCTGCTATGGATTGCTGCAAAATTTCGTCGCGACGTACCGTTTGCTGAAGTTGTGAGACTGTAAGGCTGCGGATATCTTCTGGCAATTTATCGCGTAAAACCTCTAACGCTTTGCTTGTTTGGGAGGTGACCAAAACAGTTTTACCCTGCGACAGAAAGCGTGCAACTAGGTTTGCGATTGTATGACTTTTCCCAGTGCCCGGAGGCCCCTTAACTACAACGCCGTAATTTGTTTCTAAGCGTTCAGCAATTCTTTTCTGCTCATCATTCCAAGGTAGCGGGAAAAATAATTCGGCTTCTTTTAGCGCAATATCTTGATTTTGATCGCTGCCTTCAACAACGCGAACGCCGTCTTGTTCGTCATTCTCTCCAATAAGGTCATTGATAAACTCTGTTGATTTTGCGTCGTTCTGCTCAATATCTCTACGAATTTTTTCTGCATACTTTGACCACAGGCTATTTGTTCTTTTCCGTACAAAAATCACTGGTGAATTCCAAATGCTCGGATTATCTGTGACAGTTGGTGCTGTACTTATTTCGTCACTAAAGTTGTTCTCGCTATCAGGCGAGAGATAGTTCAAAAAAATATTTACTTGAGACTTGAGGGTTTCTAAATGCCAAAAGTCGAACGGATTGGTGTTAATTACTCCCATCCAAGCATCAAGGTCAATTTCTGCCGGATTATCCATTTCCGAGACAGGGCTGATTTCGACAAAGCTCCTAAACATTGGATCGGGGTTGATCTCGATTGCTCTTTTCGATGCATCAAATTCTAGCGTTAAAGGCGTTAAGAAAATAGGAGCGTAAATGGTTCCAGTCTCTTGATTTTCCCAAGTCAAAACACCATGACCGAGCAACAATTCATATTCATCCCCCTCACTTTTTAGAAGAAGACGCAAGGCATAAAGCTGGTCATATAAAAGATTCGCCTTGTAAACTTTTTTTACTCGATCAGCCCATTCTTTCCATTCGTTTTCTATATAACCGTTGAGCAATTGTGCAAGTTCAAGGTAATCCGTCCAATAGTCGGGAATGTATCTCACCTCGATTATTTCGGGTAGTTTGTTTGGTTTTGGTACTACCCAATTTTGCAAAGATTCAGGCATCTGATTTCCTTGTTCAAAATCCTTTCGGAATTCCTTGAAATCTTTTACTCGATTTTTACTAGTATCAAATCGCACCTTTCTATCGACTTTCTCTAGCGGTCTTGGTTCTTCCAATGGCGTAACTTCAGAAACCCACTCCACAAGCTCCTCTGGCAAAGCTGGAGCGGCTTCAATATTTTTCTTCTCCACTTCTAGCCACGCTGTCTGTGCACCTGAGTCGTGAGACTCTTTGTCAGTATCGAAAGGACGAATGTAAAGGTTGTCCAGGTCGCGTGGATAATCCGCAAGCCACCATGGAGAAGGCGGCGCAATTGCAGTTTTGAAATCACGGACCACTACATCGTCCAGTGACAAAACTTTTTCTAGATAGCCAAAAAGGCGCACTATTTTATTTTGTGCTTCGGCAGAAACTTCTATGTTAAAGTCGCTCTCTAGTACTGGAGTGTTCACATCTTCATTCTCTATTTCGCTTGCTTGATTTTGTGTAACTTTAGCCATTTTGTTTCTGGTTTTGTCCGAAGACCTGGTGTTTATTTTCTCTTTCGCTTTCTTACACTCCCAACAAATTCTACCTTGTTTAACCTTACGCGCCCGACACACCGAACAGACGGATTTTGATGCCCAATACCCATCTGCATCAAACTTTTTACGTCTCATTTCTATAGTTACCTTTTTGCTATTTCAGTTCCGAACAGACCTACCTCCCGTCTATTTATACTGTCCCAACTGAATACGACACCCCCCAATAAGCCTAGCTCGACGTTGAGGAAAATAAGGACCTACGATTTTTACCATTACAAGATATTCCATAGCTCCGTATACCTCTTCCTTTCTAATTTACGCTTCCCCTTCAATGCACGCGCCGGCTAGCGCTTACCCAACTACGGGATAAGATATTACCTAGTGACTACCTCGGCCCTCTGCAATAGCCAATCGATGTCAAATCTCGAGCTATCCTCCTTGACTGTTTCATCAAGATCTCGAATGGAATCATAAGAAAGGTACTTAACGACCCTGTCTAGTTCAAGGTATGAATTCGAGAAAGTCGGCCGTTGTAACTCATTAAAAACTTTCTTCCGACGCTCTCTCGGAGCAACTATAAATAACGGGTAATTAGAGTTGGGGGTAAGGGCTCGCAAATCAGAAAGCCTAAGAATACCTGAGTATACCGAGGTTGAATTTTCCACCTCAAAAGCAGCCTTCACAGATTGCCCGAGCTTCCAAACTGCATCTATATTCTTTATATAGATAGGGACATCCAAGGTTTCATGGAAATCCTCCAAAACCATAGGCCTAAAAACCTCCCCATTATACTCCTTTCCCTTGTCATTTTCTGGAACCCAAACATCGAAATGCGAGCGTAGGCCTAACCGAATAAGTCGCCATTGCATCTCGCTGTGCTCTGTAGGTTGCTTCTTAATTTCTTCGTCAACCGCCTCAAATATCCTCCCTTTATCAATTTCAATTTTTTCAACCCGTTCGCCACTCTGTAATTTCTGAAGAAGAGAAATCAAATCCCCGTAGTCACTCAAAATCCTATCGGCCTTTGTCTGATCTACGGCCATAAATCCTTGCGGATGATACTTCCTTTGATAACCCAGGTATTCATTGAGCTTTTCAATGTCAACACTAAAGTCAACCTCATTAATCATGAAGTAGATTAATTCCCACGTCTTTCCATTAGAATCTTTCTGCCAAAAATATTCAGCAAGAGCGGCATTTCGTATTTTCATGCCAATCTCTGCCGCAAGAATTATTTTGCCTCTTCGATAAACCATTACGTAATCTCCCGCTTCCATTGCCTCCCAGTTCCTAATATTACTAACACCAGGAACTGCTCCCCAGACGGCATAAGGACGCCCATGAGCATACTCTTCTAGAATATTTTTCTCTTCTAATCCTAGAAATCTAGAAAAATCGGATACTGGTCGTTTGTTTAGAATAGTATCGTAATAATGACGGTCAGTATCGTGACCGCCGCCCGCCATTACAAAAAATATTTTCCGTTTTTTATTCATAGACTCCTCACTAACCATGATTCTCTTCCCTAGAACCTAGCCCCTAGCAACTAGAACCTAGTGCCTATCACCTAAAACCTAACACCTAATTTTAAAACACATACCTCTCCGTATTTCTCAAATCAATCCCGTAATACTTTTTGTGCAAGACCGACTGATCCACAAAAATTGCATCGTTCCAGTCCAAACCTAGTAAGTCCGCGCCTTTGCGCACCGCCTCCTCACTGGGTGCTTCAATTTCCAGCACCATGGGAATTTTGGGCCAAAAATCCAAGTCAAAGGTAATGTCGTCCAGCTTGTAGGTGATGCGCTTCTTCTCCTGGTAGCGGCGCAAGGGGATATCCAGTGCCAAAATAAACTCGGCGGCCGCCTCGGCCGATGATACCTCAAACTCAATTTCTGTGGTGCCGTCCACCGTGTCCACCTCGTTCTCTTTATAGGTAAGGCGCACGGTGGCGCCGTCGTCGCGCACGCGGATGCGGCGGTTGCGGGCAATCCAGGTGTCGGTGTTGTGGTAAAAAAGCTTCTCTTTGAAAAACTTATCCGAAACTTTCTTAGCACCCGCGCGGACAAGTTTTTCTTCCACTTCTTTCTGGTCCAGGTTTATAAACCGAGCTTCTATTTCCATACTATTCTTTTCGTTTGAAAATTTTTGCGAAAAACTGAGCGACTGCCTTTTGTAGATCGCCTCGATCTCGCGAAGATGCTGCCACTGCGAACGAAGCTCATAGCTACCTACAGCTTACTCCAACAAAAAACACCTCGCAATGAGGTGGGTCGTCAGCAGATGGGGGGGGG